>NZ_CM151329.1:0-390000 GCF_056486685.1 Stenotrophomonas sp. 2201_Sma
ATGGATGCCTGGTCCCGTAGTCTCGAACGCCTCGAAGCGGAGTTTCCGCCTGAAGACGTTCACACCTGGTTGAAGCCGCTGCAGGCCGATCTGCGCGTGGACAGCCTGGTGCTGTATGCACCGAATGCCTTCATCGTCGACCAGGTGCGCGAGCTGTACCTGGCGCGCATCCGCGAGCTGCTGGCGCATTTCGCCGGATTCAGCGACGTTTTTCTTGAAATCGGCTCCCGTCCGCGCCCGGTAGAGGCGCAGACCGCGCCGGTTTCCACGCATTCGGCGCACGCAGCCAGCGAACCCCAGGTGCCGTTCGCCGGCAATCTGGACAGCCATTACACCTTCGCCAACTTCGTCGAAGGCCGCAGCAACCAGCTCGGCCTCGCCGCTGCGTTCCAGGCAGCGCAGAAACCGGGCGATCGCGCACACAATCCGCTGCTGCTGTACGGAGGCACCGGACTGGGCAAGACCCACCTGATGTTCGCCGCCGGCAACGCCATGCGCCAGGCCAATCCGGGTGCGAAGGTGCTGTACCTGCGCTCGGAACAGTTCTTCAGCGCGATGATCCGGGCCTTGCAGGAAAAGACCATGGATCAGTTCAAGCGCCAGTTCCAGCAGGTCGACGCGCTGCTGATCGACGACATCCAGTTCTTCGCCGGCAAGGATCGCACCCAGGAAGAGTTCTTCCACACCTTCAACGCCCTGTTCGACGGCAAGCAGCAGATCATCCTGACCTGTGACCGGTACCCGCGTGAGGTCGAAGGGCTGGAAGCGCGCCTCAAGTCGCGGCTTGCCTGGGGACTGTCGGTCGCAATCGAACCGCCTGACTTCGAGACCCGTGCGGCGATCGTGCTGGCCAAGGCGCGCGAACGCGGTGCGGAGATTCCCGATGATGTTGCGTTCCTGATCGCCAAGAAGATGCGCTCCAATGTGCGCGACCTCGAAGGCGCGCTGAATACCCTGACCGCCCGCGCCAACTTCACCGGCCGTGCGATCACCACCGAGTTCGCGCAGGAAACCCTGCGTGACCTGCTGCGCGCCCAGCAGCAGGCGATCAGCATTCCCAACATCCAGAAAACCGTTGCCGACTACTACGGGCTGCAGATCAAGGATCTGCTGTCCAAGCGCCGCACCCGCTCGCTGGCCCGTCCGCGCCAGGTCGCCATGGCCCTGACCAAGGAGTTGACCGAGCACAGCCTGCCCGAGATCGGCGACGCATTCGCCGGTCGCGATCACACCACGGTGCTGCATGCCTGCCGTCAGATCCGGACGTTGATGGAAACCGACGGCAAGCTCCGCGAGGACTGGGACAAGCTGATCCGGAAGCTGAGCGAATGATGCACGGACGCCGATGAGGCGTCATCGCACAAAACGGTGCAGAATCCGGTAGCAAGCGCGGGATGAGTTGTGGATAAAAAAGGCGCCTGACAACGCGCGGAATTTATCCACAACTTTCCCCACCCTCTGGGGGGCGGTAATACAGAGGGTTTCGAGGCCAGAAATCCTTTTTATTACAAAGACTTAACGTTGTTTTCCAGCGATTCTGTCTCTACCAGCACCACCAAGCTTTTGATTTATTCCACATTTTTTAAAGCATAGGGGCACGGAACCACATGCGTTTCACACTGCAGCGCGAAGCCTTTCTCAAGCCGTTGGCACAGGTCGTCAACGTGGTCGAACGCCGCCAGACCCTTCCGGTTCTGGCCAATTTCCTGGTCCAGGTGCAGAACGGCCAGCTTTCGCTGACCGGTACCGACCTGGAAGTGGAGATGGTGTCGCGGATCGCGGTTGAAGATGCCCAGGACGGCGAAACCACCATTCCGGCGCGCAAGCTGTTCGAGATCATCCGCGCCCTGCCCGATGGCAGCCGGATCACTGTTTCGCAGACCGGTGACAAGATCACCGTGCAGGCGGGTCGCAGCCGCTTCACCCTGGCAACGCTGCCGTCCAACGACTTCCCGTCGGTAGACGAGGTGGAGGCCACCGAGCGCGTGGCGATCGGCGAAGCGACCCTGAAGGAGCTGATTGAACGCACTGCGTTCGCGATGGCCCAGCAGGACGTGCGCTACTACCTCAACGGCCTGCTGTTCGACCTGCGTGGCGATGCGCTGCGTACGGTGGCCACCGACGGACACCGCCTCGCCCTGTGTGAAACGGATCTGGCCAAGCCCAGCGGCTCCAAGCGACAGATCATCGTGCCGCGCAAGGGCGTGACCGAGCTGCAGCGCCTTCTGGAGAGCGGCGACCGGGAGATCGAGCTGGAGGTAGGCCGCAGCCACGTGCGCGTGAAGCGGGACGATGTCACGTTCACCTCGAAGCTGATTGACGGTCGTTTCCCGGACTATGAAGCCGTGATTCCGATTGGTGCCGACCGCGAGGTGAAGGTCGACCGTGAGGCACTACGCGCCTCGCTGCAGCGTGCGGCCATCCTGTCCAACGAGAAGTACCGCGGCATCCGCGTGGAAGTTTCGCCGGGCAACCTGAAGATCAGCGCGCATAACCCGGAGCAGGAAGAGGCGCAGGAAGAGATCGAAGCCGATACCACCGTCAGCGATCTGGCCATCGGCTTCAATGTGAATTACCTGCTGGACGCCCTGTCCGCATTGCGCGACGAAGAGGTCATCATCCAGCTGCGCGATTCCAATTCGTCGGCGCTGGTGCGCGAGTCCAGCAGCGAGAAGTCCCGCCATGTGGTGATGCCGCTGCGTCTCTGACGGTTGCGCTGTTCCACGTGGAACCAGAAGACGCCCGGAACGTTCCGGGCGTTTTTTTTGCGGTTCCACGTGGAGCATTCCTGTTCTCCATCGCGCTGCAACAGGCCAGTCCCCTGTGTGACAGATCCCTGTAGCTGTTCTGGCTGTCTGGATCCGCGTAGCTGCTGCTGTTGCTGACGCCACTATCCACAGACGTCGTTACAGGCGGTCTATGTCCTTCCTAGCTTCTAAATCTGGGTATAAATCTAAAGCTAGGTGGTGATGGTAGAGCCAGATTTCGTGGAAAAGAGGGTCATCTCGTTGATTTAATTGGGTTTTAGTGTGATGAAACCCCCTGCATATCGGCGCCTGGGGCTGGGGGGGAACCTGTGGATAGATTTCAGGCAGGGCCAAAGCGGCTTTTTTATCCACAGATTGCCCATACCTTGTGTATAAGTAATACCGGGCCGCTGTGCATAGCGTGAAACCGCTTGCTTGAAATTCTTGAAATCTGTGGAACCGCCACGGGTGTTGGTGCGCAGATTTCAAGGAAATGCGGCAGGTTCTTTGCGGGCCGTCGTCCGTAAGCCGGTCAGGACACGTTCGCAACCGCGCCATGGTCTGCAGGGCGATAGCCTGACGCCCACGGCGGACTTGACCGATGCAGTAAGCTGATGGATTCCCTGCCCCTTTACCGCTTCGTGCGGATGGTCCTTCGCACCCCATGCAGATCCGTCGCCTCGTCCTGCACCATCTGCGCCGCTTCGCCGTGGTGGAGCTGTCGCCACAACCGGGATTGAATCTGCTGACGGGCGACAACGGTGCCGGCAAGACCAGTGTGCTGGAGGCGTTGCATCTGATGGCTTATGGGCGCAGCTTCCGTGGCCGGGTGCGCGACGGCCTGGTCCGCCAGGGCCAGGATGCGCTGGACATCTTTGTGGAGTGGGATGAACAGCGCGGCCAGTCATCGCCGCACCGCCGCAAGGCCGGTCTCCGCCATAGCGGACAGGACTGGAAGGGGCGCTTGGATGGTGAAGATGTCAGCCAGCTTGGCAATCTATGTGCAGCACTGGCGGTGGTGACATTCGAGCCGGGCAGCCATGCCCTGGTCAGCGGTGGTGGTGAGCCCCGTCGGCGTTTTCTCGATTGGGGATTGTTCCACGTGGAACCGGATTTTCTGTCCCTGTGGCGCCGCTACTCACGGGCGCTCAAGCAGCGCAATGCCCTGCTCAAGCAGGGAGGGCCAGCAAGGATGCTCGATACGTGGGATCACGAACTGGCTGAGGCCGGCGAACCGTTGACCAGCCGACGTCAGCGTTATCTGGAGCGGCTGCAGGAGCGCACCATCGCGCTGGCGGCCAGTCTTGCCCCCCAGTTGGGTATCCAGGCGCTGGACCTGAGTCCGGGATGGCGCCGCCACGAACTGCCGCTGGCCGATGCACTGCTGTTGGCACGCGAGCGGGACCGGCAGGCGGGCTATACATCCGTTGGGCCCCATCGGGCGGACTGGAGCGTGGACTTCAGCCATATTCCAGGGCGGGACGCGTTGTCGCGCGGCCAGGCCAAACTCACGGCCTTGGCGTGTCTGCTGGCCCAGGCCGAAGACTATGCGGAACAGCGCGGGGAATGGCCGGTTATTGCTCTGGACGATCTGGCCTCCGAACTGGATCGCACTCACCAGGCGCGGGTGCTGGAGCGCCTGCTTGCCGGCCCGGCGCAGATATTCGTCACGGCAACTGAAACGCCGGCCGCGCTGCAGGCGCTGACTGACATCACCCGGTTCCACGTGGAACATGGACAGATCGTGGCTGTGCCATAGTGCGTACAACAGGGCCGCTCGACCCTGGCTGGTATAATTCGGGTTGCAATCCTTTCATTCTCGGCGCACCGCTTCCTGTGGTGCCCGACCTGCGGAGCCTACGGCAAGCGCAATGAGCGACGAACAGAACACCCCGGTAAACAATGGCAACTACGACGCCAACAGCATCACCGCCCTGGAAGGCCTGGAGGCTGTCCGCAAGCGTCCCGGTATGTACATCGGCGACGTCCATGACGGTACCGGCCTGCACCACATGGTGTTCGAGGTGGTCGACAACTCCATCGATGAGGCGCTGGCCGGTCATGCTGACCATGTCGCGGTGACGATCCACGCCGACGGTTCGGTGTCGGTCTCCGACAACGGTCGTGGTATTCCGGTCGGCAAGCATGAGCAGATGAGCGCCAAGCTGGGCCGCGAAGTCTCGGCAGCCGAAGTGGTGATGACGGTCCTGCACGCCGGCGGCAAGTTCGACGACAACAGCTACAAGGTTTCCGGCGGCCTGCATGGTGTGGGTGTCAGCGTGGTCAATGCGCTGTCGCAGAAGCTGCTGGTGGACGTATTCCAGGGCGGCTTCCATTACCAGCAGGAATTCAGCAACGGCGCTGCCGTCAGCCCGCTGGCCAAGCTGGAAAGCACCACCAAGCGCGGCACGACCGTGCGCTTCTGGCCGTCGACCGTCGCGTTCCACGACAACGTCGAATTCCACTACGACATCCTGGCCCGTCGCCTGCGTGAGCTGTCGTTCCTGAACTCCGGCGTCAAGATCGTGCTGGCGGACGAACGCGGCGATGGCCGTCGCGACGACTTCCACTATGAAGGCGGCATCCGCAGTTTCGTCGAGCATCTGGCCCAGCTGAAGACGCCGCTGCATCCGAACGTCATCGCGGTCAGCGGCGAATCCAACGGCATCACCGTGGAAGTGGCGCTGCAGTGGACCGATTCCTACCAGGAAACGATGTACTGCTTCACCAACAACATTCCGCAGAAGGACGGCGGCACCCACCTGGCCGGTTTCCGCGGTGCGCTGACCCGTGTGCTCAACAACTACATCGAGCAGAACGGCATCGCCAAGCAGGCAAAGATCAACCTGACCGGCGATGACATGCGAGAGGGCATGATCGCGGTGCTGTCGGTGAAGGTGCCCGATCCCAGCTTCTCCAGCCAGACCAAGGAAAAGCTGGTCAGCTCGGACGTGCGTCCGGCCGTGGAAAGTGCCTTCGGCCAGCGTCTGGAAGAATTCCTGCAGGAGAATCCGAACGAAGCGAAGGCGATTGCCGGCAAGATCGTCGATGCCGCGCGCGCGCGCGAAGCGGCCCGCAAGGCTCGTGACCTGACGCGCCGCAAGGGCGCGTTGGATATCGCCGGCCTGCCGGGCAAGCTGGCCGACTGCCAGGAGAAGGATCCGGCGCTGTCCGAGCTGTTCATCGTCGAGGGTGACTCGGCAGGTGGTTCGGCCAAGCAGGGTCGCAACCGCAAGAACCAGGCGGTACTGCCGCTGCGCGGCAAGATCCTCAACGTGGAACGTGCGCGCTTCGACCGCATGCTGTCGTCCGACCAGGTCGGTACGCTGATCACCGCGCTCGGTACCGGCATCGGCCGTGATGAGTACAACCCGGACAAGCTGCGCTATCACAAGATCATCATCATGACCGACGCCGACGTCGACGGCGCCCATATCCGCACGCTGCTGCTGACGTTCTTCTACCGTCAGATGCCGGAGCTGATCGAGCGCGGCTACGTCTACATCGGCCTGCCGCCGCTGTACAAGATCAAACAGGGCAAGCAGGAGCTGTACCTGAAGGATGATCCGGCGCTGGACAGCTATCTGGCCAGCAGCGCGGTGGAAAACGCGTCGCTGGTGCCGGCCGCCGGCGAGCCCGGCATCGAGGGCGTTGCCCTGGAGAAGCTGCTGCTGGCCTACGCCTCCGCGCAGGACGCGATCGAACGCAATGCGCATCGCTATGATCGCAACCTGCTCGAAGCGCTGGTCGACTTCATGCCGCTGGAACTGGACACCCTGCGCAATGCCGGACAAGGCGAAGGCCTGGACGCGCTGGCCAGGCGCCTGAACCAGGGCAGCCTGGGCAGCCCGCGTTTCAGCCTGGAACTGCAGGAGGCCAATGAACAGCGCCCCGCGGCCGTGCTGGTGACCCGACGTCACATGGGCGAAGAGCACATCCAGGTGCTGCCGCTTTCGGCCCTGGAAACCGGCGAACTGCGCGCGATCCATCAGGCAGCCAAGCTGTTGCATGGCCTGGTACGCGAGGGGGCGACCATCACCCGCGGTGCCAAGTCGATCGAGGTTGATTCGTTCGTGAAGGCGCAGAACTGGTTGCTGGATGAAGCCAAGCGCGGTCGCCAGATCCAGCGCTTCAAGGGCCTGGGTGAAATGAATCCGGAACAGCTGTGGGATACCACCGTGAATCCGGATACCCGCCGCCTGCTGCAGGTACGCATCGAAGACGCCGTTGCCGCCGATCAGATCTTCAGCACCCTGATGGGCGATGTCGTCGAGCCGCGCCGCGACTTCATCGAAGACAACGCACTGAAGGTCGCCAACCTGGATATCTGACACAATCGGGACGTGGCCGGTGCGCGGGGAGGCGCGCCGGCCCTTGCCCCTTGATCGCAGGTATCTGATGTCCGCTTCCGCTCCGGTTTCCGCACCGCCGCCGGTTCCGCCGGTGACCGCTGCCCCCCGCACCGCTTCGCCACTGGCGGGATTCTTCATCGATCTGGGCATCGCCGCCGTCACCCTGTTCGGCCTGAGCCTGATCAGTGGCCTGTTCTGGGGCGTGTACCGCGGCTTGATGGTCGGCTACGCAAACGCGAAGGCCAACGGCGCCGCACCCGATCCCGGCACCCTGACCGAAGCACTGGGTCAGCCGGGTGCCCTGGCGCAGATCCTGATGGCGCTGTTCGCTACCGGCGGCGCGGCCCTGCTGCTGTATTTCTGGCGACGACCGGCCAATGCGGCCGAACGCCAGGCGTCGCGTGACGCGCTGCGCCGGCCCTCCACCTGGGGCTGGACGCTGCTGGTGGCCACGTTGATCGTGGTGGGCAGCAACGGCATCGCCTTCCTGTCCCGGCAGTTCGGCATCGAACCGGTGCCGACCAACGTGGAACTGATGCAGAACGCGGTCGCGCGCTTTCCGCTGTTCCTGATGCTGTTCGCGGTGGTGCTGGCGCCGGCCTACGAGGAACTGCTGTTCCGGCGCGTCCTGTTCGGGCGCTTGTGGCAGGCCGGTCGCCCCTGGCTGGGCATGATACTGAGCAGCCTTGCCTTCGCCCTGATCCATGAAATTCCCGGCACCAGCGCCAACGGCCCGGCCGAGATCGCCCAGCTGTGGCTGGTCTACGGCGGCATGGGCGCTGCATTCTGCTGGCTGTACCGCCGTACCGGAACGCTGTGGGCGGCCATCGCCGCACATGCCCTGAACAATGCCGTGGCACTGGCGGCGCTGGTGTTCTTCGGCGCGACGTAACGGCTGCCCGCTTGACGAAAGATTAAGCAGCGACGATACACACTGCGCTCATGAACACGGGGGTGGACCCATGAAACAACTGCTGCTGGCCCTTGTCATCACCACCCTGGTCAGCGCCTGCGCGACCACCACCTCGCCGACCGGACGGCGGCAGATGATCGGTGGCGTCTCGCAGGCACAGCTTGACCAGCTCGGCGCGCAGGCGTTCGCCGAGACGAAGCAGAAGGAAAAGATCAGCACGGACGGCCGGCAGAACGGCTACGTGCAGTGCGTGGTCAACGCGCTGGTCGCCCAGCTGCCTCCACAATACCGTAGCGTACGGTGGGAAACCGCCGTGTTCGTCGACAAGGAACCCAACGCTTTCGCCCTGCCTGGCGGCAAGGTGGGCGTGAACACCGGCATCTTCACCGTAGCCAGGAACCAGGACCAGCTGGCGGCCGTGATCGGCCACGAGATCGGCCATGTCATCGCCCGCCACCACGAGGAGCGCATCACCCGGCAGATGGGCGCGCAGACCGGCCTGGCGGTACTCGGCGCACTGGCCGGCGCTGCCTATGGCGAAGGCGCGGCCAGCACGGTCAACCAGCTTGGCGGCATGGGGGCACAGACGGCGTTCCTGCTGCCGGGCTCGCGGACCCAGGAAAGCGAGGCGGACGTGATCGGCCAGCGGCTGATGGCGCAGGCCGGTTTCAACCCGGCGCAGGCGGTGGACCTGTGGCAGAACATGATGGCCGCCAGCGGCGGACGCAGCCCGCAATGGCTGTCCACCCACCCCGATCCGGCCAACCGGATCCAGGAGCTGCGACGTGATTCCCCTGCCCTGATGCCGGTCTACCAGCAGGCGCAGGCGGCCGGACTGCGACCAAAGTGCGGATGAGTGCGCAGTTTCATGCTGTATTGCAGCACATAAAACGATTTCTCACGCCATCTGTTTCTGATACGTTTGGCGGCTCAGATTTTTCTGACAGTCCGACTTTGCCGCTATCCGGCGGTTCGATCGAGGTGAACGATGATTTTCCGTAAACACAAAGCTGTGCTTTCCGTCCTCGTCGCGACCGCCCTGACCGGCGCCGTGGTCACCGATGCGCTCGCGCAGTCCTCGCGTTCCTCCGACCGTGGCAACCGCGGCGGCAGCAGCAAGCAGGCCAAGGCCGAACCGCTGTACCCCAATGCGACCCGCCAGGAGCCGGCGGCCAAGTCCTCGGCCAAGATGGGCGGCAAGCTGCAGAAACTGGTAGACAGCTACAACAAGGAAAAGTTCCCGGAGACCCGCACCCAGGCCGACGCCATCCTGGCTGACAGCGCCGCGAACGAGTACGACAAGTCGCTGGCCGCGCAGCTGGCTTCGCAGGCCGCCTACCAGACCGACGATGTCGCCGCCGCCATCGCCTACCTGAAGCAGGTGCTGCAGTTCAACGGCCTGGACAACAACGGCCACTTCCAGTCGATGCTGATGCTGGGCCAGCTGCAGCTGCAGGAAGACCAGACCGCCGAAGGCCTGGCCACCCTGGACAAGTACTTCGCCGAGAGCAAGTCGACCAAGCCGGAAGAGCTGATCGCGAAGGGCCAGGCGCTGTACCAGCTGGAGCGCTACCAGGAAGCGATCCCGGTGCTGAAGCAGGCGATCGCCGGCTCCACCGAGCCGAAGGACAGCTGGAACCAGCTGCTGATGGCAGCCCTGTCCGAGGCCGGCCAGACCGGTGAAGCCGTGCAGGCCGCCGAGGCCCTGGCGGCGAAGAACCCGAACGACAAGAAGGCGCAGCTGAACCTGGCCAACATGTACATGCAGGCCGACCAGATGCCCAAGGCCGCCGCGGTGATGGACAAGCTGCGCAGCAGCGGCCAGCTCACCGAAGAGCGCGAGTACAAGCAGCTGTACTCGATCTATGCCAACACCGAGAACAAGGAAAAGGACGTCATCGCGGTCATCAACGAAGGGTTGCAGAAGGGCATCCTGAAGCCGGATTACCAGGTCTACCTGGCGCTGGCCCAGTCCTACTACTACTCCGACCAGGTGCCGCAGGCGATCGATGCGTGGCAGAAGGCCGCCCCGCTGTCCAAGGACGGTGAGACCTACCTGAACCTGGCACGCGTCCTGCATGCCGAAGGTCGCGTCCCCGAGGCCAAGCAGGCCGCCCAGCAGGCGCTGGCGAAGGGCGTGAAGAACCAGGCTGATGCCAAGAAAATCATCAACCTGAAGTAAGTAGGAATAACGCCTGAACGCCTGCTCAGTTGATGCGCAGGCGCTCAGGATTGGTATAAGCTTGGAGGTTCCTGCGGTGTCATGCACCGCTGATCAGGGATTCCGCCCCCGGCATCCCGGCCCCACTATTGAGCTCTTGGCGCATGACGGAACAACTAGTCGTTCACCGGTACGAACAACCCGATGACAAGGGGCTGAGCTGGCCTCGCATCGTCGGCATCGCGTTTGTAATCGCCCTGCATCTGGCCGCCTTCATGATGCTTCTGATCCCTGCCGTGGCTCCCAAGGCCGCTGCGGAGAAGGAACGCAATGTGATGGTGACCATCGTCGACGCACCGCCGCCGCCGCCCCCGCCGCCGCCGCCGCCGCCGCCGACAGATACTCCGCCGCCGCCGGTGAAGAATCTGTCGCCGCCGAAGCCGTCGCCGGTCCCGCCGCCGCCGCAGGCGCCGGTCGTGGACGTGCCGGAACCGCGTCCGAACGATATCGTCACTCCGCCGACCCCGCCGTCGCCGCCAAGCCCGCCGGCGTCGATCGAGGCCAGCGTGGACATCTCGTCCAAGGCGATGAATCCCCCGCGTTATCCGCCGGCAGCATTCCGCGCAGGTATCCAGGGTGAAGTGATCCTGATCATTGATGTCGATGCCAGCGGCAACGTCACCAATGTCACGGTGGAAAAGTCCAGCCGTAACCGCGACCTGGACCGTGCTGCGATGGAAGCAGCACGCAAGTGGCGCTTCAACGCCGCTGAATCTGGCGGTAAGAAGACGGCAGGTCGCGTTCGCGTCCCGGTCAACTTTGCGCTGAACTGATGCGTTCGGGTGGCTTCGGGCCACCCCCGCTCCGGTTCGATTGTTTAGCTTAGCTACACCCTTTATCACCACACACAACAAAGGTAAGCGTCATGCTGCAGGAAATTTTCATCGCCGCTGCTGCCGGGGGCAATCCGTCCAACGCCCTGTCGCAGATGGGCTTCGAGCACCTGATCCACGAAATGACCACCAAGCCGGGTGATTTCGCTGTTTCCTGGGTCGTGCTGCTGACCCTGGTGATCATGTCGGCCATGTCCTGGTACTGGACCGTCATCAACATCTTCCGCGCCACCCGCCTGAAGAGCGCTGCCGATCGCGTCGTCAGCCTGTTCTGGGACACCCCGAACGCGCAGGACGCCATCCGTGCGATGGAAGAGCAGCCGGCTTCGGAGCCGTTCTCGAAGATCGCCCTGGACGCTGCCCAGGCAGCTGCCCACCACCAGCGCGCTGAAGGCGGCGGTACCGGTGGCCTGGGTGAGAACCTGAGCCGTTCGGAATTCGTCGACCGCGCCCTGCGTCAGGCCGTCACCCGCGAAAGCAACAAGCTGCAGTCGGGCATGACCCTGCTGGCCACCGTCGGCGCGACCGCACCGTTCGTCGGTCTGCTGGGTACCGTGTGGGGCATCTACGGCGCGCTGATCAAGATCGGTGCCACCGGCTCCGCTTCGATCGACGCCGTTGCCGGCCCGGTGGGTGAAGCGCTGATCATGACCGCGATCGGTCTGTTCGTCGCGATCCCGGCCGTGTTCGCCTTCAACTTCTTCAGCAAGATCAACAGCGCGACCATCAGCAAGTTCGATACCTTCGCGCACGACCTGCACGACTTCTTCGCCACCGGTTCGCGCGTCCGCTGATTGCGGCGCGCTTCCACCCGCGACGAAGCAAGTAGTCATCAAGATCTAGACGGAGCCCGTTATGGCTTTCAGTAGTGGTAACAGCGGCGGCCCCATGGCCGACATCAACGTTACGCCCCTCGTGGACGTGATGCTGGTGCTGCTGATCATCTTCATCATCACGGCGCCCCTGATGTCCCACAAGGTCAAGGTGGATCTGCCGGAAGCCAACCTGATCCAGAATCCGGATGACGCCGAAAAGCGCTCCGGTCCG
The DNA here is from genome assembly GCF_056486685.1 of Stenotrophomonas sp. 2201_Sma. Classification (NCBI taxonomy): domain Bacteria; kingdom Pseudomonadati; phylum Pseudomonadota; class Gammaproteobacteria; order Lysobacterales; family Lysobacteraceae; genus Stenotrophomonas; species Stenotrophomonas sp. 2201_Sma. The sequence goes on from NZ_CM151329.1 coordinate 12,114, forward strand.
ATCACCCTGGCAGTCAAGGAAGACGGCTCGATCTACTGGAACGACGAAGAAATCACCAAGCAGACGCTCGAGTCGCGCTTGGCGACCGCCGCCCAGCAGACCCCGCAGCCGCCGCTGAACCTGCGTGGTGACCGCACCACCAAGATGCGCGTCATCAACGACCTGACCAAGGTCGCGCAGGAGCAGGGCATGCTGGACGTCGGCTTCGTCGCGACCAAAGAAAAGGGGCAATAAGCCATGGCATTCAGTAGTGGTGGTGGCAAGGGCCCCATGGCCGACATCAACGTCACGCCCCTCGTGGACGTGATGCTGGTGCTGCTGATCATCTTCATCGTGACCGCGCCGATCATGACCTACCCGATCGCCGTGGACCTGCCGCAGCGCGTGCTCAACCCACCGCCGCAGCTGGTCGAACCGCCGCCGCCGATCGAACTGAAGATCGACGCCAGCAACCAGGTCTCGTGGAACAACAGCCCGATCAGCACCAGCGAGCTGCAGCAGCGGATGGAACAGGAGGTCCAGCGTGACCCGACCAACCAGCCGGAACTGCGGATCGATGCAAGCCCGGATTCCGAGTACGACGTGATGGCCAAGGTTCTGGCTGCCGCGAAGAATGCTCAGATGAAGAAGATCGGCTTCGTACAGCAGTAAACGCAATACCGCAACACAACAGTCATGACGCGACTGCAGACGCCCCTGGAGACAGGGGCGTCTTTTTTTGTGCCTGCGAAGCCCGACGGGGTCAGATCCCTTTCCCTGCGGAAAAGGGATCTGACCCCCTCTGACTTCACGCGCCCGCTATGATCGGCGCATGCTCGCCCTCTTCGACTCCCTCCGCCACTGGCTTGATGGCATTGCCCACCTGGGTTCGATCCTGGCCGTGGCCTACCTGCTGTACCTGCTCGCGCTGGCGGGCTGGATCATGCTGCAGAAGCGCGAACCGGTAGCCACGCTGAGCTGGATCCTGTCGCTGGCCCTGCTGCCCTACCTCGGCCTTTTCATCTATTACCTGCTCGGTCCGCAGAAGGTGAAGCGGCAGCGCCTGCGTCGTGGCCGCGCGCGATCGGGGATGGAGCATTACAGCGACGTCTGCCCGCCCGATGCCGATTGCACCGAGCTGGCCAAGATCGCCCAGGCCACCACCGGACTGGCGCCGAGCAGTGCCACCGAAGTGACCTGGCTGGTCGATGGCGCGGCGACCTATGCCGCGCTGCTGGAAGCGGTGGCGCAGGCGCGTGACCACGTGCATCTGGAGTACTACATCTTCAATCCCGACCATGCCGGAACCGCACTGCGTGATGCCCTGGTCGAACGTGCCCGCGCCGGCGTGCAGGTGCGGCTGCTGCTCGATGCAGTGGGCTCGTCCGCGGTGCCGCGACGCTTCCTGCAGCCGCTGCTCGACGCCGGCGGTGAAGCGGTCTGGTTCCATCCCCGCCAGCTGCTGAAGCCCTTCAAGCGACCGTGGCTGAACCTGCGCACCCACCGCAAGCTGGTGATCGTCGATGGCCGCCTCGCCTTCACCGGCGGCATCAACATCACCGATGACGAGGATGAGAGCCGCAACGCCAACGCCTATCGCGACCTGCACATGCGCATCCGCGGTCACGTAGTCCGCAGCCTGCAACTGGTGTTTGCCGAGGACTGGCTCTACGCCAGCGGTCAGGACCACTCGCATTTCGACATCGCGCGGATGTGGCCGGCGGACATGCCGCTCCGCGGCGAAGGCTCGATCAACGCACAGGTGCTGGTGTCCGGCCCGGACTCGGGCTGGGAGACCATCCACCGGCTCCACGTGGCGGCCATCCAGGAAGCGCAGGAGCGCGTGTGGCTGGTCACGCCCTACTTCGTGCCGGGCGAAGCCGCGCGGATGGCGCTGACCTCGGCCGCGCTGGGGGGACTGGACGTGCGGCTGCTGGTGCCGAAGATGAGCGATTCCTGGTTCGTGACCCAGGCCGCACGGTCCTACTTCGACGAGCTGCTGCACGCCGGGGTGAAGATCTACGAGTACGGCCCCCGCATGCTGCATACCAAGGCCTTCATCGCCGACGACGATGTCTGCATCGTCGGCAGTGCCAACTTCGACCATCGCAGCTTCCGCCTGAACTTCGAACTGTCGATGATGATCAGCGACCGCGAGCGGGTGGCCGCCCTGGCGGGCCTGCTGGAGGCCGAGTTCGAGCGCGCTACCCGCGTGCACGACCAGGCCGCGGCCCGCTCGCTGTGGCTGCAACGCCTGCCCGAGGCCTTCGCGCGTCTGGCCTCGCCGCTGCTGTAAGGCGGCGCTACACTGCGGCGATCATCCGGGGAGCCTGACTATGTACTGGTTGTACCTGCTGCCGGCGCTGGGCTGTTTCGCCTTCGCGCTGAAAACCCCAAGCCCGGGGCTGATGGCGCTGGCGCTGCTGGCGGCCCTCGCCTTCCTGCTGGCCTGGGTGCGTGGCCGCTACGTGGCCCGGTTCGGTGATCTGCAGAGTGATCCCTCAACCCTGATCGATGCCGACGAGCTGCGCCGCCTGCGTGAGCAGGCCGAGGCCCGTGGCGCGGATCAACGCGACGAACACGATCCGTCCCCTCTTTCCAAGTAGTACCGTTCGATGACCCAGCTCAGTGTCAACGTCAACAAGATCGCCGTCCTGCGCAATTCGCGCGGTGGTGCCGAACCCGATGTGGTGCGTGCCGCCCAGGCCTGCCTGGATGCCGGCGCCCATGGCATCACCGTGCATCCGCGACCCGATCGACGTCATATCACCGCCGAGGACGTAATGGCGCTGTCCACGCTGACCCGCGTCCGTGGCGTCGAATTCAACATAGAAGGCAATCCCTTCGCACCGCCACGCGACGGCTACCCGGGGCTGCTGCCGCTGTGCGCGCAGACGCGTCCGGCGCAGGCCACCCTGGTGCCGGACGGCGATGGCCAGATCACCTCCGACCACGGTTTCGACTTCGAGCGCGACGGCGAGCGCCTGCGTCCGCTGGTGGCCGAGCTGAAGGCGATGGGCTGCCGGGTCAGCCTGTTCGTCGATGCCGGCAACCCGCTGCTGGAACAGGCGGCCGAGGTCGGCGCCGATCGCATCGAGCTGTACACCGGACCCTATGCCGAAGCGCACGCCGCAGGCGACGCCGCAGCGATGCTGGCGCTGTTCGCCACGGCCGCGCGCCGCGCGCAGGCCGTTGGGCTTGGTGTGAACGCCGGCCATGATCTGTCGCAGGACAACCTGCGTGACTTCCTGGCGAACGTGCCGGAGGTGCTGGAGGTCTCGATCGGGCATGCGCTGATCGGCGAGGCCCTGTATGACGGGCTGGATGCGACCGTTCGGGGCTATCTGGCGCTGCTCTGAGGTAGCGCCGGACCCTGCCCGGCGGGGCCAATACTGTTGTCGCAGCCGCTGAGACGGCAGCGGCGTAGGCTACCCACATGGGTATCGCGATCAAAGGCCGAGGGTCCAGCTCCCACCTTGCCGGGCGCTTCGAGAGCACCGTCAGCGAGGCAGTGGACGACGGCTGGGAAGTGGATGAAAGCGAAGAGTTCGCGGCCCCCCGCCTGCGCACCGAGGTACGCGCTGAAACCGCGCGCAGCATCATCAGCCGCAATACCTCCCCGGACGTAGGCTTCAGCCAGTCGGTCAATCCGTATCGTGGCTGCGAGCACGGTATCAATACCCCCTGATTGTTCACTAGATAAATCCATATAGATCAACAGGTTAGAGAATAATCAGTAAACACATTGCTATCGGCACAATCCCCCGCGCAGTGCCGGCCAAACACGCCCATCCTGGAGAGGTTGGCCAACCTTCGTGGTCTGCAAAGAGTGTTAGAGCCCTGCGGCGCGCAGCAGGGCCGACATCGAGGTACCCATGCCTTTAGCAACTCGCTCCAAGGTAGCGAGAGTGAGGTTCTTTTCGCCACGCTCGATCTTGCTGTAGTAGGCGCGGTGCATCTGGATGTGGTCAGCAAAGGCTTCTTGGCTGACACCCAGATCAATGCGATGCGCGCGGATCACATCTGCAAGTTTCGCTTGGTTCGTATGCTCGACCATACGAAGCAGCTTGTGGTTCCAGTACTTTAAAGACTACGCCTCTAAAGGTAGTCTACTTATAAGTACTAATTGCATCTCCCATGAACTTTTACCTCGTATGTCCGGAACTGGAGTTCACTCTTGAGCTTCCCTTTTCTCCCATGGGCAGGGAGCAGGTCGCTATGCAGATGCGTCGAATGCAAGAAGAGGAAGGGCAAGCAAGAGGCTTTGAGTACCGCCTGGCAGAAGAGCTCTCAAAGCTCATCCCCCAGCTAACGGATTGGGACATCAAGCCGCCCACGGGTGCACAGATGGCATATGCGACTTCGCTCTGCGCACAGTTGGGCATTCCACTGCCTGCAGCAACACGTCGATCGCGGGCATTGATGCAGATCTTCTTGGCGGAAGCCAAAGCGCTCCATGGCCAACGCAGCTGATAAAGGCCTTGCCAGCCGAAGCTGTGGATAAGCCTGGGCAGAACCTACTCGCCAAACGACCGTATGGCCTACAGCTAGCTGAATTTCACGGTGTTGCGGCGCCTGTGGTTAGCAATAATACTAACGGCCCGACCTTCCCAAGTTGTCGCCATGGAACAGGATGCTCGAAAGGCCCAAGTTCCCCTCAAAGGCAGAGGGGCCGCATCGCGTGTCCCAAGCCGTTTCGATACCACTGCAACAGTGGGAGTCGACGACGGCTGGGAGTCGGTCTACCAGGAGATGGAAGACGCGCCACCGCTGAGAACTCAGGTGCAGGAAGAGCGAGCGCGCACAGTGATCAGCCACAACTCATCCCCTGACGTTGGCTTTAGCGCGTCGGTCAACCCGTACCGCGGCTGCGAGCATGGCTGTGTTTACTGTTTTGCTCGCCCTTCTCACTCCTACTTGAGCCTTTCACCAGGCTTAGACTTCGAGACGCGCCTGTTTGCAAAGACAAATGCCCCGGAGCGCCTCAGAGCAGAAATTAGCAAGTCGAACTACAAGTGCACCCCGATTGCGTTGGGGATAAACACAGACGGCTATCAGCCGATTGAAAGGAATTACCAAATTACACGCCAATGCCTTGAGGTGCTTGCTGATGCCAAGCATCCGGTGAGCTTCGTCACCAAGAGTGCCTTGATCACCAGGGACGTCGAACTGCTGGCGTCGATGGCCAAGGATCGGTTGGTTACGGTCTACTTCTCGGTCACCACGCTCGACAGGAAGCTATCTGCAAAACTGGAACCACGAGCTGCTGCTCCCCACGCAAGGCTGCGAGCAATGAATCAGCTGCACGAGGCAGGAGTACCGGTAGGGGTTTTGATCGCGCCGGTCATTCCCATGATCACCGACCATGACCTAGAAGCCATCCTTGAGGCTGCTCACGAACACGGCGCTCGGGCAGCAGGCTACGTGCTTCTCAGGCTACCCAACGAGATTAAGGACATTTGGAGAGAATGGCTCGAGCTGCACTATCCGGACCGCGCTGCGCACGTGCTTAGCTTGATGCGACAGATGCATGGTGGAAAGGAGTATGACGCCAGCTTTGGCACCAGGATGTCCGGAACTGGCCCTGTAGCGGACTTGATCCGGAAGCGCTTTGAAAAGAAGCATCGTGAACTCGGTTTCACTAGGCTGCCAGCGCTGGCCACTCATCTTTTTCAACCTCCCCAAGACAAGTCGCCACAGGGGCAACTTTTCTAGCCGAACGGAAAACGAGGCTAGCATCAGTACAAAGCTATGGATGCAGTCCGAGCGGCGCCTACAGGGACAGAGCGTCCTAGGTTTCTGAGTACTGATACCATCTCCCCGAAAAGGAAATAGCATCTCCTCCGCAGCAAGCTTAGACGGCTTTCCAAACATATTTGGTTATCCCGCTTCCTCATGAAAAGGACCAGCGTATGCCCAAGCAAGTGAGAGGTTTATCAGTCTACCGAAGCACGATTGAGCGGCTGCCACAGTTTCGCATTCTTAGCGGCCCACTCACAGAACACCAAGCGGCGATGCTGGGATTCGACGACCTTCCGCTCGCAGGCGCTTCCATTGTGCCAAGCGCCGAAGGACCCGCGACGTTATTCAATGCCCGAGGCAAAGAGATCATCCGAAAGGACCTTCCGATGGTCACCAAGTCTCGATCAATCAATACCTCGTGGAAGGACTGGCACGGACACACTCACCACGGTACTCAGACAAGATCCTATGAGACCTATCCCAGGGAATACGTTGCACCACCTGGTGAATTCCTCACTGCTGTAGATACAGACAGTGGTATCGCAATGGCTACTAGGATCATTGACCGGACGGAGCCAGAAGAGAGCATTGCAAACCTCCTCAACATCTACCTGGAATGCTTCCAACACTTCGAAATCGTTGACCCGGACCTCGCGGTGCCGGTCAGGGTCGAGAAGATCAACTGGCGCATTCTCTCTCCGGGGAAGTTCCCGTTCGATAGAGCGATGCAGGTATTGGATAGTTATCTGAAGCAGTTGACCGACAGCGACCGCGCAGTCGCTAAGCAGCGCATCCGGACCATCACTCGTCACGAGCCCGACTTCATGGCAGTCGGATTAGGCGGTTTCAGTGAGTACATCGTTTTTGGGTTCACGGGAAGGAATCGATACGTGTTCGAGAGTCCCGAGTCAGGCAATGCCACTTACATCTTCAGGAACGAGTGGGAGGCGGTGTCTCAGCTCACCAAACGCCAGATCCTTCAAGAGCAGCTGCAGGAGACCAGGATCATCCACACCTCGCGTTGGGCCGTAGAGGTCTCAGAAGCAATCCAACGGAAGTGAAGTGGTTGGGCAAAGTTTCAGAGGGGCGTAGCCCGAACCGGTACCCTGTGACCCACGCCATGGATAGCTACCTACCGATGCGTTTACTCAGGCTTAGAAGCTTAGACAGGAACTCCCAATGAAGCCAACCATCCTGGCACTGGACCTCGAAGGCACGCTCATCTCCAACGCAGTCAGTCAGATTCCTCGCCCTGGGCTTCACCGGTTCCTAGAGGATGTCCGATCGCAGTTCGAGGAACTTGTACTGTTCACTACGGTTCCCGAGGCACTTGCAAGAAGAATTGCCGGACTCCTGGCTAGGGAAGGCAGTGTTCCGGCATGGTTTGTCGAGCTTCGATACATCCACTGGTCTGGAAGGACAAAGGATCTTTCCTATGTCTCCCCCCACGTGGGTGAAGCCCTTCTCTTGGATGACCATGGCCCCTATGTGCATGATGGGCAGGAGAGACTGTGGGTCGAGATCCCGCTGTTCGGCTCCCCGTACTCGTCAGACGATGACGGGTTGCAGATCGCAGCTGAACGCCTGACCGATCGCATCATTGAACTGCAGAGTGCATCCGACCTCGGCCACATGATCGCCGATCATGGCTGAGCAGCGCGTTGTCTCGATGGCTCGTTGAAAGAGCGCGTATGCAGCGGCCGTCCTCTCGCACATTCGGCACAGTTAGGGATCAGCACGCGGGCAGCACTCGAGAAACTCTTTGATAGCGTCGCTCCGGAGAACCCGGAGACGGCCAACCAAAGGTTGCCAGCAATCAAAAGTGGTGCAGTGGCGTTGCGGCAACCTTACCTTTGCCGGCAGCAATTGAATCGGTAGCTCCAGGCGTACCCACTGCCCAGCCAACACGCTTCCCTAAAGAACGCGCAGTAGCAACCGCGGCGTCTCCCGATTGATGATGTCAACTCACTGCCAGCCTTGGGTAGCCATTGACCGCGCGCTACCGATTGCCGCGCCAAGCGGACACCAACATTGGTACTGAAGGAGCAAATCTAGCCTGCGCGACGAACGAACCCACCTCTCTGTTGCGCACTTCCCCCGTACCAGCGAGCAGGTCTTCCTTCACACCGAGCGTACCAGTAGGGTCACGATCACGCGTAAATATATGAATCAATGGAAGTAAAAAGTAGGCATGATTCTCATTTCAGTTGTTAACGTACCGTAAGGCTCACAGCAAAAAAAACTTTCCGTATACCTGATAGCTTTCGGCGCCATGGTCTATGACGTCGAAATATGCACCGCACGTGCAATCGCTTCGGAAGCGACAGGAATCAAGTGTGCGCAAGGCGTACCCTTACCCGAAGGCTTCTGCTTTTTGGTCAGCAGGTCTGATGGAACGATCGTTCAGCCCGCTTTTGAATTCTTTGCAGATGCCCATCTAACGATCGGTCCAAAGCCAAAGCTTGCCTGCAGCAAGAACACAACCGCAGCTATCGCGGCTGACCTCACCGACTTCCATCACTTTCTTGACGCAAGAAAAAAGCTCGTTTCCGACGTAGATGAGGATCTCCTCAGATCCTATGCGGACACCTTGACTGACCTGGACTCTGCGGTGACCTTGGATAAGCTCGCCGCCGCGACTATTCATCGAAGATGGTCGACCGTGACCAAGCTAATCGCATTCTGCGTGAAACGGGGATACCTGAGGAAGGCACCAGCGCTGCTGAGCAAGCAGACGAAGCGAGGAACTGTTCAAGTTCTCGACGTTGGCGTCGACCTTCCCGGGCTGAACGACGCTGACGAACTCATCACTGCGCTCCATCCCGAGACCGTCGTCGGTATTCTTGACGAACTAGGTCCAAACCCTGTGCTCGAGCGAAACGGTCTGGTTGAACTGGCATACGCAACCACGGCGCAGCGATTGATGGCTGAGCTTTGCTATCAAGCAGGACTGAGGCGGGCGGAAGTGTGCGATCTCAAAGCGAAAACCATCCTTCAGGCCCGTACGGAAGGGCGCGATCCTCTCACTGCAGTCGCCATCCCCGTGCTCGGGAAAGGTAACAAGAAGCGCAATGTTCCCGTTCCAGTCTGGCTACTCAACGCGTTGAAGCGCTATGCCAAAGGTGTTCGGCAGCGCCTCGTTGACCTCCGACTGGGATACCACAAGCTCGAGGATCACGGCGTCCTATTCGTCCTCGACGCAAACAACCGCAAGCATGCGGGCAATCCGATAACCCCGCAGATCTTCGACCGGCATTTCGCCCAGGCCAAGGACAGGCTGCTCAAACGGCTCTCCAAAGAGCGTGACCTGGCTCGCTACGAATCCACGCAGCGCGAGCGAATAACCATTCACGCCCTTCGACACACCTTCGCCTTGTACACGTACATGGAGAAGCGCGCAAACGGTGACATGGATGCGATCAAGTATGTTCAGTCGGTACTGGGACACAGTCTCAGGGATACGACTGAGTCCATCTACCTGCGAAGCGCGAACGCATTCGAGAGCGAAACCAGGGAATCGATCAGACTGCACCTTGAAGGTCAACCCTTTATGCGAATCGGCGTCGAGGCCTGACGAGTTGGAGCTCACACGGCTCCACGGCCAGCATACGCACTACTCCTCGCATGTGACCGACTCACCTTATCAAATCAGATTGAACACGGATTGGAGCGTTACGTGGCAGGAAGAAGATCCGCCCAGCTGCGGCACGCCGTAGTAGTTGAGGAAAAGGTAGGCAACACAAAGAAATGGGATGTCCGCGAGAGCGCTGGTCGCCTAGAAGTCGCGTTCAGGCGCGCCGGAGACCTGCGCGACAACATCGTTAATCTCAGCCGGTGGAAGGGCATAGGTGCAGCGGCACCGCTCTTCGCCGAGGCGTTCTGCCGAGCTAACAAGAACAGCAGGGAGACGACTAGATCCTCTTCAGCTAACAACATCGTGAGTGGCCTGGTGCAGTACCTAACCGTAAAAGGGGTAAAGATAAGCGGCCCAGACGACACTCCAATGGATCTCGGCGAGTCCTTTCTAACGTATCTGAAAGGTAGGGATACCACGCACCCGACAGTTCTCTCGGTGGAGACCCAGCGCCACTATTACGGGACCTTCAAGAAGGTCGTTCTTGCGCTGCACGAGATGGATCCACGGTGGAAGGTGATCCGTATTCCGCCAAAGCCGTTCGCAGGACTGCCACGGAAGAGCAAGCCGAAAGAGCTGGACCGTGCGGCTTGGGCCAACGTCATGAAGGCGGCGGTCGAAGAATGCATATCGACAATGGACGAAGTGTGGCCGCTTCTAGATAGGGTTCACAGTGCCCTCGCTCAGAAGAAAAAGGGCGACGCTGTATCGCTAAGCGATCCGGCAGAGGCAATTGCTCAAATATTGGCAAACTTTGACGGTCATCTTCCTCGCCAAGGCGCGGTTCACAAGCTCCCAGGCGTAGGAAAGATCAGCGAAAGCGAGTACTTCCGTCTGAGGAGACTAGCGCACCCGATCGGCGGCGATCTGATCCCATTCTTTCTCGTACTAGCCATGCACTCGGGCTTCAACGAGCAGCCACTTAGAACACTCACCCTGAATGGCATATCGGAGCACTACCCGCTTGGACAAAAGCGAACGGTGATCAAGTCCTCCAAGCGCAGGGCTGGAAGTTCCGCTCAGGGCGCGACACAGCGAGCAGCCTTCCCCGCTAGCGATCACCCGCTAGCGCCTGAAAGATTGATCAGTTTCGTTATTGCTTGGACCAAACGAATCAGAGACTACGCTGCTGGTGAGCTTGCCAATGACTTCTTCCTCCACGCAGTTTCCGAAGGCGGGCGGCACAAGCGCCGAGGAATGCACATCGACTCCTACTCAGCCAGAACCGACGACGTGACCACGCGGGTGACCGGTTACATCACGTTGTTCTGCAAACGAAGGGGGCTTAAGTACTCTGGCTCTCAAGCAAACAGGCTTGCGTTCTCCGAAGCGGTTGATGGGCTGACCGACGGCGACGCCTTCGAGCTCCGAGCAATGCTAGGCCATCGGCTACTGTCAACTGGTCAAGACAGTTACCAGACAACCACGATGCAGCATCGGCAAAAGGAACAGCTGGCAGGAGCCATGACCGCACAGGAGCGCTGGGTGACTTCAAATGGAAAGATCGACACACGCTCCGCCCGAAGTGATCGTGAGCAAACGGCAGCCACGCAGGGCTTCTGCTGTGCAGATCCATTCCAAAGTCCTCAACCAGGGCAGCGCCATGGAAAGCTCTGCACCAGCTATGGTTCCTGTCCTGCATGCCCGCTCGCCGCAGCTGATCCAAACGAAGCCTACGCGCTCGCGCGCTTTCTTCAACTGCAGGAGCTATACGAAGAAGCCAGGGCAGAGCTCGGCAGCGAGATCTGGAGGCGAAAGTTCGAGAATGCCTATCTCGCTCTCCGCGATTCATGGATCCCAGCAGTGAGCACAACTGCGAATCGACAATCAGCGATGATGATCATGCTGACGCCCCTGCCTGGACTTGAATAGTCCGGCTGTACCGCCACTAGCGAATCAATTCTAGAGATATGGCTATGCCCGCAGCAAGAAAGGTCGAAACAGCGCAGGCAGCGACCCTGCATCCTTCCTTCCAAGTTGACTATGACAGTGATGTCTGGACCTTTGCCCAGACCACGGTCGGCCAACAGAAGGAGTTTGTCACAGTTGACTGGGCAATCCCTGTGGCACGCGGAGAGTTGCTCACGGACTACAAGCACAGAGGACTGCTCTCTGAGCTGAAGTGCTACCTCAAGACCGCCATCATTGAGGACACCGTACGTATGACGGTTGGGTCTATCCCTGGCACTTACATGGGCATGAAGGAGCTGGTGAAGTTCATGGGAGAGCGGGAGATCCACTCCCTCTTCGATATCACCACGGCGATGAGCTGGGACTACGTCGAAGGTCTCGAAGAGCAGTACATGACGGCCCGAAGTGATGCCGGTCGAGACAGGGCGTGGACGCATGCGACCGCCTACAAACTCATCCATCCACTTACACAGATCTACGAAATCGCGGACAGCTTGCGCGCCAGAGGCGGACAAGCACCGTGCGAAGCGCCGTTTGACGGAAGAAAGACCTACGACGTCGTGACAGAGCCGCTCGGGCTTGCTCGAACGGGTGGATTGATGCCTGTCCCGGACGAGATCTCGGTACCGATTCTTTCCTACGCATGTGAATGGATTGAGTACGGCTCGGAGGATGTGATCAGACTTCAGGCTGAGGTCATCCCGATGCTGATCGACGCAAGAAGTGCTACGGGACCGAGACGAATCGCCTGCTTTCGTCAGATCAAACGGCACATCGAGGAGTTCCAGATGAGCCCGATCCCAGGGACACTGACACCCTGGCATGAGCCATTGGCCACCATAGATCGGATTGATGACGCTGGTGACGAGCGCGAGATTAGCGGAACTCAGGGCCTGAGACGCCTAATACTAATGACTCAAAGCGCATGCAGTGTCTTGCTGCAGGGATGCACCGGGATTCGAGCTCATGAGCTGATTGGCCTCTCCCTGGACCACGATCCGACGCTACAGCACGGTGTGGTCAAGTCAGTGACGTCGCTAGACGGACTAATGGAGGTGTTCTCCATCTGTGGCATTTCCGCCAAAAGGGAAGCGACTCGCCATGAGTGGACTGCCGGACTGCGCCCGTTGGGCACGAATCACCTGCCGATCGTGCTGAAATCCGTCGAGGTGCTGGTGCGGCTAATGGAGCCTTGGCGAGCACTATCGGGCACTAAGTCACTGATGCTCAGCTTCTCCCACGCCAAGTCCCTTCCATCGGGTCCCGATGGAATCGGCCGAATGACAGCATCCAGAAATTCTCTGCTGCAACGTGAGTTTGCCGTCGAAGCCCTCACGAAGAAGCGTGGCATCGAAACGACGCAAGCTGTTTACGAGGTGAGGTACCTACGCCCGCAGCGATGGAGGATCACCTTTGCGCACTATGTGTTCCGATCCAAGCCGGAACTAATGCCAGCGCTACGGACGCACTTCCGTCACATGAGCGAGCAGATCACGGATCAAGGGTACATTGGAAACGATGCGGCTCTGCTCGAGAACTTGGAAGGAGAGAGAGTCATGGAGACCTCTCGGTTCCTAGTTCAAATCACCCTCGGCAGGCCGATCGGAGGTGGACCGGCGCAGCGTCTTCTCATGCAGCATGCCGAATCAATGACCGAGGCACTGTCCAAGATGGACGGAGAGACGCCGATCGATAAGGCCGTGGCATACGTGAAACTCACCGACCTGCGGATATGGACAGGGACCTACGCAAGTTGCCTGATTGATATGTTGCCTGACCGTTCCAGCTGCAACCCACAAGCAAGCCTCCTCACTGTCCGCGCCTCGCCGAACTTCGGCCTACGGTCGCCCGGCCTGTGCGCGGGGTGCAAGTGCTGCATCATCCTGCCAGAGCATAAGGACTTTTGGGAGGATCGCCTCCTGAAAAATCAGGCCATTGTCCAGATGGAGCGGACCAACTCTAGGGATCAGTATTCCAAGATTGCTATGAGCCGTGTTGTTCAGAGTCGAGCAGTGCTGAGGATGATATCCAACGCTACCGGGGACGCTTCCGATCGTTCCGGCGAAAGTTGACGACATTTGCTCCATCGTCTCTCTTGGTACTCTGCTTCTGAAGCCGGGACACTGCGAGTTGGAGAGATGCGTTGTGGATGTTGGTCTTGTAAAGCAGAGCCTTCAACCTTGCGTTCTCAGCCTTAACCCTGGCGAGCTCTTCAGCTACTGAGCCTCGCCTCTCCTCCTCAGCCAGCTCCTGAATTTTAAGCCAGACGTGCCCAAGTCGAGCGTGCCTTGATCCAAAGCTCCCTCTATTTACTCCTGCCTCTGCCGCGACCGCGGTAGGCGTGATGATCCGATGACCTGCGGCCATCTTTGCCTTCAGCAGTTCATTGGTCGGGCGTCGCTTCACCAGGCGGTCAAGAGCGGCCAATGCCTTATCCTCTACTGAGTTGGGTCTGCTCATTCTGCTGTCCGCTGACGCATCATTGGTAAGCAGATAGCCTACGCCACCTTCGCCGCCCAATCATCTAGGTGGGACAAGGAGAACCTTGAAATCAATCCTGATGCAGTCGCTGCCCGGCGAGACCCACGTTCTTCAGACCCAGATGTTCAGCAACGACTTTGGGACAAGGTCCATTGTGACCATTGCAATGATGAAGCGCCGCAAAGCTTCGTGCCTGATAGGGCGCAGAATGGTTAGGTTGAGGCTATGGGGTCGGGGTCAGCGTTGGGGTACTGGAGCAGATCACCAGCCCTTTCGCACCACGCGTGAGGGCTACATAGAGGTTCTGCACGCTCATGCTCTCCGGATAGAGGACCACGGCAATGTCTGCCTCGAGACCTTTCAGAAGGAGAGTGCTGCCGACTGCTCTGCGCGCAATGGGGCGGCTGAGGTGACGATTTCGCTCGCGGGCATGAAGTGCGGCTCCTAATAGATCTTGCTCTCCGTTGATAACGCTTCGCATGGCTGATCGACAGCAGTGCAGAATCTCGGGCCGATAGACCCGAGTGCCTGTCTGTTCGGCCAAAGCGTCCACCAGCCGCAAGGCGCGCGTCATGGTCCGCTCGGACTCAAAGGCGACTGCCTCAGCTTCTACAGGAGTTGGAGGTGTCCTGGCTCTCCCTCTACGAATGGTACCGACACGCGTCACTAGATTCGCCGTGCCGACGCCCGTCATCATGAGAGCGGAGAAGGTGGCCAAGTCTTGCAGCGCACTAGGAGCCTGAAGATTGAATTGCCTGGCGAAGTTGACGAGGTCTCGCATGTCCACGGCTTCTACCGCCATTGCCCCAGGCGTTTGGCTGGTGAGTTGGTGGCGGCCTTGAACATTCATGGACTCGCCAATTACCAGAACCGTTCCTTGGCTACCAGGCGCATTGGTCCGTGCCGCAGTCAATCTTTGCTGCACTTCACTACCGGCAACCAGCTGGATCCAACGAACGGATGACGGAGCCGTAGTTAGATCAATGGGTAAGCCGGCCGTAAGAGCATGCCTTTGGGATAGCAGCCACTGGCCCAGCTCTTCATTACCTGCAATTTGCCAGCGCCAAGGGGTTCGAAGGCTACCCGCTGCTGGGAAGGACGATTGAACGTCTTGTTCCCAGTGAACCAGCCGATTTCCGCCAAATCCGAAGATGGCCTGCAGAGGGTCACCGAGGACGCACGTGGGCAAAAGCGCAGCGAGGGTGGACACGATGGAGTGCTGAACGGTGCTGCAATCCTGATACTCGTCAACCAAAAGCCGGGCGTAAGTGGCTGCGATGGGTGCAGCGATATGCCCCGAGTCCAAGAGTTGCCGGAATGATTCACGGATCGCGGGGTAGTCGCTACCCGCGTTGTTGAGCTCCAAGAGTTGGGGATGATGGCCACTGCGCGCCGGGAACTTGGCGATGAGACGCATAGCGAATCCATCAATCGTCGACAGCCGATAGGCAGAGCTGGGCACCCCCGCGCGTTTCAAGCGTGTCCTCAACGCGGTGACGCCAGCATTTGTGTGAGTCAGAACAAGGATCGGTCTGTTCCCAGAGTGGGATGCCAGCGCCTCGGCAATCAGCTGGGTTTTGCCGCATCCTGCTGGGGCGGTGATCGATCCGCGTTGGATAGCTAGCAGATCGATTTCAGGCAGCACGGGTAAAGGCCCAGAGTTGGTCTACTACTGCCTTGAAGCTAGCGTCCGCGTTTGCGTAGCCCCGAGAGACGATATCCAGGACGATTGACTGGTAAGTCGTAAGCGACTTGAACCAGCTATTCTTTTTGATACGGGAGACTTCGCCAAGCAGTACGCGAATATCAGGCGGATAGGGTGAATTCGGCCTCAGCGCTTCGATGGACGCCAAAGTTGTTAGACCGTTCGATTTGGCAACCAGCTGTTGGTTCATAAGATCTTCGCCAACACGCTCTTTAGCCTTCAGGAGCAGGGCATCAATCGATGTGTCAGGAAGGCAGAGGAACAGCTCGTCCTCCAACGTCATTCCTGCCCGCCAAGTCACGAGGCTGCCGCCTGATTGAAGATATGCTTCTGCAACACCTGGAGCGGCAGGTTTGTCAGCGTCTATGAAGACGAGGACTCGGTAACCCAGATCCATAAGCGCAGTCGCTCGGGCAAAAGCGTTGTCCGGAGTGCCTCCGCCTGCATTGACGTATGCACCACCTAAAGCCAAGAAAGAGGATTCTTTGCTGGCTACCCCCCATAGATCGAGGCCACGCACAAACCCTACCTCGCTTGCTCCCTCGCACACAATCACAGACTTCGCCAGAAAGGCCTCCGGGTCAGTGCGCAGCGTGCTTTGAATCTCGTCGGTCGAGCCAGCGGAAATGACGACATGGCCAGCCGGTCGTGGCCGAACTACAAGCAGCTGCTCACCTGAAAGCTCACGAAGTGCCACAGGGGAGTGTGTTGTGAGAAACGCTTGGAGAGGCGGCGGCGTCTCCTTGGCTCCCAAGGAATCCAGCAGCCGCATGAGCCGATGGGGCTCTAACCCATATTCCACCTCATCCACCAAGGCAATCGGCGCTGACTCCGCCGCGGCCCGTTGAAGTCCCGTCACCAAGAGTCGAGAAGAACCCGTACCAAGGGACCGAAGGGGGATGCCTGCCTCGCTGTGAAGCGCGATGGCGCCTTCGCCGATGGAGACGGAGTGCGAGTCGAGTAAGGCCTGCGGCATCGATCCGACGTCAACTCCAAGGCTCTGGGCAGTTGTCCGGACGATTCCGAGTGTCTGACTCAGGTGGGGCGATGCTTGAGCGCCAAAGTTGGCGCGCGCCTGACGCGCTGCTAGAGCGAGCTGGGCTCCCAATTCTGCGCGCTCGTCTGTTAGCCGGTTGAGCACCGACCCGCGGCTCCAAGATAAGTTGGAGCTTGTAAAGCTGCCGATGCGTGCCGGAGCTAACACGATGCGTTCTTTCCAAGGCAGGCTTCGTTCCAAGCCTTGTTGAAGCGACCTATCGGAGATCAGCGTCCAGCTGGGCTCAAGGTCCGCCCCGACTTGAAGCAGCAGCGTAAGCACTGTCTCCAACCCCGCGGCGGGTTCGTCTTCTAGGGTGTCAAATACCGAATCGAATCCTCGCAAGAAGTCGCCATAGACATCAATGTCCATCAGCGATGCCGGCAGTTCCCCGAATGTCACGGCAATACGAATGGGCTCTGAGACATCGAGGTCAAAAAAGTCCATGTCGCCGAAGGAAATGCTTCGTCGAGCACCCAAGCACAGGTCGATGGCATCGAGGATGGTGGACTTGCCACTATCGCCAGGACCGATCAAACAGTTGATGCCCGGGGCGGGCGACCAGTCGAGCGCCTTGATGGATCGAAAGTTCCGAATGGCCAAATGGCGAATTCGAGGCATGGGGCGTCCTGTAAGAGGCTTGGTCAACGGTCCGTGTAGGACGCAGACTGACACCAACTCCTACTACGCCCCTGAGGCAATCCTAGCCCTAAAGCGTTCTGCCAGTCATTGGCTCATTGGTGGAACTTGGCGCCACGCCGAGCTGCTTCGCGAACTTCCCTAACCTGTAACGCGGCAACACTGAGAGAGCGGTTCCAGGTCGCTTCTTCCGTGGTCACCTGCCCGCTTGCAGGCGACGGAGGTCCGTTCATCGCCAACAGCGGACTTCCCTGAGCGAAGGAAATTGGTTCGCGAAGCTGAATAGGCTTGAGCTGGTGTCCGCCCGGCGCGCGGCGGTGCTAGGATTCGGCCATGGACATCGGTCGGACAACCTTAACCGTCGGCGTCGCCATAGTCGCGGTTTCTTGCGGCGGGTCCCAGGGGCGCTGGACTGCCTTTGTCTATCCGCCCGGCGCGTCCACTCAGGAAGTCCGTCACGCTGTTTATGGCGATTACGACACCTTCGAGCATTGCCAGGCGGCTGCAATAGCCGCCCTGAGAAATAGCCCTCCACTGCCAGGGGCGCAGGAAGTGGGATCTTACGAATGTGGGCGCGCGTGTCGATATGACGTCGACATGGACTTGTACGTCTGCGACCAAACTCGCAAGTAGGTAGCTCCGTGCTCGCCGCCCGCCTGGCGCCTTGGTCAGCCTGGCCAGCGTGTGTGAAGTTGATCGATGACAAACCGGTGACGGTGCGTGCCATCCACGTCTCGGTGTGCCAAGAGGTGCGGGTCGTCCTCAGCAAGATGTTCGTGCTTATGCGCTATCTCCTCTGGATCGTGCGCCGGCCATCTGCGCCACGCGGCGACCAAACCGAGTGTGGCCAGAATCCCCAAGGCGGCCAAGGCAACATGCAAGCCGTAGCGCGCACCAACCCACCCGGCGAGTGGATAGGCGATCAACCAGCAAACATGCGATAGGGAAAATTGGGCAGCGAAGAGGAATGGTAGATCGGCGGACTCAGCCGAACGCCGCAGCAGCCGCCCGCCGGGGGTAACCAAGCCGGCATACGCCATGCCCAGCAGCGTCCAGGCCGGAATGACCGCCGTCCACCCGGGATGTCCCTTCAGGGCAAACCAGACGCCAAGGAAGGTAACCAGGACAACTGACATGAACAGTCCTGCAGCCAACATTACTGTCCGGTCCGAAATGCGGTCGAGAACCTTCGGAAGAAGAAGTGCGACCAGCATGGACCCGCCTCCGAAGGCCGCCAGCGCCCATGCAACCTGCTCCTCCGCCCCGCCCAGAACGGTGCGGACCATAACCACCGTATTGACGAACACCATCGCGCCGCCGGCTGCGGCGCAGAGGTTCAACGCGAGCAGGCCCTGCAATCGCGGTGTGCGGAGGTAGATTCGCATTCCACGGATGGCTCGGGCATAGGGACCGTCCTTGGAAGAGACCGCAGCGAGGGCCGGGAAGGTGGTGGACGCGACGAGCAGCGCCGAGAGGATGAAACCTACCGAGGTACCAGCGAACAGCCCGTGGAAGCTAATGATCGTCAGCAGTGCGGCAGCAAGCGCCGGGCTCAGCAGGCTTTCAAGGTCATATGCCAATCGGGAAAGTGAGAGCGCACGGGTGTAATCACGCTCTTCTTGAAGAATTTCGGGGATGGTGGATTGAAACAGCGGCGTGAAACATGCCGATGCCGACTGCAGCACAGCGATGAGGACATACACCTGCCAGATCTCGGTGACGAAGGGCAGGCAGACCGCCACAACCGCACGAACCAGATCGAGTGCGATCAGCACCCGCTTGCGCAGCCGTGCAGGGACCAACGCTCCTGAAACGGGCGCCAAGGTCACGTACACGACCATCTTGATCGCCAGCGCGGTGCCCAACACCGCTCCGGCCTGGCTGCCAGCGAGGTCGTAGGCCAGGAGGGCAAGGGCGACAGTCGCCAAGCCGGTTCCGACCAGGGCGACTATCTGGGCACCAAACAGGCGCCGAAACGCCGGGTGACTCAGTACTTCGAGCATGGGATTGTCCTGGTAGCAACGTTCTGACGGCACCAACCCGTGTGCGCCCTTTTGCCCGGATTCAGGGCAGAGGCGGCAGACAGGCGGAGTGTACGCCCACCACTGTTCGGGTCGAGGTGACGACCCCGCCGGAATGGCAGGGTCGTTGGCTAAATCCGAGTGGATTTACTTCTTCTTCGGAGCTGCCTGTGCGTCGCAACGTTCCTTCAGCGCCTTGGTCTGGGCATCCTTGAGGTCCACCTTGTACTTCGAACGGTCGGCAAGCTGTTCGCAAGTCGTCGGCTTGGCCTTGGGAGCAGCCGGGGGAGCCGGATCGGCATGGAGGGCAGGATCATGAGCGGATGCCGTGGTGAAAAGGGACATGCTGAAAAGCAGGCCGGCAATTACTGCGCTATGAGTTTTCATGTTGTTTCTCCTCGGGTTGGGTCGGCGAAGTGCCGGGTGTTACGGCTGATAGATGTCGGCTTGGTAGCCCACAAGTTCGATGCTCACGGTCACCGGCGTGTCGCTTCGGTTCTGCCAGTACCACCCATGAGTTCCTTCAAATGGCGCGACGAAGGTGCCGTGCGCCTCCCGCTGCGCAGCTTCGACGGCGTAGCTGGTCCATGCACCCTTCACGTCGGGCCGCTCACCATGCATATCGACTGCTACATCACCGGTCGCCTTCCAGCTGAACAGAATTCCCGCGCCAGCAGCCATGTGGGATTTGACCTCTTTGCCTTTCCCCGGCTCCAGCGTGATCGTCATCGCGTCCTGGCGAAGCTCACCGTTGGTGAGCGATACCGCGGCTGGATCAAGCGATTGCCCCTTGTTCGCCCCGAACGCAGCCGCAGCCTTTTCCGCCAAGGTGGTCGCTGCGTCCGATGCTGTCGAGGACGTCGGCGTAGCCGGGTCTGCGGCGGTGCTTCCGCCGTCTGCCAGGGCAGTCAGGCCCAGCGCTCGGCCGATCCCGGTGGGATCAATGCCGTACTCCGCCGGCAGAACGGCCGTAACGAGAAGCGCGCCGGCAATGGCGGCAGCGACAAGGGTCGACTTCAGCAGGCGGCCAGTCGTGGGAAGTGGTTGATTGATAGTGATTGACATGATGGGTCTCGGTCAGAAATCAGGAAGCGAAGTAGCCGGTGAGCTGCATGCCGATGAGCACGAAGCCGGCCGTCATCAAGATGGTGTTCACGCCGTAGGCCTGGCGGTTGAAGGAAGGCAGCCGACGCCAGAAGCCCATCACGATCAAGATGCCGGCAAGCGCCAGAAGTTGGCCGAGCTCAACGCCCACGTTGAACGCAAGCATGTTGGGGACCAGCCCGTCCGGCGATAGCGAGAAGTCCTGAAGCTTCGTGGCCAGGCCGAAGCCGTGGAAGAAGCCGAAGACAAGGACTGCAATCTTGGTGTTGGGTTGCACGCCGAACCACCGCTTGAACGCGCCCATGTTGTCCAAGGCCTTGTAGACCACCGAGAGACCGATGATCGCGTCGACCAGATAGGCGTCGACATGAAAGCCGCCGAGCACGCCGAGCAGCAGCGTCGTGCTGTGGCCAATGGCGAACAAGGTGACGTAGATGCTCACGTCCCGCATGCGGTATAGGAAGAAGATCACCCCGAACAGAAATAGAAGGTGGTCGTATCCAGTCACCATGTGCTTGGCGCCAAGGTAGGTAAACGCGATCAGTTGCCTACCGGTGCTTTCTTCAAGGAAGGCCTGGTCTCCCTCGCTTACACCGTGCGCGAACGCCGCAAACGGCAGGAGGACTGCGGCAAGCATCGAAAGCCAAGCAAAGAGCTTGTTGGAAGAAGTCAAAGACAAGTTCCTTGTGCAGAAAGGGGACGGGTGGTTCATGAGGAGCGACTTTCCAGAACAGAATCTTCGCGGTGAACCAATCGATACAGCGCCGGCAGCACGAGAAGTGTCAGCAGCGTTGAAGAGATGATTCCGCCGATAACAACAGTGGCGAGCGGACGCTGAACTTCCGCGCCAGCACCGACGTTCAGGGCCATAGGAAGGAAGCCCAGACTCGCCACCAAGGCCGTCATCAGGACTGGCCGGAGGCGGGTAAGAGCACCTTCGGTGACAGCCTTGTGCAGGGGGACGCCTTCTTCCCGCAGGTTCTTGATGAAGCTGATCATTACCAGGCCATTGAGCACGGCAACGCCCGAAAGAGCGATGAAGCCCACACCTGCGGAGATGGACATGGGAATGTCGCGCAGCCACAGCGCCACCACGCCCCCGGTCAGTGCAAGCGGCACGCCACTGAATACGATCGCAGCGTCCTTCCCTGAGCCGAATGCCATGAACAACAATCCGAAGATCATCACCAGAACCACTGGCACGACGACGGACAGCCGCTTGCTTGCCGAGATCAACTGCTCAAACGTGCCGCCGTACTCGATCCAGTACCCTTCCGGCAGCTGGACCTCCTGTCCGACCTTGGTGCGCAACTCCTCGACAAAGGACCCTAAGTCGCGCCCGCGCACATTGCTTGTGATCACCACCCTGCGTTTACCATTCTCACGGCTGATCTGGTTCGGACCAGGCGCGATCTCGACCTTGGCCAACTGGCCCAGCGGCACGAAGCTGCGCTCTTGGCCTGTGCTCACCCCGGGCGCGACGGCCACAGGTAGTGACGCCAGTGTCCGGACGTCCTGGCGAAGGTTCTCCGACAGACGAACCACGATATCGAAGCGCCGATCGCCTTCGAACACCTGGCCGACCGATTCACCTCCCAGCGCCACCGAGATGGTCTTCTGCACGTCGTCAATGGCTACGCCGTATCGTGCAAGTGCATCCAGGTCCGGCGTGATCGTCATCAATGGCAGACCGGTGATCTGCTCAAGTTTCACGTCGGCCGCTCCCTGGATCTCACTGGCAACGTTCTCTACCTGGCTGCCGATGGTTGCCAGTTGCTCCAGGTCGTCGCCGTACAGCTTGACAGCAACCTCAGCCCGAACGCCCGCAATGAGCTCGTTCATCCGCATCTGCACCGGCTGGGTGAACTCATAGTTGTTGCCAGGAATGGCGCGAACCACTTTCTCGAGCTCGGCAACAAGCTGTGCCTTCGGCTTGCGCGGATCAGGCCATTGGTCCCGATCTTTGAGCATGATGAAGGTGTCGGCTACGGAGGGGGGCATGGGATCGGTGGCCACCTCGGCAGTGCCGATCTTTGCGACGACTTCATCTACCTCGGGGAACTGTTTGATCGCCGCTTCCAGCTGACGTTGCATGCCGATCGCCTGGGTCAAGCTGGTCCCTGGAATTCGAAGCGCATGCAAGGCGATATCGCCCTCATCCAGGTTCGGAATGAACTCGGTGCCGAGGCGACTTGCAAGCAGGCCCGCCAGGACGGTGAGCACCGCAGCAGAGGCCACCACTACCTTGCGTGCATTGACGGCACGCTCAAGCATCGGGCCATACACGTTGGTGACTCGGCGCATGGCTTTGGTTTCCTTCTCCGAAACCTTTCCCGTTACGAACTGAGCCACAGCGGCAGGTACGAATGTCAAGGACAGTGCCATGGCACCGGTAAGCGCGATGACCACGGTAAGCGCCATCGGGTGGAACATCTTCCCTTCCACGCCGGAGAGGGCAAAGATCGGGATGTAGACCGCCGCGATGATGAAAAGGCCGAACAGGCTTGGCTTGATCACCTCTGCACTGGCACTTGCCGCCAAGGAAAATCGTTCTTCCCGAGTCAACAAACGGCCCTGAAGGTGTTGCCGCTCGCCAAAGCGACGCAGGCAGTTCTCTACGATGATGACTGCCCCATCGACGATCAAGCCAAAATCCAGTGCGCCCAGGCTCATCAGATTCGCAGAGACGCGATTCTGGACCATGCCTGTGATCGTCAGCAGCATCGTCAATGGAATGACCGCCGCAGTGATCAGTGCCGCACGAAGATTGCCCAAAAGCAGGAAGAGCACCGCGATGACGAGCAAGGCGCCTTCGAGGAGGTTCTTCTTCACCGTCTCGATGGTCCGATCCACCAGTTCGGTTCTGTCATACACAGGATGCGCCCGAACGCCGTCAGGCAGCGTAGCGTCGATGTCCTTGAGCTTGGCCGCGGTTCGCTGAGCCACGTCCCGGCTGTTTTCGCCGATGAGCATGAACGCCGTACCAAGGACCACTTCGTTGCCATCCTTGGTTGCCGCGCCTGTACGAAGTTCGGTGCCTTCTACAACTTCTGCCAGATCGCCAACACGCAATGGCATGCCATCACGGTTAGCCACTACGATCTTGCGCAAACCCGCCATGTCGGCCACTTGGCCCGGCACGCGTACCAAGTACTGCTCACCGCTTTTCTCGATGTAGCCGGCACCCACGTTAGTGTTGCTGCGGGCCACGGCTTCGAGCACATCCTGCAGCGTCAGTCCGTATGCTTGGAGCTTCTTCGGGTCCGGCGTGATGTGAAACTGGCGAACATAGCCTCCGACGGTGTTGACCTCGGTTACGCCTTTCAAGTGGCGCATCTGCGGTCGGATCACCCAGTCCTGCAGCGTACGAAGCGCCATTGGTGTCCACGTCTCTTCAGCACCGGACTCCGCTTCCACGGTGTACATGAAGATCTCACCCAGGCCCGTCGCTACCGGTCCAAGGCTTGGCTTTAGTCCCACGGGCAATTGGGATCCCGCTTGCTGAAGTCTCTCTGCGACCTGCTGACGGGCGAAGTAGATATCTGTGCCATCTTCAAACACGACCGTGACCTGAGACAGGCCGTAGCGTGAGATGGAACGGGTGTGTTCCAGCTTTGCCAACCCGGCCAACGCTGTTTCGACCGGGAAGGTGACCCGTTGCTCGGCCTCCAGCGGTGAGTAGCCCGGAGCTTCGGTGTTGATCTGCACCTGGACATTGGTAATGTCAGGAACGGCGTCGATGGGAAGCTTGCTGTAGTTCCAGATCCCAAGGCCTGAGAGGGCCAGGACCAGAAGGAGCACAAGCCATCTGTGCGCGATAGACGCGCGAATGATTCGCTCTAGCATGGTGCGTCCTTAGTGGTCGTGGCTTGCGCCGGACTTTTCGATGTCGGCACGAATCAGGTAGCTCTGCTCGGAAACGTACCGGGTTCCCGGCTTAAGCCCTTTCAGTACCTCCACGCGATCGCCATCGCGCCTACCCAGTTCAAGCATCCGCACCTCATAGCTGTTGCCCACTTGGGCGAATACCACGGTGAAGTCCCGAAAACGCTGCAGGCCCGATTCCTTTACTGTTAATGGAACCTCCGTTTCCGCGATGACGACTTCGGCGGATACGGCCATTCCTGGTCGCCACCTGCCCTCGCTGTTGGTAAGGGCCACACGTGCCACCACGGTCTGGCCAGCGCTGGCCAACGGAAGGATGCCCTGCAGCTTTCCCGTTGCTTCCAAACCGCCTGTTGCCGAGCGAATGGTCACCATCTGGCCTGGCGACAGTCGCTCGGCATCGCTTCCCAGCGCACGCAGGTCCACCCAGACCTCCGAAAGGTCGGCAATTTCAAACAGCGTGTTGTCGGCAGCGACATCGCCTACCGACGTGCTGCGCGCGAGTACGACTCCACTGAAAGGTGCCGTGACGGAGTAGGTCCGCATGCTGTCATTGCCCTCGACTGTGGCCAACGTCTGACCAGCCGAGACGCGTTGTCCCATCTCGACCGCCACACTGCGGACCACGCCAGGGAAGCGTGCCTTGACCGCAGCAAATCGGCCGGTGTCGACCGCGACGTTGCCCATGAGGGAAACGGTGTCCCGGATGGTCCCCGGTTCGGCGGACTCGACCACGACACCTGCGTCGGCAGCGGCTTTCGGATCTATCGTGGTGCGCCCTTCATAGGAGGCGTAAGACCAGGCGTAGTTCTTTCCACCCACCACCGCATCGGCTTTGACATCAAAGGAATGCGGCTCGACCACCTCCCCGCTGCCGACCAGGTAGTCCTTCTCTGGAATAAAGCTGAAGTTGTTGACTTCGCCGTCCAGACGCTTGAGTTGTATCGTCGCTTTGACTTCTCCAGGTGCCAGCGGTTTGTCGTTGCGATAGGCATACAGCCGGAAATGAGGCGGGGTATTGGTTTCGTAAACAGTTACTTCAAGGGCGAAGTCGCCGTCGCGAAGCATGCGACCGCGATGCGGCCCTCGCTCATAGTCGCCTGCGGTCGCAGCAGTGTCCTCTGGCTTTGCTCGTTGCGACGATTCGTTGCCACCGCACGCAGCCAGGGCAATTGGAAGCAGGATCAGGAATACGTATCGGTTCATGGGCGAATGTCCAAGGCAGAAGCGGTGAGGCGGTCGGCCTCGACCAGGAGACGGAGATAGCGCGCGGCGGCTTCGACTTCCCGTTCGCGAAGATCGAAGAGCCTTTGCTGAGCCTGGCTGAGTACCAGGAAGGAGAAGCGTCCTTCCTCAAAGCCCCTGCGGCTCTGATCAAAGGCCTGCTGGGCCTTTGGCAACTGACGCTGGCGCACTGACTCCACTTCCGATTGCGCTTGCTTGAGCTGTTGGTAGATGCCAAACAGCTCCTGACGCATTTCCAGCATCTGCGCCTGGCGCCGGTATTTGAGAGAGGTGAGTTCGTAGTCCGCTTCAGCCACGGAGAAGTCCGATCGCCGACGGCTCCCCAACGGGACGGAGACGGACATCACCAGGCCGCTGTCCTTGGTGGCTTCCAGTCGGCGGATGCCGAGGCCAACGCTGACATCCGGCTTGGCGCTAGCGCGGGCGATCTCCCTCCTTGCATCTATAACTCCGGCTTGAGCGTCCAAGGCGCGCTGTTGTGGTGTCGTGGCGAGGCGCCGGCTCAGATCATCAAAATCATCCAGAGGGGGAAGGACCGCGGTATCCCCTGCAACCGAGCCGAAATCCGGACTTGGCGCCCCCCACGTGGCAGCCAGCGACATTCGCGCGCTTTCCAGAGCCTGCAATGCCTGCTCCCGCTTCAGCTCGGCATCGAGCAGGGCGATCTCGGCGGATCTCAGGTCCGAGTCGGGATTGCGGGCGGCCGCGACCCAACGGGCCACTTCACGGCGCATGGCGCTGGCCATTTTGATGCGCTCTTCGGCGTGCTCGACATGCTCCTGGGCGGCCAGCACGTCGACGAAACGCCCTGCGGCCAAAGTTGCGATAGCGATACGGGTGACGTCCGCTTCGCTTCGGGCAGCGTCCACCTCGGCGCCGCCGAGCGCTTGGCGCGCAGCCCGCTTCCCACCCAGTTCTAGAACCTTGGAGATGCGGAAGGTGGATTCGGCGGCGTCTAGGCCGCTCAGGCCGCCTGAGCCAGCCACGTTTTCAAGCTCGCCGCCCAGCACGAGCGGCGTAGGCAATGCCTCCCGGCCCGCCCGGCTTCTGACAGCTTCCAGTCGAGCGGTGTCTGCCTGGACGCTGGGATGGGTGCCGAGGGCGCGGGCGACCACATCCTCCAAGCGCAGCACTTCAGCGGCATGGCCAGGCACGGCCACACCGTAGGCGCCGGCTATGGCGAGCGCCCACAAACTACGTAATTTCACGGAAAATCTCCGACGATGGTCATGACGACGCGCTGCCGGCCAACATTGGGTGGACAGCGCGCTCAGGCCGCTACAGCGCGGCAGGTGTCGTCAGACGATCGGAGGTCTGAATGGCGAGCCGCGATGACCAGAGGGCTCATCGACGGAGTGCAGGCCGGGCAGTAAAGATGCCGGCGGAACAGTTGCTAGGTTCAGATTCGAAGACACCAGCATGCCGGCAAAGCTCACATCGGCCTGGTGAAGGACGCTGTGCACGCCCGATGCATGCTTCGGATCTACGTTGTCGCCAGTTCCAGGACCGTGTGAGTGCCCGTGCTCTGCCGTTGCAGCGATGTCGTGCTCGGCAGTATGGAGCTCGCCCTGTTGGATCACGATCGGCCGAACAACGACGCTCAACAGCATCAGCACGAAAAGGCTGAACCGGATGAGTCGACGGTGGCGGGCCGAGAAGGCGGACATGAAAGGAAGAATAGAGGCAGTCAAGCTGAGTTGTCGAGAGCCCTGAGTTGGAGCCCCCCCTGATCCAGTTATGGCTTGGCGCTCGAGGGAGGGCGTCGCTTAAGCCCACTCCGATCAGATCGCATTGCCTCAGGTATCGCCGCGCCTGCTGCCGCTTCTGGCCGATAGCGGCCGCCCAGTAAGGATGGTGCCGGCCAGAGGCTGGAACTGGGCCTCACTGCTCTCTGGAACCGCGTCCTCCAGGCTCGTTCCAACGTCGAATGGGGCCTGGCCCCTCTCTCAGGCGTTGGGCGATTCTGCGCTGCTTATGGGATTCAGTAAGACCATATCCGTACCACTAGGCTCACCGTTGGACTTTCAGGTTAAAAGGGCGCAGCGTTCGCTTCTCGCCCAACAGGGCCATTGATTTCGGAGAGCGCAGGTGAGCAGAACAAGTAATTCTCATCCACTGCAGATTGCGACGCTGCCTATCGGCGTGAATGGCGGTGCGATCGGCGTTACCTTTGCACCGGGAAAATATCAGGACGTCGCAATGACGGGGTCTTGGGCCCGAGACTTGGATATCGATCTGGCGTCGATAGTCGCGTGGGGAGCACAGCATCTGATCACGTTGATTGAGCCGTGGGAGTTCGAAGAGCTACGAATTACCTCCTTGGCAGAGCGTGCCAAAGCGCATGGCTTGATGTGGCACGGCCTACCGATTAAGGATGGTGCGGCTCCTGATGCACGGCTGCTTCTGCCATGGCAATCCACAGGACCCCAGTTCGCAGCCGAGCTCTTGTCCGGAAGCAGGATCGTGGTGCACTGCAAAGGAGGCCTAGGGCGAGCGGGGACCGTGGCGTCGATGCTTCTCATTGACACGGGCTGCGCTCCAGACGGCATCGATGCGATCGCTAAGGTGCGCTCGGTGCGCCCTGGTGCAGTGGAGACTGCGGAGCAGGAAGAATTCATCCTGAATTGGCCTGCTCGCAGAGCCTCAAGTCTGGGGGTAGTCGCAATGCCCGGCTAACCTACCCTTTACCGCCTTGGGCTGGAATACAAGAGGACGGAACTCCGCAGGTAGTCTGTAGGGAAGCCGCCGTAGGGGACGCAGTGCTGAACACTTTTCCTCGAACACATATAGTGTTGTTGTTCCTACTGCTTCGCGCGCCCGTCGCATGCCTATCTGAACCTGTCGCCGGGCCTGGATTTCGAGACCAAGCTGTTTGCCAAGACCAATGCGCCGCAGCTGCTGCGCAAGGAGCTGTCCCGGCCAGGCTACGTCCCGCAACCGATCGCGCTCGGCATCAACACCGATGCGTACCAGCCGATCGAGCGCAAGTTCAAGCTGACCCGTCAGTTGATCGAGGTGATGCTGGAGACGAAGCATCCGTTCTCGCTGATCACCAAGAACGCGCTGGTCGAGCGCGATATCGACCTGCTCGCGCCACTGGCGGCGGAGAACCTGGTCAGCGTGCATTTTTCGGTGACCTCGCTGGATCCACGCCTGTCGGCAAAGCTCGAGCCGCGCGCCTCTGCACCGCACGCGCGCCTGCGCGCGATGAAGCGTCTGCATGAGGCGGGCATTCCGGTTGGCGTGATGGTCGCGCCGGTGATTCCGTGGATCAACGACAGTGAACTGGAAAGCGTGCTCGAAGCGGCGCACGAGGCGGGTGCGCGCACTGCCGGCTATGTGCTGCTGCGCCTGCCTCTGGAGGTTGCACCGCTGTTCCGCGACTGGCTGGACGCCCACCATCCGGATCGCGCCGCGCACGTGATGAGCACCATCCAGCAGCTGCGCGGTGGCAAGGACTATGACAGCCGCTTCGGCACGCGCATGCGTGGCCAGGGGGTCTATGCGGATCTGTTGAACAACCGCTTCAAGCTGGCGCGCAAGCGCCTGGGCTTCGACGCCCAGAACAGCCACTGGCCGAAACTGGATTGCAGCCGCTTCCAGAAGCCGCTGCCGCCGAAGGTGGATTCGCCGCAGGGGTCGTTGTTCTGAAGTAGTGCGCTACTGCGGAACGCATATGGAAAACTTTGATCGCGATCTGCGCCTCGGCGACGGATGCGACATCGCGCCTGCACACATCGCTCTGTTCAACTGTGTGAACTCCAGATTACTATCCACTTCCTCAGACCCGGACGAAGCCGCCAGAGGGTAGAAGGACAACGTGACGGACCCTGCTTCGCCTCTGCGATTTTGGAAAGCAAACATTATGAAAGCGCTTTTCTGGCTTGGCATCGCGCTTCTTGTGATGCTCCCGGTGAACTTCCTTGTGGTGACTATTGGCAGACTTCTGTCAGGCGAAGTCTTTGGGGCAAGGGAAGTGGTAGGTCTTGGCATGGCGATATTCGGGGTGGCGGCAGCCGTCATTCTGTACAGATGGCGCTCACTCGGAAGCTCTCGACGACAAGGGAATCGTTGACAGTGGATTCGGACTGATACGGTCGAAGCCGGTATGGGTGGTAGTCACGGCAACATTCCGGGCAAGGAGCGGTGCGTGCATCCACATGGCTTCGAGAGCCATATCAATGCCCTGCGGCTAATCGCCGGTTGGATCGCCTTCTGCAACCAGCAGTGACCTCATCAGGCCCTCCACATGATGACCCCAGATGCGGCCCATGCTGCTGCATCAACTGCATGGAGAGAAAATGAGCAATTCGCTATTGAGCGCTCTCATCCATCTGCTGGGATTCGTGGGTCTTGGCGCAGTGGTTACTCTCCCGCTCCGTTCATGGCTGGAGCTGCGGAGGCTTGCAATGAAACGGAGCCAAGGCGACTGGGAATCGAGCGATCTTTTTATCGATGCTGGTTGTGACCAGCGCAGCCCTCTGGAGTGAGCTGCAGATCCTGCGACATCTCTTCAACTGCCTTACCGGGGAATACTGTGGTCCAAATGTCGGAAGCGGATGGAGCTATCTGGCGACACTGGGGGCAATCTACGCACTGTTCGAGATGTTGGTTCTGACAACGCATGCAACGCTCAGAAGCAAGGGCTGACTTGTCGGTCTGCACTTTCGGTCTACCTCGATTTTTCGGAAAGACGAAAGCTGCCGATGCAAGCGGGATGGACCAGATGAGACCCCAATCGCGGTGACAATAGGCTGCATTCATGGAAGCTGCGACCACCAGCTATGGAAGAAACATCAATCAGGATCTGGAAGAAAAATGTGAATAATGCCAATTTTGTAAAGATCCTTCTTTTGACGGCGAGGGCTACGAGTGTCGGCGCCTTGGTCTATTTCTACAGTAGGGCGTCGTCGCTCTACCGTCTTGTCAGAGAGTGCCTTGATCACGTGGAGGACGTCCCTGCGTTTGAAGCCTGCAAGCGTCATCCGGACTCAATTCAGTTTGAGCTCATTGGTATGACGGTGGCGTTCTTCGCGATTTTTGCGCTGACAAACTGCAAGATTTTATCTGCGGAAAAGTAAGGGAAAACAGAGTCATGTCCGATCTCGGAGAGAGACGGCAGTTGGGGAAGTGGATGGTAAAGACCAAATCGTTTTTCCGGTCGCTGCTTTACGTGGCGGTGGCTGTCCTGATAGGTGCGACCTACCTCTCAATGGGCCGTTCGATAGGAGGCGGAGATTGGAATGGGAAGCCAACGGAAGCAGAGTTGCGCGGGGCTGCCAGGACGTTCGTGTTGCCTTCTGGATTCCCTCCGACTGATGTCCAGATGCTGCAGAAGGTCACCTTCCTGGCGGTGGTCTTCGACGCTGAGCTCGAATCTGATCCAGAGCAGGTCGCTGCATTCTTCTTGAAGCAGGCAGCAGAGAACAAGTGGCAAGTGAAAATGGACAGACAGCAGACCGACTACCGCCTGATGGTGTTCTGCGATGGCCGCTTGGCACGCTCGGTGGAGCTGACCGTCAAGGGGCGGATCGTCAAGCTGTATGGCGGGATCTACTGGGAGTCGAACAGGAACAGCGACATGTATTGCTCGACGGCTCTCCAGTAGGCAATGGCAGAATCACAGACCTGCCAGAACATATTCGGGGCTGTCCGTGACGTCTCACCCAGTACCGAACTACTTCTGCGCGCTTCTGCAATCAAAGCAGCACACAACAATTCTGGCGCATTGGCGGCTGCGGCTGTAGTGGGAGAGGAGATACGCAATTGAAATCCCCATTCAAATTTTCATGCCCCAGTTGTGGTGCTCCGAGGCAGGGCTTTCCGCTTCGCCGTTCGATCGAGAAGAAGGTAAGGACCGAATGCAGTAGCTGCGGAACCGAAATCGTTTCGGAGCTGGGCCACGTTAGATATGCAATCTGCTACGTAATCGCTTTGGTTTCTGTGGCGCCCATTGGTATTGTCCTTGTTGCGGGAATTTTGACCGCACAGTGGCTATGGGTAGCTGCAGCACTCATCCTTGCCAGCCTCATTTGGACGCCGACCATGCTTTTCCATTCGCGGAACGCCAAAGTGCTCATCGCCGACAGGCGACCGGAGCGATATGGGCGAACGCACACGCCAAGCACGTAGCTCCTGGTGGTGCCCCCCCACTGACAGCTTCTGCGTATTCCGGGCGGGGTCCAGTTCGTTGCGATGAATCTGCCGCCGCCGGGCATTGATTGCCAACATGGCAGGACTGCGGTCGGTGCTGCGACTGGAACTCCACACCATATGGTGTGGGATGACCGTCTGATGGGGTAATAAATCAGTGATGCCTCACCCACCCCCAAACAACTTCTGCGCACTCTGGAACAGGATCCAGCTCGTCGCGATGAACTTGTCGCCGCCCTGCGGCCGATTGCCGCGATGGGTGTGGGTGAAGGCGGTCGGGGCGATCAGCAGGCTGCCGGTACGCGGTGCGATCTTGCGGCCCTGGAACAGGAACTCGGTTTCGCCTTCGTCGAATCCATCATTGAGGTACAGCGTCCACAGTACATGCCGGTGCAGCGTTTCGGCCTGCGCATCCTTCGGGTACAGCTCGCAGTGCCAGTACGGGTAACCGCCCTCGCCTGCGGCATACCACTGCAGGTTGATCGCGCCCGGGCGCAGGCAGGTGCGCGCCAGGTCGGCCAACTGCTGCTCCGGCATGTCGGGGAAGTCCTCGGCCGACAGGCGTCGCGGCTGACCGTCGCTGTCCTGGATCTGCAACATCAACGGTGCGATCAGCGCCTGTGGATAACGGCGTAGATAAGTCAGCAGGCCCTTGAACACGGCCTGCTGCAGCTGTACGTCGACGTCCTGCCAGCCCTCCAGGCCGCTGATGCGCAGGTCCTTGCTGTGCTTGAGTTCCGGGAACACGCCGCTGCCGACGGCACCTGGCATCAGGCCGCGGGTGGCACGCAGGCGCTCGACGATGGCAGCACAGACCTCCGTGGGCACCGCGTTGTGGATGACTTCGATGAAATCGACCGGGCCCTGCTCGTGCATGCGTGCATTCCTTCGGCGGCAAGGGCTTGATGGTGCCGTTTGCCGCCGTCGGTGTCACCCCACGGTCATGTCATCGAACTGCCATGAGCGTGGCCGCAGTGCGCCGCTCAGGCCTGTGCGGCGTCGTGCTGGTGGTGGTAGCACACCGCCTCGGCCACTTCCTCGCGCGAGCCGAGAAACACCGGCACGCGCTGGTGCAGCTGGTCGGGCTGGATGTCGAGGATACGCTCGCGGCCGGTCCAGGCGGCACCGCCGGCCTGCTCGACCAGCAGGCCCATCGGGTTGGCTTCGTACATCAGGCGCAGCTTGCCGGCCTTGGACGGATCCTTCCGGTCCCACGGATAGATG
This sequence comes from Stenotrophomonas sp. 2201_Sma, assembly GCF_056486685.1. NCBI lineage: Bacteria > Pseudomonadati > Pseudomonadota > Gammaproteobacteria > Lysobacterales > Lysobacteraceae > Stenotrophomonas > Stenotrophomonas sp. 2201_Sma. The sequence continues at coordinate 44,873 of NZ_CM151329.1, forward strand.
AAGATGCCACCGCGCGTCAGGATGCGATGCACATCGGCCACCATGCTGGCGATCCAGCGCATGTTGAAGTTCTTGCCACGCGCACCTTCCTTGCCGGCCAGCAGATCGCCGACGTAGGCCTGCATCGGTGCTTCCCAGTGGCGCTGGTTGGACATGTTGATGGCGAATTCCTGGGTGGCCGCCGGAATCTGCATGTTCTCGGTGGTCAGCACGAACTCGCCCTTCTCGCGATCCAGGGTGAAGGCATGCGTTCCGTGGCCCACGGTGAGCACCAGCTGGGTGCTCGGCCCGTAGATGCAGTAGCCGGCCGCGATCTGCTTGCTGCCCGGCTGCAGGAACGCGTCATCGCCCGGCAGTTCGACGTTGGTCGGGCAGCGCAGCACCGAGAAGATGGTGCCGACGGAGACGTTGACGTCGATGTTGGAGCTGCCATCGAGGGGATCGAACAGCAGCAGGAAATCGCCGCGCGGATAGATGTCCGGCACCGGCTGGCTGTGGTCCATTTCCTCCGAGGCGCAGGCGGCGAGGTGGCCACCCCAAGCGTTGGCTTCGAGCAGGATCTCGTTGCTGATGACATCCAGCTTCTTCTGCGCCTCGCCCTGCACGTTGCCGGTACCGGCGTCGCCGAGCACGCCGCCGAGGGCGCCCTTGCTGACGGCGATGGAGATGCTGGTGCAGGCGCGGGCGACGACCGCGATCAGCTGACGCAGGTCGGCATTGATGCGGCCGGCGTGCTGTTCCTGGATCAGGAAGCGGGTCAACGAGGTACGGGACATGGGCGGACAGGTCTCGGCAGCGGGAAAACGCCTATTGTCGCCCGTCTGGCCGCTGCGTGCGTGAGCGCGGGAAGGCGTAATCGTTTCCAGATGCGCTCGTAGCGCCTTCCTTTTGTCGAGGCTCGTGGGAAGGGGAGGCGATGCAGGACACGCTGCAAAAACAAAGGCGCCTTCCGGCGCCTTTGTCTTCAAGCCACTGGAGCGTGGGTTCAGCCCTTGGCCACGGTGGCCACGGCCTTGGCGACATACTCCAGGTTGTTCTGGTTCAGCGCAGCCACGCAGATGCGGCCAGTGCCGACGGCGTAGATGCCGAACTCGTCGCGCAGGCGCTCGACCTGCTCGCGGCTCAGGCCGGAGTAGGAGAACATGCCCGCCTGCTCGTTGATGAAACCGAACTGCGGGGCGCCGGCGGCCGCCAGCTTCTCGACCAGGCCCTGACGCAGCGCGTGGATGCGTTCGCGCATCTCGGTCAGCTCCTGCTCCCACATCGCACGCAGTTCCGGGTTGGTCAGCACACCGGCCACCAGCGCTGCACCGTGGGTGGAGGGGCTGGAGTAGATGGTGCGGATCACGCGCTTGACCTGCGACTGCACGGCCTTGGCGTCAGCGGCGGTCGGCGCCACCATCGACAGTGCACCCACGCGCTCGCCGTACAGCGAGAACGACTTGGAGTACGAGTTGGCGACGATGAAGCTGTCGATGCCGGCTTCGGCGATGATGCGCACGGCGGCGCCATCCTGCTCGATGCCCTTGTCGAAGCCCTGGTAGGCCATGTCGATGAAGGGGAACAGCTGGCGGTCCTTCAGCAGCTGCGCGACCTGCGTCCACTGCGTGACCGTGAGGTCGGCACCGGTCGGGTTGTGGCAGCAGGCGTGCAGCAGCACCACGCTGCCCGGCTGCAGCTTCTGCAGGTCGGCCAGCATGCCGTCGAAGTCGACACCGTGGGTCGCGGGATCGAAATAGGTGTAATCCACTACCTCGAAGCCGGCGGCACTGAACACCGCGCGGTGGTTTTCCCAGCTCGGGTTGCTCAGCGCGACGGTGGCGTGCGGCAGCAGCTTCTTGAGCACGTCGGCGCCGACGCGCAGCGCACCGCTGCCACCGACGGTCTGTGCGGTGGTGACGCGGCCTGCGGCCAGCAGCGGCGAATCCTTGCCGAACACCAGCTCACGCGTCGCCTGCGTGTAGGCCGGAAGGCCGTCGATCGGCAGGTAGCCGCGCGGTTTGGCTTCGGCGGCGAGCTGCTGCTCGATCTGCTTGACGGCGCGCAGCAGCGGAATGCGGCCACTCTCGTCGTAGTAGATGCCCACACCCAGGTTGACCTTGGTCGGGCGGCTGTCGGCGTTGTATGCCTCGGTCAGGCCCAGGATCGGGTCGCCTGGGACCAGTTCCACGTTTGCAAAGAAGGACACGGCGGTACTCGTTCGGTAGACGGAAAGGGGGAGGAATTGCGCCACGCGGCTTGCGGCATTTCGGCCGAAACCGGCCCATCGTAACAAAGCCTGCCGGGGCTGGCCGCCACCATCGTCATCCGCAGCCCCGTACCATGGCGTGCGTTGCCGACCGATCCATCAACCTGAATCATGAATCCTGCCCCACGCCGCAATCGCCTGCCCCTGTCCGCCCTGCTGCTGTCGCCGCTGGTCGCGATGGCGGAGCCGTCCACGACCGCCCTGCCCCCGGTGCAGGTGCAGGCAGCCCGTGTGCAGGGGATCGATCCGTTCGCCCTGCCCGCCAGCCAGGACACGGTCTGGATCGATGCTGACCGCGCCGGCACCGGGGCGCAGCTGTCCGAAGCATTGGGCGGGGTGCCGGGCCTGCTGGCCCGCGACCGGCAGAACTTCGCGCAGGACACCCAGCTGTCGATCCGGGGCTTTGGCGCCCGCTCGACGTTCGGCGTGCGCGGGGTACGCGTGCTGATCGACGGTGTGCCGGCGACCATGCCCGATGGGCAGGGCCAGCTGTCGCACGCCAGCCTGCTGGGTGCCGAACGCGTGGAGGTGCTGCGTGGACCCTTCTCGGCGCTGTACGGCAATTCCTCCGGTGGCGTGCTGCAGGTGTGGAGCGCGCAGGGCCGGGCGGGCGACCCGTGGCGGCTGCGGCTCAGCGCGGGCGCGGACACGACCCTGAGCGTGGGTGCGCAGCTGCGCGGCGCGGGTCAGGTGCTGGACTACAACATCGCGGCCAACCACTTCCGTACCGATGGCTGGCGCGACCACAGCCGTGCACGGCGCGAATCGCTCAACGCCCGCGTCGGCGGCGAACTGGCAGGCGGGCGGCTGGAGCTGCTGCTCAACGCGCTGGATGCGCCCGATGCGCAGGATCCGCTGGGTCTGACCCGCGCGCAGGTCGCGGCCGACCCGCGCCAGGCCACCGCCGTCGCTCATCAGTACAACACCCGCAAATCAGTGCGCCAGCAGCAGGCCGGCCTGCGCTGGAGCCGCGAGGCCGGCGCGCAGCGGTGGCAGCTGATGGGCTATGCCGGCCAGCGCTCGGTCACCCAGTATCTGGCGATCCCGCCGACGGCCCAGGCCAACCCGTTGCATGCCGGCGGTGTGATCGACCTGGACAGTGGCTATGGCGGCCTGGACGCGCGCTGGAGCTGGCAGGGCGAGGTGGCCGGCCGACCGCTGGACCTGGTCGCCGGGCTCAGTGCGGACCGCCAGCGCCAGCAGCGCACCGGCTACGAGAACTTCGTCGGCAGCACACTGGGCGTGCGCGGGCGCCTGCGCCGCGACCAGATCGACATCGTGCAGAACGTAGACCAGTTCGCCCAGGCCTGGTGGCAGTGGAGTCCGCGCTGGTCGCTGCTGGCCGGTGTGCGGCACAGTGCCGTGCGCTTCGAATCGGACGACCGCTACATCACCGACCGCAACCCGGACGACAGCGGCCACCGCCGCTACCGGGCCACCACACCCGTGGCCGGCATCAGCTTTGAAGCCCACCCGCAGTGGCGCCTGCATGCCGCCGTGGGCCGTGGCTTCGAGACACCGACCTTCAACGAACTGGGCTATCGCGCCGACGGCCAGGCCGGGCTGGCGCTGGATCTGGCGGCGGCGCGCAGCCGCACGCTGGAGATCGGCAGCAAATGGCATGCACAGGATGGAATGCAGCTGGATGCAAGCCTGTTCCGCGCAGATACCGACGACGAGCTGGCCGTTGCCAGCAATATCGGTGGCCGCAGCACCTACCGCAACATCGGCCGTACGCGGCGCCAGGGCATCGAACTGCAGTACCGGCAGCCGCTGGCCGAGCAGCTGGAACTGCAGCTGGCCTGGACTTGGCTGCAGGCACAGGTGCGGTCGCCCTATCTGACCTGTGCCGGCAGCGGCTGCCGTGTGCCCGATACCCGCGTGGATGCCGGTAGCCGCCTGCCGGGTGTTCCACGCCAGCAGGCCTTCGCCCGCCTGCAGTGGACGCCTGCGGACTGGCAGTGGGCGGTGGAGGTCACCGCGAGCAGCGATACCGTGGTGAACGACCTCGCCGACGAACGCGCGCCGGGTTACGCCCTGCTGCATCTGGAAGGGGGCCGCCAGTGGCGGCTGCCCGGAGGCGAGCTGCGTGCCTTCGCCCGGCTGGAGAACGTGCTTGACCAGGCCTACATCGGCTCGGTCATCGTCAACGATGGCAATGGCCGCTACTACGAGCCCGGCCCGGGCCGCCGCGCCAGTGTCGGCCTGCAGTGGTCATGGCGCTGACCTGACCGGCGGCGCCTGCGGGACGTCAGTCGGGCGCCTTGGCCGGCACGAACGGTGACGTCGGGTCGCTGGCCGGGAACGTTTCCTCCAGCGCCTCGTCCTGGTTGTCGCTGGCGTGCTGCTTGCGTTCGCGTCGCTTGAGCGGGCTCTCCTGCCCTCCCCGATGGCGGTCGCCGCCGTCCTTGCGGTCCAGCGCGGCCTGTTCAGCCTCGCGCTTCACCGGCAGATGCTCGCCGGACTGTGCGGCGTCGAAGAAGGGCGCGCCCGTGCCACGGAAGTCGGCATCATCGTTGTCGTGCTTGCCGCGCTGCTCGCCGGGAATTGGCGCACGGTTCTCGCGGAGCGGGTCTCGGGAGGTCTCTCGGCTCATGATCAGGTACCTGGGCATGGGGAGGACCACTACACCTCCACCGAGGTAAAGGCACCGCGAACCCTGCGTCATGAACATCTCTGTCACGGCTGGATAACGCTGCCGCCGGTATTCCTGCCCACCCGACCCGCTGCAGGAGCCGGTCATGCCCCGCCTGGAACGCCCCGCCCCGTCCGTGTTCAACGCCCTGCTCGATCCGCTCGGCCAGCGCACCGCGCAGCGCCGGACGCGTCGCCACGAAGATCCGCAGGCCGTGGCCCAGGATTACCTCCAGTACATGCTCAGCGACTACGAGGAACGCCGTGGTCACGGTCATCGCAACTGGCGTGACCTGTGCCCGGTGTATGCCTTCGCACTGACCACACATGCGGCGGACTGGCCGCGTGGGGATGCGGCCGATACCTGCGAGGAGCTGGCCGAGCATTGGGAACAGATGCGAGGGCAGTCGCGACTGGGCTGGTCGCAGGCGCGGCCGGTGGTGGAAGACGCATGGCGCGCGCTGGATCATATTCCGGCAGCGGCGGTAAGACCCCTGCTGCAGTGACCTGGCCGGGATGCTGCGCGCCGACCCGGCGTGCACGGCATCGACACGGGTGGTTTACACCCGGCACCGGAAGCTGACGGTCCTGCTCAAGCACAGGTGCGCGCATGGCCCGCCCGATCTGGACCGGAACACTCTCCTTCGGCCTGCTCAACGTGCCGGTGTCGCTGATGTCCGGCGAACGCAAGGTCGATCTGCAGTTCCGCATGCTCGATTCGCGCGACCGCAAACCGATCCGCTTCGAACGGGTCAACGCCGATACCGGTGAGGAAGTTCCGTGGAAGGACATCGTCAAGGCCTACGAGTACGACAAGGGTAGTTATGTCGTGCTGGAGGAAGGCGACATCCGTTCGGCGGCGCCCGAAAGCCATGAGACCGTGGAGGTGGAGACCTTCGTGGACGCGGCGCAGATCGATCCGCGCTACTACGAAAAGCCCTATCTGCTGGTGCCGGGCAAGAAGGCCGAGAAGGGCTATGTACTGCTGCGCGAGACGCTGCGCAGCACCGGCAAGGTCGGCATTGCACGGGTGGTCGTGCGTACCCGCGAGTATCTTTGCGCGGTGATGCCGCACGAGCACGCCCTGGTGCTGATGATCCTCCGCTATCCGCAGGAGCTTGTCGATCCGGAGGACCTCAAGCTGCCCACCGGCACCCTGTCCGAGTACCGCATCACCGGCAAGGAAACGGCGATGGCCGAGCAGCTGATCGAGTCGATGGCTGGTGACTGGGATCCGTCGCAGTATCACGACGAGTTCCGCGAGCGCCTGCAGCAGGTGCTCAACAAGCGGATCAAGGCCAAGGGGGGCACCACCCGGGTGGACGAAGAACCTGCACCGCGCGAGGACGCCACCACCAATGTGGTCGATTTCATGGCCCTGTTGCAGAAGAGCCTGGATGCGAACAAGCGAACCCCCGCGAGCAAGACGGCCGCGCGCAAGGCGCCGGCGAAGAAGGCGGCCGGCAAGACAGGCAGGAAGACCGCGAAGAAGGCAGCGAAGAAGGCAGCGCCACGGCGCAAGGCAGGGTGATCCATGTCGCTGCATCAGTACCGGCGGAAGCGTCGGCTCGGCGGCGGCAACGGGCAGACGCCGGAACCGGACGACCAGCCGGCGCCGGGTGATCCGAAGCGGCGGCCGATCTTCGTCATCCAGCTGCATCACGCCAGTTCGCGCCATTTCGATTTCCGCCTCGAAATGGACGGCGTGCTCAAGAGCTGGGCGGTACCCAAAGGGCCGTCGCTGCGCGTTGGCGAGAAGCGGCTGGCGGTGGAAGTGGAAGATCATCCCCTGTCCTATGCCGGCTTCCAGGGCGATATTCCCGAGGGCCACTACGGTGCTGGTCACGTGGAGGTCTTCGACCACGGCACCTGGGCATGCGCGGGTGATCCACTGCAGGCGCTGGCAGCGGGCAAGATCGATTTCGTCCTGCATGGCCAGCGGCTGGCCGGGGGATGGAAACTGGTGCGGACCGCGATGAAGGGACGCCAGGTGCAGTGGCTGTTGATCAAGCGCGAGGACAGCGAGGCCCGCGACGCAGAGGCCGACGACCTGCTGCACGCGCCATTGCGTGAACACCCCGGGAGCGCGAAGAAGATGACGGACAGGAAGACACGCAAGGCGGAGTCGCGCTGGCACGCGCGCGCGCTGAAACTGCAGGGCGCCCGCGACCGCCCGTATTCGCGTGCATTCAAACCACAACTGACCGACCACCGCGACGCCGCGCCCGATGGCGATCGTTGGCTGCACGAGATCAAGTGGGATGGCTATCGCCTGCTGGCCGATCTGCACGGCGGTGAAGTGAAGCTCCGCTCGCGCAACGGGCTGGACTGGACCGGCGACCTCCCTGAAGTCGTGCAGGCCGTGCAGGCGCTGCCGGTTGATGACGCGCGCCTGGACGGTGAACTGGTAGTGCTCGACGAGAAGGGGCGCAGCGATTTCGCCGCCCTGCAGCGGGTCATCGATGGCAGCTCGAAGGCGCCGCTACGCTACCTTCTCTTCGACCTGCCCGGCGTGGCGGGAGTGGACATCAGCGCGGCACCGCTGCTTGAGCGAAAGACGCTGCTCAAGGCGTTGATCGGCGACACGCCCGGAACGCTGGCGTTCAGCGATCACGTGCTCGGCCATGGGCCGCAGGTCTTCGCCGCCAGTGGTAAGGCCGGGTATGAGGGCATCGTCAGCAAGCAGGTGGACGCGCCCTACGTCAACGTGCGTGCGCGCAGCTGGGTGAAGGTCAAGCATGAGGACACCGATGAGTTCCTGATCGTCGGCCATACCGCGCCGAAGGGCTCGCGCGTGGGGTTCGGATCGTTGCTGCTGGCAACTCCCGACAAGGACGGCCTGCGCTACGTGGGTCGCGTCGGCACCGGCTTCGACGATGACAGCCTGCGCGCGCTGGCGCGGACGCTGAAGCCGTTGGCGGTGGAGGACGCTGCGGTGGCGCTGCCCGCGCACGTCCCGTTCCGCGCCGCCAGCGTGCACTGGGTGAAGCCAGTGAGGGTGGCCGAAGTGGCCTTCCGTGGCTGGGGCAAGGAGGGGCTGCTGCGACAGGCCAGCTTCAAGCGGCTGCGCAGCGACAAGAGCGGCGAGGATCTGGCGATGCCTGCAAAGACCACGAGTAGCGACGACGCGGTTCCCATCAGCCACCCTGAGCGTGTGGTCTTCGCGAAGAAGAAGATCCGCAAGGGCGACGTGGCCGACTACTACCGGCAGATGGCGCGCTGGATCCTGCCCGGAATCGTGGGCAGGCCCCTTTCGCTGCTGCGCTGCCCTGATGGTGCGGGCAAGGCCTGCTTCTTCCAGAAGCACCACGGCCCGGGCCTGGGCGACGCCGTGCATGCGGTCCCCCTGCAGCAGAAGAGCGGTCGCGAGGACTACGTCTACATCGACGATGTACGCGGCCTGCTGCAGCTGTTGCAGATGAACACGCTCGAGCTGCATCCCTGGGGCGCCACGGTTGCCGATCCCGAACATCCGGACCGGCTGGTATTCGATCTGGACCCCGGTGAGGGCGTCGGCTGGAACGAGGTCAAGGCCGGCGCGCGCGACGTGCGCGACCGGTTGCAGGAGATCGGCCTGCGCAGTTTCGTGCGGCTGTCCGGCGGCAAGGGCGTGCATGTGGTGGTCCCCCTGCAGCCCGCCGCCGACTGGGAACAGGCCAAGGCATTCTGCGAGGCCTTCGCGCAGGCGATGGCACAGCAGGCGCCCGAACGCTATGTGGCAACGATGAGCAAGGCCAAGCGCGGCGGTGTGATCTTCATCGATTGGTTGCGCAATACGCGTGGCGCGACCAGCGTCTGCTCCTGGTCGCTGCGCGCCCGCGAAAGTGCGGGCGTGGCGGTGCCGCTGCGCTGGGAAGAGCTTGCGCGGATCAAGGCGGCCGACGCCTTCCCGCTCGACAAGGCGCTGGCACGGGCCAAGCGCCTGAAGGCCGATCCGTGGCAGGGCATCGATGCGGTGAAGCAGACCCTGCCGTCGCTCGATCTGTAGGGCCGGGGCATTGGCCACGGCCCTGCAGCGGCGGGCTCAGAAGTCCGCGCGGATGCCGAAGGTGATGCGACGGCCGGAGAACTCGTACTGGGTCGGGAAGGCCTTGTCGATGGTGTAGCCGGTGGTCTTCTCATCAAGCAGGTTGATCGCCTCCAGGTTCAGCTTCCAGGTGTCGGTGAGGCGGAACCCGATAGAGGCATCGAGCTGGCCATAGGCATCGCGGTAAACCGGATACATGTTCAGATGGATGTACTCGACGTACTTGTCCTTGTAGTTGTACGAGGCGCGCGCGCTGAAGCGATCGTTCTCGTAGTACAGGGTGAAGTTGTACGCCTTCTCGGCCAGGCCTTCCGGCGGCGTCGGGATATCCAGGTCGGATGCACCGGTCAGCGAATTGTCGAGCTGGGTGTAGTTGGCATTGATGCCCCAGCCTTCCAGCGCCGGGTGCAGCATCGACAGCGGCAGCTGCGCGACCAGCTCCACGCCGGTGACCTTGTAGGAACCGGCGGCGTTGACCGGCTGGTAGACCTCGAAGTCGTAGTAGCCGTCCAGCGAACCGTTGGCGTTGAGCTTCTCCACGTTCGGCACGATACCGGTCAACGACTGCCGCACTACGCCGTCGATCTTCTTGGAGAAGTACGACGCGGCCAGCAGGCCACCGTTCTGCAGGTACTTTTCCAGGCCCACTTCCCACTGCCTGGCGGTGGTCGGCTTCAGTGCCGGGTTGCCATCCATGAAGCGGAAGCTGCTCCAGCTGACGGTGCGTCGGTAGGCGATGTCGGTCAGTGATGGACGCATCAGCGTTTCCGAGGCAGCACCGCGCAGCACCAGGCCGTCGGCGATCTCGGCGGTCATGTTGAAGCTGGGCAGGATCCTGCTGTAGTCGCCGCTGCTCGAAATCGGCGTCGGCGTGTAGCCGTTGCTGCCATCGGCGTTCTGCACCGGATGGAAGCCTGACGAATCGACGTCGGTGTCGATCGAACGCACGCCGAGGTTGGCGTACACCGGTACCTGTCCGATATCGAAGTAGAGATCGGCCATGGCATACAGCGCCAGGGTCTTCTCCGTCACCTCGTAGTACTGGCCCGGATCGATCGGGGTTTCATAGCCCGGGTAGCGGAACGTAGCGCGCGCATAGGCGTTGGAAACCTGCTGCCAGTCCAGGTCGCTCGGGCGATACGCACCACCCGGTGCCAGCTGGCTGATCCACACCGGGTTGCTGTCGGCCAGCGTGCGCGTATTGACCCACGCGGCGCTGCCGGCGGCCGGGCCCTGGATCTTGCCGCTGCCGAACGCGCGTTCCTTGGTCTTGTCGGTGTAGCGCGCGCCGAACTGCACGCCGCTCAGTGCCGGGAAGAAGGCCAGGTTCATCTGCCGCCTCAGGTCGAGCTGCGCGGCGTACTTGTCATCCTTCACCTTCTCCAGCTCGGTTTCGTACGCTTCGAACAGGTACTTGTCCGCGGCGTTGTACATGTCGAAGCCGCCGGTTGTGCTCGGCACGGTCTCGCCGCCGTTGCGGGTCCAGCGCGTGCGCGACGGCGCGTAGGCCACGTGCTTGAGGTTGGCGTAGTCCGAGTCCTTGCGCGCGCCGGAGTAGCCGACCAGCGCGTCGATGTCCCAGTTGCCCACCTTCCAGTCCAGCGTGCTGCTGAACTGACGGTAGTCGGTATTGGCGTTGCGTTCCTTGCTCAGGATTTCGTGCTGGGTGGCGGTGTAGGACACGTCCTTCAGCACGGTGATGCCGTAGGCCGACAGCGTGTCACGGTCGTAGTCGTGGATGGTGTCCAGCGTGCTGCGGCTGGAGGCCGAGTACGCTGCGGCATCGTACTCGTCCTCGTGTGTGTCGTAGCCGCCGAGCATGGCGTCGAAGCTGAGCGAGAACGTGTCGCTGGGCTTGAACTGCAGCGAGGCGGTGGCGCCCCACTGGTCCTGCTCGTTGAGGTAGACGCGGTCGCCGACCTTGTCCTGGAAGACAATCCGGCTGGTTTCATCCTTGTCCATCCGGTTGCTGACGACGATGCCGGCATCGCGCGCCAGCACCGCGGCGGCCTGCGAACCGCGCGTACCCGACGCCTCCAGGAAGCGGCCCATGGGACGGAAGTTGATGCCTGAGTTGGAGTCGGTGCGGTTGGTGCGCTTGGCCTTGGAGAACGACACCAGGCCGCCCCAGTTGCCCCAGGTGTCACTGGCGAGGAAGGAGATCTTCGGATCGATCTTGCCGTTGATCGAGTTGTGCGAAGCTTCGGCCGACGCACTGAACTTCGGCTCGGGGAAGTCGAATGGCTTGGCCGTTTCGATGTAGACCGAGCCGGCGATGCCGCCTTCCTCATCGGCGGCGGTCGGCGACTTCTGCACGGTCACCGTCTGCACTACGTCCGAGGCGAAGATGTCGAACTGCACGTCGCGTCCGCCACTGCCGGACGCCGTCGCCAGGTTGTTGATCGAGACCAGGGTGAACTCGCTGGGCAGGCCGCGCACGCTGACCCTGCTGCCCAGGCCCTTGTTGCGTTCGATGGTGACGCCCGGCATGCGCTGCAGCGCTTCGGCGAGATTCTGCTCGGGAAAATCGGCCACGTCGGTGGCGACGATCGAGTCGGAGAAGCCGATGTTGGCGCGCTTCAGGTCGACGGCGCGCTCCAGGCTCCGTGCATAGCTGCCGGTCACGGTGACCGTGTCCAGCTGCTGCAGCTGTTGGCGGGTATCGCCTTCGATCGCCTCCTCGGCCATCGCTTCGACGGGCAGCACGGCCAGGCCGCCGATCAGCACCGCATGTACGGCGCGGGACAACAGCTTCGCTTGGGGGGCCGCGACGGCGGCCTCCCGGGTCTGGTAACGCATCGGATGATTCCCCGGTTCCCTGTGGTGTCTTACGCCGCGCCTGTTCCCGGGTTCCGTGGGTACAGGCCCCTGCGCCGCGTTGCCGACGTTCGGCGGGCACCGAGCCTAGGGGGAGATTGTTAAGCCCGTGTTGCGCTGCGTGAGGGCCGGCGTCCGAACCCCCATCCCAGCAGCAGCTGCACCGGCAGTGACACCAGCAGGCCGATGACGAACCAGCGTGGGAAATCCGCGCCGAGCGTCCACAGGCCGTAGCCTGCGCCCAGCACCAGCAGCGACCAGATCGAGGTGCCGTGCGCGCGCGGCCAGCAGGGCGCGTAGTAGGTGGCGAAGGCGATCGCGGCGATGCCGCCGAGCACGGTGAACGCCAGGTCCCAGCCCAGCTGCGCTTCGCTGCCGGGATGCAGGCCGAGCAGCGCAGGCAGCCAGCCACCGGCACTGGTGACCAGGGCAAGCGCGAGCAGCGCGCCAACCAGGGCGACGATGGAAAGAAAGACAGTCTTGAGCATGCCGGGCATGGCCGCATTGTACGGCCGGACCGGCAGGGTGATGGCTTACAGCAGCTGCCTCAGCATCGCCTTCAGGCGTCGCCCTTCCTGCTGGAAGTAGTCGCGCTGCTCACGCCAGGCCGGGAACCGTTGCTCGACCTCCTGCCAGAACGCCGGCGAGTGGTTGGGCTGGATGAGGTGGCAGAGCTCATGCACCAGCACATACTCGAATGCCTGCGGACGCCCCAGGACCAGCGCAAGATCCAGGGCCATGCTGCCATCGGGAGCCAGCGAACCCCACTGCGAGGACATCACCTTCAAGCGCAGGCGGCTGGGTGCCCGTGGCAGGCCGGGCAGGTAGCGCGGCAGCCAGCGGCCCACGTCGGCGCGGGTCTGCGCCTCGAAGAACTCGCGCAGCAGACGGCGCAGGGTCGCGTCACCGGCACGGGTCGGCCACTGCAGGCAGGCGCCGTGCTCGTCGATGTCCAGGCGTGCGTAGCGGCCTTCCTGCCAGCGCAGCGGCAGCAGCTCCCCGCGCAGGGGCAGCACTCCGTCCACGCCGGGCTGCAGCGGTGCGGGCAGGCCCTGGCCCTGGTACTGGCGCAGCTGCAGTGCCAACCAGTCGCGATGCTGCTCCAGGAAACGTTCGCCCATCACCAGGCTGGCGCGCGGCGGCAGGGTCAGGCGCGCGCCGCGTTCGTCGACGCTGAGCTTGATGCGGCGCGCGCGCGGATCGCGTACGCGCAGCACGTCGATCTCGGCATCCTCCAGGCGCAGGCGAACGGTATCGCGCTGCACGGTGGCGGGCGGTGTGGGCGAGATCAGGCGGCGCAGCAGGCGGCTCATGCAGCCAGCATAGCGCCGCTTCGGGCCGCTGGATGACCGGCGGCCCACGCGGTGCCTGTTCAGTCAGCCTTGCTGAGCTTGAACGCCTCTTCCAGCAGCAGGAACAGGCGGCGGATCTCGGCGCTCTGCAGGGCGAACCGTGCGTCGAACTCGGCGCGACGGCCGTCCTCGTCGGCATGCTCGAGCTGGTCCAGGGCGCCGTCGAGGAACTTCAGCTTGCGCACGATCAGGTCGTCGCCGATGACGAAGGACAGGTTGTCTTCGAAGATCAGCGCCAGCTTGGTCACCTGCTTGCCGGCGTCCAGGTGCTTGTCGATCTCGTCGCAGCGCAGTTCCTGGTGCTGGCACTTGACCACCGCACCGCCCTCCACCGGATCCTTCATCTCGCACTCCTCGCCCAGGCTGAGCCCGGTCGGCAGCGGTTCGCCGGCGATCCAGCCGGTCAGGATCGAACGCGGCGCGACTTCGGCGTTCAGCGGCATTGCCGGGAAGCTGCCGAGCAGGCCACGGATGTCGGACATGAAGTACTCGCCGGTCTTGCGGCTGGACGTATCCACCGCGACGTAGCCGTGCTGCAGGTCGATGAAGGCGTCGTTGCGCGAGGACTTCACGAAGGCGCGCGGCAGCAGTTCATGCAGCAGGTCGTCCTTCATACGCTTGCGCTCACGGCCGCCGGGGCGCCGGCCTTCCTTCTCCTCGATCTCCTCCAGCTTGCGCTCTAGCAGGTCGTTGACCACGGCTGCCGGCAGGATCTTGTCCTCGCCGCCAACCGTCAGCCACAGGTGCTCGGCGATGCGGTGCGAGAGCAGTTCCTTCTCCTCGCGGCCGAACGGTGAAATGAAGCCGCGCGAATTCATCTCCAGCGCGCCGACCGGCTTGAGCACGGCGTGCGGCAGCAGCGTGTCGATTTCAGAAAAATCAGTGGCGGTCGGGAAACGGAAGAACGTCAGGTTGCGAAAGAACATGGATTTCCGGATGGCAAAGAGAAAGGGCGACCGACCTTATGCGGTGGGCGTCTCGGGATCTGCGTCGGCGTCGACCGGGGTACCGGCCAGCCAGGCATGGGCATCGGGCAGCGGTGCGTCATCGCGACGGCCCAGCGCCATGAAGTCGAACAGGGACGTGTCGGCCAGCTGCGAGGGCCGGACCTGGCCCATGGCGCGCGCGATCTGCTCGATGCGGCCGGGGTGGTCCCTGTCCCACTGCTTGAGCATCAGGCCGACCTGGCGGCGCTGCAGGTTTTCCTGGCTGCCGCACAGGTTGCAGGGAATGATCGGGAACCGACGCGCCTGCGCGTACGCGACGATGTCGCTTTCGCGCACATAGGCCAGTGGCCGGATCACCACGTGCCGGCCGTCATCGCTGCGCAGCTTCGGCGGCATGCCCGACAGCTTGGCGTGGTGGAACAGGTTCATGAAGAACGTGGCCACCATGTCGTCGCGGTGGTGGCCGAGCGCGATCTTGGTGAAGCCGTGGGTCTCGGCATGGTGATACAGCGCGCCGCGGCGCAGGCGCGAGCACAGCGAACACATCGTCTTGCCTTCCGGAATCACCCGGCTGACCACCGAATAGGTGTCCTGCTCGATGATGTGGTACGGCACCCCGAGCCCGGCCAGGTACTCCGGCAGCACATGCTCGGGGAAGCCCGGCTGCTTCTGGTCCAGGTTCACCGCCACCAGTTCGAACGGCACCGGTGCCTTCTTCTGCAGCTGCACCAGCATGTCCAGCAGGGTATAGCTGTCCTTGCCGCCGGACAGGCAGACCATGATCCTGTCGCCGGCCTCGATCATGCCGAAGTCGGCGATCGCCTCGCCCACCTGGCGGCGCAGGCGCTTGGCCAGCTTGTGCTGCTCGCGCTCGGCCGCGCGCGGATCGCGGGGCGTGCGCGGCAGGGGGTCGGGAAGGGAGATCACGGCACTCATGCCTGCCATTCTACCGGCTTGGAGCGGCCCCGGCCGGGGAACGGTCCGGCCCTCTCCCGGTGGTCATCATCGCTGTGTATGCTCGGAGGCTGTGGACACCTACAGCCCCGCCGAGATCGCCGAACGCCTCGCCGCCCTGCGCGCCGAGCACCGCCTGCTGGATGGACAGATCACCCGCATGGCGGCCAATGGCGAGGACGAGCTCGAGTCCAAACGCCTGAAGCGGCGCAAGCTGCAGCTGAAGGACTGCATCACCCGGCTGGAAAGCCTGCAGATTCCCGACGAGCCGGCGTGAGCCGGGTTCGGGTGGGTGCCAACCTTGGTTGGCCTCCTGCTCGGGTGGGCGCCAACTTTGGTTGGCACAGCTGGAAGGTGTGTGGACCAAGGTCCACACCCACCGTAGGACCCGGCGCTATCCCTCAATCCTGCGGCGCGGGCTCGTCCGGGCGTGCGGCTTCCGGGCTGACCCGCTCGATGGTGTGGCGCAGTTCGCGACCAAGGATGAACTTGGCGTCCTTGGCCCAGGCATCCAGGCGCTGGTCGAACAGCAGCTTGCTGTTCTCGTCGGGCCATACCAGGCGCAGTTCGCGCAGCTTCTGGATGAAGCTGCGGAACAGGGCCTTGTCGAAGAACTCCGGTGCCGCCGGCGCGTAGAGCAGGCTCAGGCGCTGTGCGGCCTGCTGGCACAGGCTTTCCAGTTCGGCGGCGCCGAGCGTGCCCGGCCCGTTCTTCACCAGCACCGAAATGGCGATGTAGTAGCGCTCGAAGGCCTGCTGCAGGGAGTGGCCGATCGCACGCAGGCGGAACACTTCGTCGGTCTGCCCGGTGTTGCGGGCAAGAATGCCGCCATCGTCCTCGTTGACGTTCTGCAGCAGTCCCTCACGCACGAACACGTCGATGGTCTGGTCGATGCGCTGGGCGAACTCGTCCTCGGTCCACGGCAGGAACAGCTCGGCCTGCAGGAACGGGTAGACGGTGCGGCCCAGCTGGACCAGGCCGGTGCGGCTCATGCGGCGGTTGTTCTGGAAACAGCACGCCACCCACGAGGAGGCGGTGAACAGGTGCAGCACGTTGTTGCGGAAGTAGCTCAGCAGCACGGCGGTGTCGCCGCTCACACTGAGCACGTCGCCCAGCGGGTGCTTGATGCGGGTGAGGACGTTGATCTCCTCGGCGTGGGCGATGATCCGCTCCGGCGAATGCGGAGTCACCGTCACCCGGTCCGAATACGGCATCTCGACCAGCAGGGTCTTGCACAGTTCGATCTGCGCGATCAGGTCCGCCTCGCCCATTGCATGCTTGGGCGTGGACAGCAGGGCCAATGCCAGCAGATTGATCGGGTTGACGTCCGCCGCACCATTGATGCGTTCCTGGATGCGCTCGGCCAGTGTATCGACAGTGGTCGACAGCCATGCCGGCTTCTCGTCTTCCGGCACCGCCTCACCCTTCCACTCCGGCGCCTTCTCGGCCAGCACGTCGTTCAGCGCGATCGGCTCGCCGAAGTTGACCACCACCTGCCCGTAGTTCTGCTTCAGCACCTTGGGGATGCCCCACAGCAGCTGCCAGATCGATTCCTTTTCCTTCGGTCGGCCGGAGAGTTCGTCCAGGTAGCTGCCGCCTTCCATCAGCTTCTCGTAGCCGATGTAGACAGGCTGGAACAGCACCGGCTTGCGCGGCTGGCGCAGGAAGGCACGCAGGGTCATCGAGATCATGCCGCCCTTGGGCTGCAGCAGGCGGCCGGTACGCGAACGGCCGCCCTCGACGAAGTACTCGATGGAATAGCCACCGGCCACCAGCTGCGCGACGTACTCGCTGAGCACCGCCGAGTACAGCGCGTTGCCGCGGATCGAGCGGCGGATGAAGAACGCGCCGCCCTTGCGCAGCAGCGTGCCGACCACCGGCAGGTTGAGGTTGATGCCAGCCACGATGTGCGGCGGCACGATGCCGCGGTCGTACAGCAGGTAGGACAGCAGCAGATAGTCCATGTGGCTGCGGTGGCTGGGCACGTACACCACTTCATGGCCCGGCGCGGCCGCCTTGAACTTGTCCAGATGGTGAACCAGCACACCGGCATAGATCCGGTTCCAGACATGGCTGAGCATGAAGCTGGCCGAGCGCACCACCGGGCTGGAATAGTCCGCAGCGATCTCCCAGGCGTAGGCATGCGCCTTCTTCCAGGCATCGGCCGGCTTGGAATTGTCGCGCTTGGCCTGCGCGGCGATCGCTTCGCGTACCGGCTCGGCGGCCAGCACCTGGTCCACCAGCAGGCGGCGGGTGGAAAGGTCCGGGCCGATCACCGATTCGCGGATACGGCGGAAATGGGTGCGCAGCACGCGTTGCAGCTTGCGCACCGTACGCTCGGGCTCCAGGCCCTCGTTGACGGTGGAGCGCAGCGAAATCGGCGGAGCGAAGCGGACGATGGTGCTGCGGCCGTTGAGCAGGACCGCCAACAGGCGGCGGAAACGGCCGACCAGCGCCCAGTTCTCCGAGAACAGTACGGCAAACCACCCGCTCTGCTTGTCCGGCGCGCGGCCGACGAAGATCGACACGGGCACCAGGTGCACGTCCAGATCCTCATGCACGCGATGCGCCTGCAGGACCTTGGCCAGCGAATCGGAATGGGTCTTGGCGCCACGCTGTTCCGGAATCAGCGAGTTGCTGGAACTGCGCCGCGACAGTGCCAGGTAGGCGCGTTTGCGACCGGTCGGGTCGCCGGCCAGCGGCACCAGCGGTGACGGCAGGCCCGCCTGGCGGCACGCCTTGTCCAGGATCAGCGCGTTGGACAGCCCGTAGTCTTCCAGCACGTACATCACCGGACGGCCATCGTTGTACTGGCCCGGATCCTCCCCCCCCCCCCCCCCCCCCCCCCCCCCCCCCCCCCCCCCCCCCCCCCCCCCCCGCCCCCCCCCCCCCCCCCCCCCCCCCCCCCCCCCCCCCCCCCCCCCCCCCCCCCCCCCCCCCCCCCCCCCCCCCCCCCCCCCCCCCCCCCCCCCCCCCCCCGCCGCCCCCCCCCCCCCCCCCCCCCCCCCCCCCCCCCCCGTCCCCCCCCGGGCGCCCCCCGGGGGGGGGGCGGGGCCCGGGGCCCTTCGCGCCGGCTCAGCGGCAGCTGCAGGGTCAGCTCGCGCCCGGCCAGGTCGTACTGCAGGCGGACCAGCGCGTTGTCGCCCTCCAGTGACAGCACTTCGCCGCGGATGCTGCGCAGGGCTTCGTCCACCCCCAGCCCGTAGCTGGCCAGCACGGCCTTGAGCGTGTGGATGAACGGCGCCAGCTGCTGCAGGCTGCCCTCCATCCCCGCGGCCTGCAGGCCGGCATCATCCTCGAAGCCGACCTGGGTGGCGGCGCCGACGAGCGCGGCGATGCTGCTGCGCGCCCGTGCGCGATCGCTGATCGGTGCGCCCTGCGCCCAGCCGGACAGGGCCTCCACCAGGGCGATGTAGTGGGCCTGCTGGCTGGGCGTGTATCCCTTCTGATGGCGCAGGTACTGCACCCCGAAGTTGCCCATCGACTGCGCGGCCTGGCGCACCGCGCCGGACTGCCCGGCCAGCTGGCGGTCGAAACTGCGCTGCAGTTCGGCGCTGGCGCCGGGCCTGCGCAGGGCGGCCAGCATCGGCAGCAGCTGGTCACCCAGCGGCAGTTCGGTCAGCGGCCATTGGCTGTGTCCGTCCGCCCAGGCCTGCTGCAGCCGCTGGTACTGGCTGGGGGGCACCGACAGCTTCGCATAGCCGAGCAGATCGTCCTCGGCCAGACGCTGCGCCATCGCCTGCACGGCGGCCACCGGTTCGGCTGCCGGTCGGGCCGGATCACTGCCTGGCTCGCGGCACGCGGCCACGGCCAGCAGCACCATGGCCGCCAGCCCCCACCCTCGTGCAGACTTCGTTCGCACTACCGTGCTCATGCCTTCGGACTCCCCGGACCGGTCCGCATCTTGCGGCCTGCAAGGTGACAGCGGCAAGCCGGGACGTCACGGTTTCCAGCCAAGGGGGTCAGATCCCCTCTGCTGTGGCAGAAGGGATCTGACCCCAACGCCGCCACCGGGATAAAAAAAGAGCCCGGATCACGGGGATCACAGGCTCCTCAAGCCGGCTCGAGGCCGGAGGACAGTGTTGTGGCGCAGGTCCGGTCCGAAGACCGGATGGCGCGATCCTACGCCGCCGCACAACTTAAGGCAACACATGATGTAATGTTATTCAACTTATTGATTTTATTGAATCAATCGCGTTGCCACACGGATTCGATGAAATCCACGGCATGTTTTTCGGCGATTCGGGCATAAACCCCCGGGTAGCCGGCCAGGGCACAGCCTTCGCCCCAGCTGACGATGCCGAACTGGGTCCAGCCCTCCCGCAGGCGCAACAGCAGGGGCCCGCCCGAATCGCCCTGGCAGCTGTCGATGCCCTCGCGACCGGCACAGATCACCTTGCCGCGGGCCAGCTCACCGGCGTACGCCTGCTGGCATTGCGTGAAGGGCACGAAGGGCGTCCGCACCGCCTGCAGCTCGGTCGGGTAGATCACGTCGTCATCGATGCCGGTGTCACCCCAGCCGATCACGGTGAAATCACGACCCGGCTTGAGATAGCTGGCGTCCGGACGCAGGCGCAGGGCAACCGGCTGCACGTCGGCCAGCGGCGCGCTGAGGTGGATCAGGGCCACGTCGTGCTCCAGGGTGTTGCCGCTGTTGAAGGCCGGGTGCACGTGGATCGCCCTGATGTTGGACGCTCGAGGCGATGGCGCGGTGGCCAGCGTGGTGCTGCCGGCCAGCACCGCCAGCCGCGCGGGCGAGTTGCCCTGTACGCAGTGCGCGGCGGTCAGGATCCAGGACGGCGAGATCACCGTGCCGCCGCAGACGTGGCGGTCGAAGTCACTGTCCCCCAGCTCCAGGCCCTGCAGGCTGACCATGAACGGATACTCGCCGGGCACGGCCGGGGCGCCGCCGATGATGTGGGGCGACCCGGTCGCCGGCGCTGCTGCGGTGGCAGGAAAGATGGCAGCGGCCAGCAGGCCACCGAACAGCAAAGAGGTGCTGCGATACATATCCTTGTACTCCCTCTATCGATGATTGGAACCGGCGAAGCCGCGGTCCACGCCGGTGCATCGATTGGAAGGGCGACCACCCCCGCGCACTGCGAGCGGGCTCACAGTTCATCGGTGTGGGGACGGTCGCGTCATTACGGGAGCCACAATTGCGAACGCCATCCCGCATGCAGCGCGATGGCGTTCATGATGTCACCGTGATCGCTGTTGGTGCGGGACTCAGCGTGCAGCCAAAGCCGACGCGATTTCCTGCTGGATCGACCGCGCCGCTGCCTGCGGATCGGCCGCCAGGCGGATCGGTCGACCGACCACGATGGCGTCGGCGCCATCGGCAAACGCCTGGGCGACGCCGACGGTACGCTTCTGGTCGTCGCCGACCGGACCACCGGGGCGGATGCCCGGGCAGACGATCGAGAAGCCGGCACCGCTCGCGGCACGGATCGGCGCGGCTTCCTGGCCTGATGCGATCACTCCGTCGATACCGGCGGCCTGCGCGGCCAGCGCGCGCTCGACCACCACGTCCACCGGCTCGCGGTCGATCCCCATCTGCGCCAGGTCCGGACGCCCCATCGAGGTCAGCACGGTGACCGCCAGCAGGCGCATGTCGCCGGTGCTGGCCGCGGCGCAGGCTTCCATCATTGCCGGATGCCAGCCGTGGATGGTGGCGTAACTGACCGGCCACTGCGACAGCCGCCGGATCACCGCCGCCGCGGTAGCGGGGATGTCGAAGAACTTCAGATCGACGAACACGCGCTTGTCGCGGCGCGCCAGCTCATCCAGCACCTGGAAGTAGTCACCGGACGCCAGCAGTTCCATGCCGATCTTGTAGAAGGCCACACTGTCGCCGAGGCGGTCGACCCACGCCAGTGCCTGTACGCGGTCGGGGACATCCAGCGCGAAGATCAGGCGCTCATCGTCGCGCAGCGGCAGCGGTGCGCGGCTCACGGCGCGTAGTCCAGGGCAGCGCGCTTGGCCTCATGGCGTGCCTGGCGCGACTGGCTGTAGTCATTGTTGAACTGCGCCGGCTCGAAGCCGCCGTAGGTCGGGTTCGGCAGCATCCACCAGCGCTCGCCGAACCAGTCGTGGTACTGCTGCAGCAGTGCGTCACGGCCTTCATTGGTGTTGGCGGTCACTTCCACGAAGTCGCCCAGCTGGTCGCCGAACTGCATCAGCACGCGGTACTTCTGCCCGGCCAGGCGCCGGCGGCAGTTCTTCTCGCTGCCGGCCTGCTCGCAGCCTTCGACCACGGTGCCCAGGCCCAGGAACACGCTGTCATCGGCGACCGGCAGGCCCTGCTCGCGCAGGTTGGCCAGGGTCGCTTCCTTCAGGTGCACGGCGCGGTTGGAGATGTACAGAAGGGTCACGCCGCGGGCATTGGCCGCCTTGGCGAAATCGACTACGCCGGGAATCGCCTTGGCCTTCTTCTCCGCGACCCACTGGTCCCAGCTCAGCTCGTCGTATTCCTTGCCATCGCGAACCAGGCGCGCCTGGTAGGGCGAGTTGTCCAGCACGGTTTCGTCCACGTCCAGCACCACCGCGGGCTTCAGGCCCTTGGCCTCGTTGCCGCGCTCTTCCGGCACCAGCGCGTCCCAGTGGGCTTCCTTCAGCGCGCCGTCCAGGCGGTCGGCGGCGGCACGGTAGGTCTGCTCGGTGATCGCGCGGTACTCCTGCGCGCGCTGCATCCACAGCACCGCGTTGAGGTTGTCGTTGGCGGTCGCTTCGCCGGCCGCCCCGGTCTTGGCAGCCGGGGCCACCGGAGCGGCCGCGTCGGTGGCCGGGGTCTCGACGCGCTTGCAGGCGGACAGACCCAGCAGCGCCGTGGCGAGCAGGGTGAGGGACAGGGAAACAGGACGACGCATGGCATTCACCGGCAACAGATATCGGCTCATTTTACCGGCAAAGGCGCCATCGGGACGGCTATGCTTGGCGGTTGACCCGATGCCTTCCCGGAGGCCGCCATGACCGATGCCATCCAGCCCCCCGACCGTCCCCTGCTCGACCCCGTGCAGGCCCGCCTGCTGGGCTGCCTGGTGGAAAAGGAGGCGACCACGCCGGACACCTACCCGCTGACGGTCAACGCCGCCCAGTCGGCCGCCAACCAGAAGACCGCGCGCGAGCCGGTGATGAACGTCGACGCCGGCAGTGTCCAGCACGCGCTGCGCCAGCTGGAGTCGATGGGCCTGGCGCGCCAGCACTTCTCCTCGCGTGCAGACCGCTACGAGCATCGCCTGCAGGCCGCGCTGGACCTGACCCGGCAGCAGACCGTGCTGCTGGCGATGCTGCTGCTGCGCGGGCCGCAGACACTGGGCGAGCTGGTCACGCGCAGCGAGCGCCTGTACCGCTTCGCCGACACCGACGAAGCCCGCCACGCCATCGAGCGCCTGCAGCAGCGTGAGCTGCTCATCGTGCTGCCGCGCGCCAGCGGCCAGCGCGAGGACCGCTATATGCACCTGCTGTGCGGCGAGGTGGACGCGGCGGCACTGGCGGCACGGTACGCAGGCGGTGCCGGTGGCAGCGAGCCGGCCGACCCGGGCCTGGCTGAACGGGTGGCCCAGCTGGAAGCGGCAGTGGCCGAACTGCAGGCGCAGCTGGCGGACCTGCGCGGCTGAGGCGGCCCGCCGGGCCTGGCCCAACGCTGTCGATGCGGTACAGGCGGACTAGCCGACCGGCGCCGCTCCCGGCGTGGCATACAGACGGCTGGGCGTGGCGATGCCCGGCAGCTGGATGACCCCCTGTTCGCACATGCCCAGGCCCAGCAGGATTTTCCCGGACACGACGTTGTCCAGGTCGGTGATGCCATAGAGGTCCTGCAGGCCAAGGGCGCCGCGCGCGTGGGTGAAGACCGCCCGCGCTGCTTCCCCCGCGTAGCCGTGCCCCGTGTACTCCGACAACAGTGCATAGCCGATGTCCGGTCCCGGCAGGCCGTCGCGCCGGACCAGCCCGGCATTGCCCAGCCAGGCGCCATCGGACAGACGCTCGATGGCATACATGCCGAACCCGTTCAACGCATAGCTGTGCAGCACGCGCAGGGCGATGTACTCGCGGGCCTGCGCTTCGCTGTGCACGTTGCGGTCACCAATGAAGCGCACGAAACCAGGATCGTTGAGCAGCGCCAGCATCGGCGCCGCATCACGATCAGGCTCGATGCGGCGGAGCCGCAGGCGTTCGCTTTCGATGGGATGCATGCGCAGACCTGTGGGTGGAGAGGCCCGATTGTAGGGCGATGTGCTGGGGTCAGAGCCCTTCCCTGCGGGAAGGGATCCGACCCCGGTCAGTCGAACAGGGCCTCGATCGCCGCCAGTCCCGCCGTTGCCCGCTCCTTCTTGCGCGCGGCATCGGCCACCGGGTCGGCGCCGTCGCGCTGGATCTCCTCGGCCGGGATCTCGTCGAAGAAGCGGCTGGGCTTGAGCCGCACATGCTCGCCGAACTTGCGGGTGAGCTTGCTGTAGCTCATCCACAGCTGGATCTTGGCGCGGGTGATACCCACGTACAGCAGCCGCCGCTCCTCCTGCAGGTTGCCTTCATCGAGGCTGACCTGGTGCGGCAGCACGCCGTCCTCGCAGCCGACGATGAAGACATACGGGAACTCCAGGCCCTTGGAGGCATGCAGGGTCATCATCCGCACCTGGTTGCCGCCCTCATCCTTGTCGCTGCGCGACAACAGTGCCAGCTGGCCGGCCAGATCGGCGGCGGTGGCACCGCGCGGACCGCCTTCAAACCACTGCGCAAGTTCCTCGATGTTTTTGGCGCGGCGCTGGTAGCTGGCCTCTTCCTTGGCCTGCTGGCGCAGCTCGCTGAGCAGGCCCGATTCCTTGGCGACCTTGCGGATCATGTCACCGGAGCTGACCTGCCGCATCTGTGCGCGCAGGTCGCGCAGGATGTCGGTGAAACGCGCCAGGCTGTTGGCAGCGCGCGGCGGCAGCTGTGACAGCGCGCCGATCGCCTCGGCCGCCTGGGCCATCGGCATGTCTTTTTCCGATGCCAGTTCGGCCAGCCTGGCCAGCGTTCCGGCACCCACGTCACGCTTGGGCGCCTGCACGGCACGCATGAATGCGGTGTCGTCGTCCGGGTTCACCAGCAGCCGCAGCCAGGCCAGCGTGTCCTTCACTTCCTGGCGCTCCAGGAACATGGTGCCGCCGGTCAGGTGATAGGGAATACGCAGCAGCTGCATCGCCTTCTCCAGCGGCCGCGACTGGAAGTTGCCGCGGAACAGGATGCAGAAGTCACTCCACGGCACGTTGCGCGACTGCGCCACGAAGGCGATCTCGGCGGCCACCTTCTCTGCCTCGTGCTCGCTGTTGCGGCATTCCCATACGCGGATGCGCTCACCGTCGGCCTGATCGCTCCACAGCTTCTTCAGGTGCTCGTGCGGGTTGTTGGCGATCAACGCATTGGCCGCGCGCAGCACGCGGTTGGAGCAGCGGTAGTTCTGCTCCAGCTTGATGATCTCCAGGGTGGGATAGTCGCGCCCCATCTGCTGCAGGTTCTCGGGGTTGGCGCCACGCCAGGCGTAGATGGACTGGTCATCGTCACCCACGCAGGTGAAGTTGCCCTTGTCCCCGGCCAGCTGCTTGAGCAGGCGGTACTGCGCGTCGTTGGTGTCCTGGCATTCGTCCACCAGCAGGTAGCCGATGCGTTCGCGCCAGGCCAGGGCGATCTCCGGGTTCTCCTCCAGGATCTGCACCGGCAGGCGGATCAGGTCGTCGAAGTCGACCGCGTTGAACGCGGTCAGGCGCAGCTGGTAGCGCTCGTAGACGCTGGCTGCTTCCTTCTCGCGGTTGCTGCGCGCGGCAGCCATCGCCTGCTCGGGCGAGAGACCGGCATTCTTCGCCCGCGACACAAGGTTCTTCATGTCCTCGATATCGTCGGGCTTGGCGCCATGCATCAGGTCCTTGATCTGCGCGGCGGCGTCGTCGGCATCGAAGATCGAGAAGCCGCGCTTCAGGCCCACCGCCGCATGCTCGATCTGCAGGAACTTCAGGCCCAGGGCGTGGAAGGTGCAGATGGTCACCTCGTCGGCGTCCTGCTCGCGCAGACGCTTGGCCACACGTTCGCGCATCTCCTTGGCCGACTTGTTGGTGAAGGTGATCGCGGCGATGCGGCGGGCCGGGTAGCGGCCGCAGCCGATCAGGTGGGCGATCTTCTCCACGATCACGCGCGTCTTGCCGCTGCCGGCACCGGCGAGCACCAGCAACGGGCCTTCGATGTGCAGGACGGCGGCGGCTTGGGGAGGATTGAGACCGTGCATGGGAGGGGGATTGTAGCGGGGCCGTGTGAGGACCACAGCCGGACAGCCGGTGGGGTTGCTGAACAGCTTCGGCCAAGCGGGGCTGCGGCGTACAATCCGTCGATGGCCAAGCTCTACTTCTACTACTCGGCGATGAACGCCGGCAAGACCACCACCCTGCTGCAGAGCGCGCACAATTACCGCGAGCGCGGCATGCGGGTGGCGATCCTGACCCCGCGCCTGGATGATCGCGCGGGCGCAGGCGTGGTGGCCTCGCGCATCGGGCTGCGCGCCGAAGGCATGGCGTTCGACCGCGACAACGACCTGCAGCGCTGGGCCGAACAGGACCTGGCATCGAACGGGCCGATGGGCTGCCTGCTGGTGGACGAAGCACAGTTCCTGACCCGCGCGCAGGTCTGGCAGCTCAGCGAAGTGGTCGACCAGCTGCGCATCCCGGTGCTGTGCTACGGGTTGCGCACCGATTTCCGCGGTGAACTGTTCGAAGGCAGCCAGTACCTGCTGGCATGGGCCGACGAGATGCAGGAGATCAAGACCATCTGCCACAGCGGCAAGAAGGCGATCATGACCGTCCGCGTGGATGAGCATGGGCATGCCGTGCAGGACGGCCCGCAGGTGGAGATCGGCGGCAACGACCGCTATGTGTCGGTGAGCCGGGCCGAGTTCAAGAAGATCACCCGCGGTGAAGGCCGCATCGAGCCGATGCAGGCGCCCCTGCCGCTGTGATCCGCCGGCTCATGCCGCTGCACGCGTGACCTCCGGCAGTTTACAGCTGCAGGCCAGTGGTCCTAGGCTGCGGCCACGTCTGCTGCCGAACAGGAAGTCCGCCATGCGTTCCACGCTTCTGTTGTTGCCGCTGCTTCTGCTGCCGCTGGGGCTGCCCGCCTTCGCCGCCGATCGTCCTCCTGTGGAGCAGGATCCCACGCTGCTGGGCGCGGGCTTCATGGACAACCACCCGGACATGATGTACCGGCAGTGGGGCGTAAACGCCCTGCACCGCAATGATGTCAAAGGCGCGATGGATAATTTCCGGCTGGCCGCACGCTACGCGGACAAGCCTGCGCAGGGCTACCTGGGCGAACTGTACTGGTATGGAGTGAACCAGCCGCGCGATCCGCTCATGGCATTTGCCTGGATGGATGTGGCGGCCGAGCGCGGCTACCCCCTGTTCGTGGACCTGCGCAACGAGTACTGGGCCGCGCTGCCACTGGAGCAGCATGAGGCCGCGCGTGCGCAGGCCAACGCGCTGCGGGCCGAGTATGGCGACGAGGTTGCCCGCCCGCGCATGGCGGAAGTGCTGAGGAAGGGACGGCGCGAGATGACCGGCAGCCGTGTCGGCTCGATGTCCAACAATGTGGACATCGTATACATGGACGGCGGCATCTCCCGCACGATCAAGGCTGATCGCATGTACGATCCGAAGTACTGGGATCCCAAGCAGTACGAACGCTGGCAGGACGAAACCTGGATGAAGATCCGCCGTGGCACGGTGGAAGTGGGCGTGCCGACGCAGTCGCACGCCACCGACGCCAAGCCGTGAGTTACCGGTGCCGGCACGTGGCCGGCACCCGTCTGCTTCAGTACAGCGTCCGCTCCGGTGCACCGGCCGGCGGCGGCGTGTACTGGTACAGCCAGGTTTCGGTCAGCGGCTTGCCACCGCTGCGCAGGTACAGGCGGATGTCGATCTGTTCGGTGCTGCCCTCCGGCGGCACCAGGTCGAACATCGCGCGGTAACCGTCGATCTCGCGCAGCGGACGCGCCGATACGATCTCGACACGGCCCCGGCTGGTTTCCACCACTGCCTCGACCTCGGCCTTGTCGATCAGCTTTGCCAGTTCGCCGCCTTCGAAGTCCACGGCGAAGCGCCACGAGAAGTACTCGCGCTTCTTGCCGACCACACCGCCCAGCCCCGTGCGGCTGGCCACGCAATGCGCCAGCGGTGGCCGTGCCGGCGGCTCGGCGCCCCAGTACAGGCGGTAGCCGACCAGCAGCTCCTGTCCCGGCTGCGGCTTCTCCTTCGGATTCCAGAAGGCGACGATGTTGTCGAAGGTCTCATCGACCGTGGGGATCTCCACCAGCTGCACCGAGCCCTCGCCCCATTCGCCCTTCGGCTCGATCCACAGGCAGGGGCGCTTCTCATAGAAGACGCCGTCGTCCTGGTAGTGATCGAAGTTGCGGTCGCGCTGCAGAAGGCCGAAGCCACGCGGATTGCGGTCGACGAACATGTTGAAGCGCAGGTTGCGCGGGTTGCACAGCGGCCGCCAGATCCACTCACCGGCCCCGGTCCACATCGACAGGCCATCGGTATCGTGGATCTCCGGGCGCCAGTCCCAGTCCATGCGGCGGTCGTTCTCACCCACCTGGTACATGCTGGTGCAAGGCGCGATGCCCAGGCGCTCGATCGCCTTGCGTGGGTAGAGCGCACTGTCGATGTCCATCAGCAGCACATCGCCGTTGGTGATGGCGAAGCGGTAGGCGCCGGCTACGCTGGGCGAGTCCAGCAACGCATAGACGATGATGGTGTCCGAATCGGCGGCAGGCTGTTCGAGGTAATAGGCGATGAAGTCGGGAAACTCCTCCGGCCTGCCCATGCCGGTATCGATCGCCAGGCCGCGCGCGGACTGCCCGTACTGGCCTTCCTTGCCGACCGCGCGGAAATAGCTGGCGCCAAGGAACGCCGCGAAATCGCGGTCGGTATCCTTGCGGGTGTTCAGGCGGAACCCGGCGAAGCCCAGGTCCGCCGGCAGTTCGCCGTTGCGGATCCCGCTCTTGCCGTAGTTGAACGCTGCACCGTCATACGCCAGTTCCTGCGCCTGGCCGTCGACCACGTCGAACATGCGCACCGGCGAATGGAAGTACAGGCCCAGGTGGAAGAACTTGGCCTGGAACTTGCCCGGCTGGTCGGCCCACAGCGCGTGGTCCTGGCGATAGCTGATGGACTGGTACTGGTCCCAGTCCAGCGCTTCAAGCCGGCCCGGCAGCACCCGCTTGTGGCTCTGGTAGGGGGCCTGTGCCAGTGCGCGTGCCTGCCCCTTCAGGGTGGCGAAGCTGAACGGCTGCGGCTGGCCGAGGCGGCGCAGGCCGACCTGGCCGTTCCTGCTGGCGGCGCAGGCGGGCAGGGACGGCAGGCCGAAGGCTGCCAGGGCCAGGGAGGCGTTGCGGATGAAGTCGCGTCGTTGCATGCAGGCGCGTCAGGCACAGGGAAGGGTCGGCCATCATAGGCAGACAAACGTTAACGGGCAGCGGAGAGCGCAACCTCCCATTCAGCTGCCGCTGGCTGGACCGCCTCAGCGCTGGCAGTGGCTGCACCACACGCTGGCACGCTGGCCGATCATGGCGTGCTTGAGCGGGCGTCCGCAGGTCGGGCAGGGCAGCCCGTCGCGGCCATAGACCAGCAGTTCCTGCTCGAAGTAGCCCGGTGCGCCATCGGGGCTGATGAAATCACGCAGTGTGGTGCCACCGCGGGTGATCGCGTAGCCCAGCGTTTCCTTCACCGCGGTGGCCAGCCGCTGGTAGCGCTCGCGTGAGACCTTGCCGGCCTCGCGCAGCGGGCTGATGCCGGCCTTGAACAGGCTCTCGGCGGCATAAATGTTACCGACGCCCACGACCACCGCCTGGTCCATGAGGAAGGTCTTGACCGGGGCGCTGCGGCCGCGGCTGCGGGCGAACAGGTAATCGCCATGGAAGGCCTCGTCCAGCGGTTCAGGCCCCAGGCCCTGCAGCAGCGGATGGACCTGCCCGGCCGGTTGCCAGAGCAGGCTGCCGAAGCGGCGCGGATCGTTGAAGCGCAGCAGGCGCCCGTTGTCCAGGCTGATATCCACGTGGTCATGTGGCCGCAGTGGGGTATCTCCGGGCAGTACACGCAGGCTGCCGGACATGCCCAGATGCAGTACGGCGCTGCCGATGGCCGTGTCCAGCAGCAGGTACTTCGCGCGCCGGCGGATGCCTTCGATGCGCTGTCCCGGCAGCAGCTGCGCAATCTCCGGCGGAATCGGCCAGCGCAGGTCGGCGCGGCGCAGGATCACGCCGTGGACGCGGCGGTCCTGCAGATGCGGGGCCAGGCCGCGGCGGGTGGTTTCGACTTCGGGCAGTTCAGGCATGCCCCGATTCTACGCCCGCTCAACGCGGGGGCGCGGACAGCTCACGGGCGTCGAGAAACCCGTCACCGTTGGCATCCTGCTTGTGGAAGCGCTGCACGATGACCTGCCGCTGCTGCTCGCGGGTGATCGCTCTGCCCTTGCCACCGGGCAGTTCATCGGTAGTCAGCACGCCATCGCCATTGCGGTCCATGCGGTCGAAGGCATACAGCATCCACTGCACGTACTCGGTCTCGCTGACCCGGCCGTCGCCGTCGCTGTCCATCTTCTGCAGGTAGCTGCGGGTGTCACTGACCTGGGCCGGGGCGGCGGCCGGCAGCAGCGCGGCCAGCAGCAGCGCCCCTGCCCTCATGCGCCCACCAGCGTGTAGCCCTTCAGCCGTTCGGCATAGGCCTGCAGCGCGGCGATTCCGCTCCCCTCGGCCTCGCGGCACCACGCCTGCAGGTGTCGCAGGCGCTCGGCGGCATCGTGCCCGCGCGCCTCCAGCAGCGCAGCCAGCCGCGCGCGGTATTCGACCAGCACACGGATGCGCGGGCGTTGCGCCACCCATTCGCTGAGCTGGGCACGGTTGTCCGGCTTCAGCCAGCGCCCATCGTTGACCAGGCCGCGGCGCAGCCGCCGCGGCAGCAGCCGGCGCAGCTTGGCGCCCGCCTGGGCGGCTTCCTCGCGCAGGGCTGGCATGAAGACGTTGCGCTGGTAATCGGTCATCGCCT
Source organism: Stenotrophomonas sp. 2201_Sma (assembly GCF_056486685.1). Classification (NCBI taxonomy): domain Bacteria; kingdom Pseudomonadati; phylum Pseudomonadota; class Gammaproteobacteria; order Lysobacterales; family Lysobacteraceae; genus Stenotrophomonas; species Stenotrophomonas sp. 2201_Sma. The sequence continues at coordinate 74,917 of NZ_CM151329.1, forward strand.
GGAAGCGATGCGACAGCAGTGCCTTCAGGGTCTCGGCGTCGGGCACGGCGATGTTCGGGCGCACGTCCATCGCCGGTGCGACGCGCAGCACCCTGGCCAGGCGCAGGGCCTGCAGCACGCGGATCGCGTACCAGCCGATGTCGACCTCCCAGCGCCGCATGGCAAAGCGTGCCGAACTGGGGAAGGCATGGTGGTTGTTGTGCAGTTCCTCGCCACCGATCCAGACGCCCCACGGTGTCAGGTTGGTGGAGGTGTCGGCCGATTCGTAGTTGCGGTAACCCCACCAGTGCCCCAGGCCGTTGACCACGCCAGCCGCCCAGAACGGAATCCACGCCATCTGGATCGCCCACAGTGCTACGCCCGGCAGGCCGAACAGTACGCTGTTGATGGCCAGCAGCAGCACCGGGCCGAGGATCGCATGCGGGGTATACAGGTGGCGCTCGATGGCATCGTCGGGCGTGCCGCGTCCGTACTGCTCGATATCCGCGCGCATGCCGCGTGCTTCCCGATACAGCTCCACTCCCCGCCAGAACACCGTGCCGATGCCGCGCGTGACCGGGCTGTGCGGGTCGTCCTCGGTCTCCACCTTGGCGTGGTGCTTGCGATGGATGGCCACCCACTCGCGGGTGATCATCGATGTGGTCAGCCACAGCCAGAAGCGGAACACGTGGGCCAGTGCCGGATGGAAATCGACGCCGCGATGGGCCTGGCTGCGATGCAGGTAGAGCGTCACCGAGAAGATGGTGATCTGGGTGAAGACCAGCAGCACCGCCAGCATGGCCCACCCTCCCAGGCCGAGCACGCCACCGGTCAACAGGGATATCAGGGCATCGGACATGGAGGCTCTCCGGATCGCACGGGGATGGCAGACATCATGGCCGCTTGCGTTGCAAACTGCACCTCTGACCGCGGTGCGCCAGCACCGCTTCCGTGGCACCGTTCACAGTTGGGGACCTGAGTTGTCGAGCCTGGATCCGCGCGCCCGCGCCGTTGTCGCCGTCCCGTCCGCCGGGGAGCGGCCGCCGTTGATCGAACTGGACCGCGCCAGCGTGATGCGCGGCCAGGTGAAGGTCCTGCATGGGCTGAGCCTGCGCATCGCGCAGGGCCAGCACACCGCCCTGCTCGGCCCGAATGGCTGCGGCAAATCGACCTTCATCAAGCTGATCACCCGCGAGCTCTACCCGCTGGCGCAGGGCGACGGCGCGGTCGCGGTGAAGGTGCTGGGCCAGAACCGCTGGCAGGTGGACCGGCTGCGCTCGCAGCTGGGCATCGTCACCGGTGACCTCAGCAGCACGCTGTCCGAGATGCCGGGGCTGACCGTCGAGCAGGCCGTGCTGTCCGGTTTCTTCGCCAGCTGCGTGGTGCCGGCTTTTCGTGAGGTGACCGCCGAGATGCGTGCCCGCGCCGGCGAGACACTGGCGATGACCGGTGCGCTGGCCCTGCGCGAGCGCGCCTATGCAGAGCTCTCTGCCGGCGAGACGCGCCGGGTGCTGATCGCGCGCGCGTTGGTGAACCGGCCGCAGGCGCTGCTGCTGGACGAACCCTCCACCGGCCTGGATCTGGTCGCCCGCCAGCAGCTGATCGCGACCATGCGGGCACTGGCGCAGCAGGGCATCACCCTGGTGCTGGTGACCCATCACATTGAAGAGGTCATTCCCGAGATCGAGCGGGTGGTGCTGCTGCGCGACGGCCGCGTGCTGGCCGACGGCAGTCGGGCCGCGCTGCTGTGCGACGGGCCTCTGTCGGCGGTGTTCGGCGGGCCGATCCGGGTGGTTGAACAGGATGGCCGGCTGACGGCGTACGCGGGGTGAGCAGTACGCCTGCGCAGTGCCGGCGTCGGCGTGGCGCCGCAGGCGGCGCAGGGTAGCGGGCCGGCATTCCGGCCCGCCACGTCACGCCTCAGAACCGCAACGCGACTGCGCGTGACTCGATCGGTGCCATCCGGCTCTGGTCATGCAACTGCAGCTCGCGCAGTTCGAAGGGGGCACCGAAGCCGGCCGGCAGCGCTGCCTGGTCGAACGGCAGCACCAGCTGGCCGCGACCGGGACCGTCGAACCATGCGGCGGCGTGCGCCTGCGCGACCGGACGCAGTTGGCCATCCGGGCCCGTGGCGTGCAGGGTGCCGCGCGCTTCGTAGCGCCCGGCGGCGGCGACCTGCAACGGCAGCGCCACGCGCCGGCTGGCCTGGTCCGGTGTGGCCCGCCCGACGAAGCGGGCGGTCGGCCGGGCTACGGCGAAGGCGACCTTGCCGTCGCGCAGTACGCCATCGGCCTGGGCGAACACCTGCAGTTCCCACAGGCCCTGCGTGTTGCTGGCCTCGGCGGGAATCCGTACCTGCGCGTGCAGGCTGCCGTCGGTCGTACGCAGCAACCGCTGCGGCCAGCTGCGGCCATCGGGTGCGACCAGCAAGGCTTCGCCGCCCAGTCCTCCGCGGCGCGCCTGCAACTGGGCGGGACTGGCTCCGTCTTCAAGCAGGCGTGCCCGCAGCTGTACGCTGCCGCCGGCCAGGACCTGCGCCTGGCTGGCCTGCACCTCCAGCCGCAACGGGCTGTTGGGTTCAAGCACCTGTACGACGTAGCGGCCCTGCGCCTGCGCGCTCTGCAGGCGGTAATTTCCCGCAGCACTGCCCGTGCCGGTGCGCAGCATGCTGCTGCCTTCGCCCACGGGCATGCCGGCGTCCTGCAGCTGCCGCGCGTCGACGGCGCGGGCGACGCTGCTGCGGCCGGCCGGATCCCGGACCTGCAGTGACTGCGCCGGAACCGCGCGCGCACCGGCTGCCGGGCTCAGCTGGATCACCGCATCGGGGGCGGTCAGCGGAAGCTCCAGGCCACGTTGCAGCTGCGCGCCATCGACCTGCTGCCAGTAGCTGCGGCTGACCGAGGCGTAGGGCGTGGAGGCCTGCAGGGCCTGCGCCGGGTCCAGTGCCCAGGCAAACGCCAGGGGCGCGTGTTCGCTGTCGTCAGGCGGCAGCGGTGCGGCCACCAGCGCGGCTACCACCTGGTCGCCGGGGAGGGCGCGCAGCGGCTGCGCAGCGTGCACCGTGACGGAGGCTGTGGCCAGGGCTGCCACCACGGCGGTGGTCAGCGGAAGGGAAATCATCGTCATCGTCGTCGTCCTCACTGGGCCAGGTCGTTGCGCAGGATGGCGCCCAGGCCGAAGCACTCGCGGCGGCTCTGGTTGTGGCTCAACGGCTCGGCGCCCTGGGTACGCGCCGTGTCGGTGAACCAGGTGCTGCCCGCTGCCTTCTGGCTGCTGCACTCCAGGAATCCGTCCGAGCACGAGGACAGCCAGTTCTGGGTGAACTCCAGGCCGACGTTGGCCGCGTAGCCGCCGCAGTAGCTGTTGCTGTCCCACACGGCCGATTCGACATCGCTGCCGACCACCGCGCGGAACGGCTTGGGCAGTGCCGGCCGACCGGCCGTGCCGTACAGGTTCTGCGCGTTGTAGGTGGCCATGCTGGCGACCTGCTGCATACGCACGGCATCGTTCTTGTAACCGAGCAGCCAGCCCAGCGAGGTTTCGAAGGTGTTGCCGTTGAGCACGGCATCGGCCAGCGGCGTACCCGCCGATGAGGGTGCCAGCGCGTTGACCTTGCGCACCGTGCGGATGATGTTCGGGTAGCGGCTGTCGTAGGTCGGGTTGGAGAGGATCCAGCGCATCACGTTGCCGCCGTTGGAATGGGTGATGACCACCAGCTGGGTGATGCCGCGGCTGTTGATGAAGCCGGTGAGCTGGTCGGCCAGGCAGCCGGCGGCTTCCGGCTTCCACATGTACTGGGTGAAATCGCAGTTGATGACCACATAGTTGCTGCTGTTCGGCAGCCCCTGGCGGACGGTGTCGATGATCGCCGGTTGCCAGTAGTCCTGGGTGGCGTTGGTCTGCGCGCCGGTGCCGTGCACGAAGGCCACGCCGACCACATCGGCGGCGGTGGCCGGCGTGACGGCCATGGTGGCGAGCAGGACCAGGACGGTACTTCCTGTTGCGGTGCTGCGCATCGCTTCTCTCCCTCTGTCAGCGGATCCCCCCGACCCGGCTGGAATGGAATGGCATGCATGCCATCGTTGCGCCGATGCTCGGTGCCCCGGCGCGTGAAAGTCCGTGCGCTGCGCCCGGATTCGGGAGAATGGCGGAGCGCGATGACGCTTTTGCCCCGTTTTGATGACCATGCCGGGTCTGGCCGTATGACCGACGGCCACTGCGACGCCGGCTGCGGGCTGCGATCATGGCGTGGTGTTTCCTCTGCTGAGCCTGACCATGTCTGTGATCTTCCGCCCTGCCCGTCCCCTGCTTGGCCTGGCCATCGTGCTGGCGCTGGCCGGCTGTGCCGCGTCTGCTGCCCGGCCGACCGCCGTCGAAGCCAACGTCACCACCAAGGCCGTGGGCTATCTGGACGCGCGCGCCGTACCGGCCAGCCTGGCCCTGGTTCCGGCGCCACCCGCCGCGGGCTCGGCGGGCTTCGCCCTGGATGAACAGGTCAGCCGCGAAGCGCGTGCACTGCGCGGCAGCCCACGCTTCGCCCAGGCCACACTGGATGCCGAACTGGGCTTTCCGGAAGGTGCCAACCAGTTTTCCTGCGCGGTCGACATCGATGTGGACGCGGTGAAGACGCCCGCGCTGTACCGCCTGCTGGAGCGCAGCCGGATCGACGCCAGCGCTGCCACCAAGGTCGCCAAGAACCACTACCAGCGCCCGCGCCCGTTCATGGTCAATGGCGAGCCGACCTGCACGCCGGATGATGAAGCGGGCCTGCGCAGCAACGGGTCCTATCCGTCCGGCCACACCTCGATCGGCTGGGCATGGGCCCTGATCCTGTCGGAGATCGCGCCGGATCGTGCCGATGCCATCCAGGCCCGTGGCCGCAACTATGGCGAGAGCCGCCTGGTGTGCAACGTGCACTGGCAGAGCGACATCCTCGAAGGCCGTTTCATGGGGGCTGCCGCCGTTGCCCGGCTGCATGACAATGCCGCGTTCCAGCGCGACCTGCTGGCGGCACGCAGCGAGATCGCCGCCGCGCGCAAGGCCGGCCTGCACTCCAGCCGCAACTGCACCGCCGAAGAGGCAGTGCTGAAGGTACGCCCGCAGAGCGCGCTGTAAGCGCTCGCGGCGCACAGGTAGCGCCGGGCCACGCCCGGCGGACACCGAACGCGGAAGGGCCGGCATTGCGCCGGCCCTTCTGCATTGCCTCGCTACAGCGACCGCATCAGAACTTCGCGGTGAACTCCACGCCCCAGGTCCGCGGCTCGTTGAGGAAGCCGGTCAGGTTGTTGAAGTCGATCGCACCGACCACGCGGGTCTGGTTGGTGAGGTTGCGGCCGAACACCGCCACGTCGTACTGGCCGTACTCCCAGTTGTAGCCCAGGCGCAGGCCGCCTTCCAGCGAACTGCGGCTGCGGAACTCCGGCGACTCGTAGATGAAGAAGTTCACCGGGCTGCGGTAGGCCCAGTCGGTGTAGGCGTACAGCTCGCTGCCATCGGTGAGCGGGAAGCCCACGCGCAGGGTCATGTTGTGGATCCACTTCGGCGCCTGCGGCAGCGGATTGCCGTTGACCAGGGCGTAGGTGCCGCCGTTGATCACCGTGGTCGGGTCGGTGATGGTGCAGCCACCGCCGCAGATCGCCACGGCCAGGTTTCCGTCCTTGATCTCGGTGTCGTTGTAGCTGCTGCCCAGGGTCAGCAGGACGTTGTCGGCCAGGTAGGCTTCCAGGTCCAGCTCCACACCCTGGCCGATGGTCTTGTCGGCGTTGAGCAGGGTGGCGGTATTGTTGCTGCCGCCGACCGCGATCAGCTGCTGGCCGTCGACGTCGTAGCGGAACACGCTGAAGCCCAGGCGGGCGCGGCGATCGAACAGGTCGGCCTTGATGCCGGCTTCGTACGAGATCACCTTCTCGGAATCGGCCTGCGACACGCCACCGAAGGCCAGACGGCCCTGGATCGACGGCGCGCGGAAGCCCTTGGCCACGCGCGCATACGCATTGACGTTGTCGGTCAGCTTGTACACACCGCTGACATCCCAGCTGACGTCATCGACGTCGGTGTCGGCCAGGTACGGGCCGCTCACCGGGGTGCCGCCGGGCACGGCCTGCAGCACGCGCGCGGTGAAGTCCTTCTTGTCCTGCGTGTAGCGCACGCCGGCGCGCAGCTTGAAGCGGTCGGTGACATCGAAGTCGCCCGATGCGAACACCGCCCACGCCTTGTTGCGCTGGCTCTGCACGGCATGGCCGGTCTGCGGATTGCCCGGCGTCAGTGAGTCGTAGTTGAAGCTGTCGATGGTGACGTCTTCATCGAAGTAGAAGACACCGGCCTGCCAGTCGAAGCGGCCCCACTCATTGGATTCCACGCGGAATTCCTGGGTCCACTGGCGGTGGTGCGGCAGGCCATCGGCCGATTCGGACGGGAACGGAATGAAGCCCGGGCCATAATTGCCGGCGCCGAGGAACGAAGCACCGTAGCCACCGTCGATATCGCCGCGGTTGAGCGATTCGGCAGTCTCGTAGCCGGTGATGGAGTGCAGGGTCACCGAGCCGAGGTTCCACTGCAGGCGCGCGCTGCCGCCCCAGGTTTCCAGGTCGGAGAAGTTCACGCCGTCGTTGGCCACCTTGTCGCGGTCGAAGTTCTCGACCAGCGCGTTGCTGCCCTTCTGGATGATGTTGGCGCGGAACAGGCGGGCGGTGCCGTTGAGCTTGCGCTTGTGCAGGTTGAACAGGGCCTCGAAATCGTCGCCCTCGTACAGGAACTGCACGCGGCCGGCGGCCTCGTCATAGCCTTCAAAACCGCTGTTGGGCGCGCCGACGCGGGTGTTGTCGACCCAGTCGTCACGGCGCTGGTAGATCGCCGAAACGCGTGCCGACCAGCGGTCGGTCAGCGGGCCGCCGTAGGCGCCCTGCACGTTCCAGCTGTTGTAGCTGCCGTAGCCGACGCGGACGTAGCCATCGGCATCCTGGGACGGACGCGCCGAATCGAACTTGACCACGCCGGCCGGCGTGTTGCGGCCGAACAGGGTGCCCTGCGGTCCACGCAGCACTTCCACGTTGGCCAGGTCGAACAACGGGAAGCCCTTCAGCAGCGGGCTTTCCTGCACCACGTCGTCGTACACCAGCGAGACCGGCTGCGAGGCATTGAGGTCGAAGTCGGTGTTGCCGAGGCCGCGCATGTAGAAGCGCGGGAAGGCACGGCCATAGGACGATTCGATGTTGAGGCTGGGCACGCGCGCGGCCAGGAAGCGGATGTCGTCGCCGGCCGAGCCGAGCACATCGAGCTTCTCACCCTGGATCGCGGTGATCGCGACCGGCACGTCCTTGGCGTTCTCGACGCGGCGCTGGGCCGTCACCTGCAGGGTATCGAGCGCGACCGGATCCTTGGCGGCGGGGGTTTCCTGGGCGGCTGCAACCAGCGGCAGCAGGGCGGAAAGAGCAGCAACGAGGGGGCGCGCGACCGGAATACGGCCGCGGGAAGTGCGGGTCGGGGACATGGCGGTAGGCTGTGTTTGGAGGGGTGGTAAAACGGCGCTACCAGATAATTGTTGCAATACAGCACCTGCGCCGCAAATGGCCGCTGTTCATGGCGCGGTCGCGGGCCACCGGGGAGGGTCGCTAGACTCGGGCTTTCCCACCCCGACCCGGCGCACCGCCATGACCCAGTGGTACTTCCATTCCTCCGCCCAGGCCGACCGCATCGGGCCGCTCGATGACGAAGCCGCGCGCCGCTACGCGCAGGCCAACCCCCGCGCGCTGGCCTGGTGCCAGGGCATGAGCGGCTGGACCGCCATCGCCGAGGTGCCCGAGCTGCAGGCGCCCGCCCCGGGCATGCCCAACACGCCGCCACCCGTGCCGGGCGGGCCTGCGCGGGGCCGGGCCGACGACATCGACTTCCGCATCGTCGGCCATGAGATGCAGTTTGTGGAGATCGAGCTGGATCCCGGCGAGAGCGCCATCGCCGAAGCCGGCGCGCTGATGTTCAAGGACGCCTCGGTGCAGATGGATACGGTGTTCGGCGACGGCACGCACAGCGGCCAGGGCGGCGGCATCATGGACAAGCTGATGTCGGCCGGCAAACGCGTGCTGACCGGCGAGAGCCTGTTCGCCACGCTCTATACGCATACCGGGCAGGGCAAGGCCAAGGTCGCGTTCGCCGCGCCCTACCCCGGCACCGTGCTGGCCATGAAGCTGGACCAGCACGGTGGCCGCCTGGTCTGCCAGAAGGACAGCTTCCTGGCGGGGGCGCGCGGCGTGCAGATCGGCGTGCAGTTCCAGCGCAAGATCATGACCGGCCTGTTCGGCGGCGAAGGCTTCATCATGCAGAAGCTGGAAGGCGATGGCTGGGTGTTCATCCACGCCGGAGGCTGTGTGGTCGAGCGCGAACTGGCCGCCGGCGAGCGCCTGGACGTCGATACCGGCTGCGTGGTCGCCTACCACCCGACGGTGGACATGGACGTGCGCCGGGTCAGTGGCATCAAGAGCATGGTGTTCGGTGGCGAGGGCGTGTTCCTGGCAACCCTGACCGGACCGGGCAAGGTCTGGCTGCAATCGCTGCCGTTCTCGCGCCTGGCCGGCCGGATGTGGATGGCCGCGCCGCAGGGAGGTGGGCAGAACCGCGGCGAAGGCTCGGTGCTGGGCGGCATCGGCCGCATCCTCGACGGCGACAACCGGTTCTGATCGCCCACGGGTAGCGCCGGGCCATGCCCGGCGAGCGCAGCGGCCCCGAACTGCCCGCCAGGCCATGCCCGGCGCTACCCATGGCGGTCCATGAATAGGGCGTCGTCCTGCCCTGCCCGGCCCGCCGTGGCTTCGGTATGCTGGCGCCCTTCCCTGAATCCGGCGCCGCGAGCGCATTGCCGATGAGCCTGTTCCGTCCCCGCGTGCTGCTGTCCGTTGCCCTGCTTGGCCTGCTGGCCGGTTGCGGTGGCGATCCGGTGCGTCCGGCGCCGCCGCCGGCGCCGACCGTGGTGCCGCAGGCCAAGCCGGTGAAGATCGGCATCGCGCTGGGCGGCGGCGCGGCCAAGGGCTTTGCCCACATCGGCGTGATCAAGATGCTCGAGGCTAATGGCTTCGAGCCGGTGGTGGTGTCCGGCACCAGCGCCGGCAGTGTGGTCGGCGCGTTGTACGCCAGCGGCATGGATGCGTTCCAGATGCAGAGCCGGGCCGTCGCGCTGGATGAAGCCAGCATCCGCGACGTGCGCCTGTTCTCCGGCGGGCTGGTGCAGGGCCAGAAGCTGCAGGACTACGTCAACGAGCAGGTCGCCAACCGTCCGGCAGAGCGCCTGAAGAAACCGTTCGCCGCCGTCGCCACCCAGCTCGAAACCGGCGAACGCGCGATCTTCGTGCGCGGCAACGTGGGCCAGGCCGTCCGTGCGTCCAGCAGCATCCCCGGCGTGTTCGAGCCGGTGAAGATCGGCGGACGCAACTACGTCGATGGCGGCGTGGTGAGCCCGGTGCCGGTCGATGCCGCGCGCCAGCTCGGTGCCGACTTCGTGATCGCCGTGGACATCTCCAGCAAGGCCAGTGGCAAGGCACCGACTGACATGCTCGGCATCGTCAACCAGTCGATCGCGATCATGGGCCAGCGCCTGGGCGAGCAGGAACTGGCCCGCGCCGACATCGTGATCCGCCCGCGCGTGCTGGATATCGGTGCGGCTGATTTCAGCCAGCGCGGGACCGCGATCCTGGAGGGAGAAAAGGCGGCGATGGCCGCGATGCCGCAGATCCGCGCGAAGATCCAGCAGCTGCAGAAGGCGCGCGCCGCCGCACTGGCACCGCCGCCGGTAGCCGCGCCGAAGTGCGAGGAGACCTCGCGGCTGGGCAGGCTGATGGGGCGCAAGGACAAGTGCTGAGCCCTCGCCCGCGCTGAGCGGTGCTCAGGGTTCCAGCTGCGACAGTGGCAACGCCTGGAAGCCCTTCACCGTGCGCAGCACGAAGCTGGAATTGGCATCGGCCACGCCACCGGCATTGAGCAGGCGGTCCAGCAGGAAGCGCGAGAAGTGCTCGAGGTCGCGCACGTAGACGTGCAGCAGGTAATCCATGTCGCCGGTGAGCGCATGGCAGGCCACCACTTCATCCCAGCCCTGCACGCTGTCCACGAAATGCGCGATGGCCGCCTGGTCGTGCTTTTCCAGTTGCACCCGCACGAACGCCTGCAGGCCCAGCCGCAGCTGCCGGGGTTCCAGGCGCGCGCCGTAGCCGACGATCACACCCTCGCTCTCCAGCCGCTGCAGGCGGCGCAGGCAGGCGGAGGGGGAGAGGTTCACCCGTGCCGCGAGCTCGGCATTGGTGGCGCGACCATCCCGCTGGATTTCGGCCAGCAGGCGTATATCCGTGCGATCGAACTGGACTTCTCCGGCCATTGTTGCCCCGCAACATGGTGAGTACGCAAGGATATTGCGCCAGCAAGGTCATTCCGCGCAACTTTTGCAACCCTGTTGCGCCCGCCCTGCCCTAGCATCGTGGACATCCCTTCAAGGAGCGTCCCATGGATCCCGCCCAGCCCCGCCGCGTCGAACACCAGCAGACCGACAAGGGCTACGTGCCGGTGTACACCACCGCGCTCGTCGCGCAGCCGTGGGACACCTACAGCGCCGATGACCACGCGACGTGGAGCACGCTGTACCAGCGCCAGCGCGAGCTGCTGGTCGGCCGTGCGTGCCGGGAGTTCCTGGACGCACAGGACGAGATGGGCATGAACGCGCACATGATTCCGCGCTTCGACCAGCTGAACGAAGTGCTCGGCGCGGCCACCGGCTGGACGCTGGTGGGCGTGGAAGGACTGCTGCCGGAGCTGGACTTCTTCGACCACCTGGCCAACCGCCGCTTCCCGGTCACGTGGTGGATCCGTCGCCCCGACCAGATCGACTACATCGCCGAGCCGGACCTGTTCCACGATCTGTTCGGCCATGTGCCGCTGCTGATGAATCCGGTGTTTGCCGATTACATGGAGGCCTACGGCCGTGGCGGTGTCAAAGCCCACGCCATCGGCCCGGAGGCACTGCAGAACCTGACGCGCCTGTACTGGTACACGGTGGAGTTCGGCCTGATCGACACCCCGGATGGCCTGCGCATCTACGGCGCCGGTATCGTCTCGTCAAAGGGCGAATCGCTGTACTCGCTGGAATCGGCCGCGCCCAACCGCATCGGCTTCGACCTGCAGCGCATCATGCGCACGCGCTACCGCATCGATACCTTCCAGAAGACCTACTTCGTCATCGACAGCTTCGAACAGCTGATGCAGGCGACGTCGCCGGATTTCACCCCGATCTATGCCTCGCTGGCCGAACAGCAGCACCTGCCGGCCGGTGACGTGCAGGCCGATGACCGCGTGTTCCAGAAGGGAACCGGCGAAGGCTGGGCCGACGGCGGCGACGTGTGATGCGGCAGGCGCATCCGTAGGGCCGGCTCCGCGCCCGGCTCCACGGGTCAGCGCGGGTATGCCAGCAGCAGCACCAGATCCTCGTCACCCACCTGCTGCAGTGCATGCGAACTGCCTTTGCGCGTCAGCAGGGCATCGCCTGCGCTGACGTCGTACTGCGTTCCGTCCAGCACGTAGCTGCCCCGTCCGCTGACGATGTAGTAGATCTCGTCCTTGTGCTGCGGATGCAGGCCGATGCCTGCACCCTTGTGCAGCACGCGCTTGCGCAGCACGAACGGCAGGTCCTTCTCTCCGGCGAAGAACGGATAGGCCGTGGTCGATCCCGCGCCGCCATGCGGGCCAGGCTGGCGGATGGCGATGTCACGCTCATGGACCACGCGCGAGGGTTGCGCCGGTTGCCCGCCCTGCCCCGCCGCGCTCACGTCACAGTCGATGTCGCGCACGAGTGCATCTTCCAGTCCCGGCTGCAGCACCCTCCACTCGCGCAGCACCAGGCAGGCGACGGCGTTGGCGCCGGCCACGCTGAAGTGGGTGCCGTCGGCCTTGCCCTGCTCGGGCACGAACAGGAAGTAGGGGCGTGCACCCTGCTCGCCCAGCGCGCGTATCCAGCGCGTGCTGCGGTCGTTGAGTTCGATCAGGGCAACGTGCTCGCGCGCGGCCAGCTGCTGCATCGCCTGTGTGTAACGCGCATGCGTGTCCAGCAGCGAACCGAAGTCATACAGCAGCCGCGCCACCGGCGTGACCAGCACCGGCGTGGCGCCCTTGTCGCGCGCCACCTGCACGTAACGCATCAGCAGGCGCGGATAGTCGCTGTCCGGATCGGTATAGCGCGTGGGATCTTCGAACTTGGCGTCGTTATGGCCGAACTGGATCAGCAGCACGTCGCCACGGCGCAGCTCGCTGGCGATCGCATCCAGGCGGCCTTCATCGATGAAGCTGCGCGTGCTGCGGCCTCCCCGGGCGTGGTTGCGCACTTCGAACCGCGCCGGATCGAGGTAGCTCTGCAGGGCCTGGCCCCAGCCCGCCTGCGGCGCGCGCTCGGGACCGTACTCGGCCGCGGTGGAGTCACCGGCGATGAACACCCGCACCGGCGCCGCCTGCGCGGTGGTGCACGACAGCAGCAACAACAGCAACAGCCTTCGCATCGCGGCACTCCTGTAGAGCCGAGCCATGCTCGGCTGTTTTTCGATCAGAGCGCGACAGCCGAGCATGGGCTCGGCTCTACAGACCGGTGTGCCTCAGCGCGCCAACCAGCCACCATCGACCGGCAGCACGGCGCCGTTGATGTAATCCGATGCGCTGGATGCCAGGAACACCGCCGCGCCGGCCAGATCCTCCGGCGTGCCCCAACGGCCGGCCGGAATGCGATCCAGGATCGCCTTGTTGCGGTCGGCGTCGGCACGTAGGGCCGCCGTGTTGTCCGTGGCCATGTAGCCCGGCGCGATCGCGTTGATGTTGACGCCCTTGCCGGCCCATTCGTTGGCCAGCAGGCGGGTGATGCCGGCGATGCCACTCTTGCTGGCGGTGTACGACGGCACCCGGATGCCGCCCTGGAACGACAGCATCGAGGCGATGTTGATGATCTTGCCGCTGCCCTGGGCGATGAAATGACGGCCCGCCGCCTGCGAGATGAAGAACGCCGACTTGATGTTGACGTTCATCACGTCATCCCAGTCCTGTTCGCTGAACTCCACCGCGTCGGCGCGGCGGATCAGGCCGGCATTGTTGACCAGGATATCCAGGCCACCCAGTCCCTCGATGGTTTCGCGCACCACGCGCTCGACCGGCTCGATGCTGATCAGGTTGGCTTCCACCGCCAGGCAGCGTCGGCCGAGCGCGGTGATCTTCTCGATGGTTTCGGTGGGCGGCGCGATGCCGGCCACGGCGACATCGGCGCCGGCGGTGGCCAGCGCAACCGCGATACCTTGGCCCAGACCGGTATTACCACCGGTTACCAGAGCGACTTTGCCTTCCAGGCTGAAGGGATTGGCCATTGCGTGTGCGTTCCTTGGTAGTGGTGTGCGTGATGCAGGCGAACGGCCACCGGCACGCGTGCGCGGCGGCCAGGCAGGACTTACTTGAGCTGGCAGATGTCCAGCACGTGCATGTCGGTGTAATCCAGGTTCTCGCCGCCCATCGCCCAGATGAAGGCGTAGTTGCTGGAACCGGCACCCATGTGGATCGACCACGGCGGCGATACCACGGCTTCGTTGTTCTGGATGACGATGTGGCGCTGCGCGTCCGGTTCGCCCATGAAGTGGTACACGCGGTCGTTGTCGCCCAGGTCGAAGTAGAAATAGACCTCGCTGCGGCGGTCATGCAGGTGCGGCGGCATGGTGTTCCACACGCTGCCGGGCTTGAGCACGGTCAGGCCCAGCAGCAGCTGCGAGGACTGGCAGGTGGCCGGCACGATGTACTGGTAGATGGTGCGCTCGTTGCTGGTCTCCAGCGCGCCGCGGTCCAGCGCTACCGCGTCCTTGATCGACAGCTGCTTGGTTTCAAAGCGCGCATGGGCCGGGGTCGAGGCCAGGTAGAACTGAGCCGGGTTGGCGGCGTCCTGCGAGGCGAACACGACGTCCTTGCTGCCCATCGCCACGTACAGGCCATCCTTCGGGCCCAGCGTGTAGACGGTGCCGTCGACGGTGACCGTACCGGTACCGCTGCCGACGTTGATCACGCCCAGCTCGCGACGCTCCAGGAACGGATGGCCGGCGGCCGACGCCGGTTCGGTCTGCACCGGCAGCGCCAGCGGCGCATCCAGGGGCGCCGCGCCACCGAGTACGAAGCGCTCGTAGTGGGTGTACTTCAGCGTCACCTGGCCGGGGTTGAACAGGCCGTCGAGCAGGTACAGCTCGCGCAGCTGGTCGTTGCTGGCGCCCTTGATGGCGTCGGGATGGGTGGCGTAGTGGGTCTTGCAGTACATGGCATCTCCAGAGCAGGGGGCGGGCCGATCATTCGGCCCCGGCACGGTTCAGGGGGATTCTAGCGACGTTGGTAACCGGTGTCATTTTGCGCCGCACGATAGCGCTCAACGGTCGCGGCAAGGTGAGGCGGCTTCAACGGAGTCGCAGGCAGGCCTGCGGGCTACCGGACTGATCCCCGCCGGATCAGTCCTCCGGCGGCTGGCAGGAGTCGCGCACGATCAGGTGCGGGCGCACGCTGGCGATCTGCAGCGCCGGCTGGCCGTCGGGCTGGATCAGCATCGCCGCAGCGGTGCGGCCGGTATCGCGGGTATGGCGGCGTACCGAGGTCAGCGACGGCCAAAGGCGCGAGGCCAGCGGGCTGTCGTCGTAGCCGATGATGGACAGCTGGCGCGGGATGTTGATGCCTGCACGCAGCGCCACCTTGTAGATGCCCGCCGCCATTTCATCGTTCCCGGTGAAGATCGCGGTCGGCCGGCGCTTGCCCAGCAGCAGCTTCTCGGCGGCGGCCACGCCCGATTCAAAGGTGTAGCCCGCCTCGATGATGCGGTCCTTGGGCAGCTCGATGCCACGCTGCGACAGCGCATCGATGAAGCCGGCGGTACGCTCGTGCGCCGAACGATAGGCGCTGGGCCCGGTCACCAGGGCGATGTCGCGGTGGCCCAGCGAGAGCAGGTAGTCGGCCGCTTCGGCGGCGCCGTCCCGATCGTGGGTGACCACCATCTGCGAACTCTCGTCCAGCGGCAGCGCGGCCACGCGGGTGAAGCGGCAGCCGATCTCATCCAGCATGTCCGCCAGCGCCTGGTCCTCGGAGGCACGCGGCACCAGGATCACCCCATGCAGCTTCTGCTGCTGCACGAAGCGGCGCACGCCGTCGATGTAGCCCGGGCTGCGGCTGTCGCAGGGGTGCACGACCAGCTCGAAGCTGGAACCGCGCAGCGCGTCGAGTGCACCGTACTGCATGTCCACGATGTATTGGGCGGTGGGGTTGTCGTAGACCATGCCGATCAGGAAGGATCGACGGAAGGCCAGGCCGCGCGCCAGCGGATCGGGCGTATAGCCCACCTCGCGCATCAGGGCCTCTACCTTGTCGCGCGTGTCCTTGCGCACCAGCGGTGAGTTGTTGATGATCCTTGAAACCGTTTTCTTGGACACTCCGGACAGTCGCGCGATGTCGTTGATCGTGGCTGCCTTGCCTTTGGCCAATGCCGGCGTGGCGGCATCATTCTTGTTGCGCACTGACATGTAATGGACCAGGTAAGTCGGGGGATTTCCGGCCGCGCACTCAGTCCAGCGCGCGGTAGCGGAAGCTGCGGAAGGTCACCGCACCGTCACCGGCAGCGTACAGCGCCGGCTTCAGGGCGAGAAACTTACCAGCCACATTGTGATGGTAACCCGAGGTTTCCATCTGAACCGGGTACTTCTGCCAGGTCCGGCCGTCGCTGCTGGTATGGAAGGTGACGATATGGCGGTTGTTGGTGACGCGCAGCCAGAGCCGCCCGCCGCGCTCGCTGGGCGCAAGCCGGGCAGGGCGTTCCTCGCCGTAACGGTGCATGATGAACTGCTCGCCGTTGCTGCCCACGCCCACATAAAGACGGTCGCTGTAGAACAGCAGCGCGCCCCCGACTGCGCCCGGCGCTACCTCCAGCTCCACCTCGAACTGGTAGGCCGGATCGCCGGCGATGGTGGTCAGCGGAGACGCATCGCGCGGCGCACTGCCCTTGCCCTGCATCACCAGCCCATCGCCGCTGAAGCGCAGGCGCTGGTATTCGTCACTGCCCGGGTTGAAGAACGCCCACTGTGGCCCGAGCCTGCCGCCGCGGAAATCATCCGAAAGCGCCATGCCGTGCGGTGCCAGGGCGCTTCCGGAAGGCTTGCGCAGCGGTTGGCCGAGGTCACCGCCCCTGGCCACGAACCAGCCATCGTCCGTCCACTCGATCGGGTCCAGCAGGGTCTGCCGGCCCAGGGTCCAGAAGCCGTTCTCATACCCGTGATACATCATCCACCAGCGACCGTCGGTGCCTTCGACCACCGTCGCATGGCCGCGTGACCACCACGGCTCGGACGCCGACTGCGTGCGCGTGATCGGATTGTTCGGTGCGTTCTGCCAGGGCCCATGGATGGAGCGCGAGCGCGCAGTGATCACCATGTGCCCGGTGGGCGGGCCGGCGGTGCCTCCCACGGCGGTGGTCATGTAGTACCAGCCCTCGCGGAAGTGGATCTTCGGTCCTTCCTGCGCATAGGCCTCCACATCCCAGCTCTGCGGATAGCGCCAGCCGTCGTAGACATGCTCCGGTGTGCCGACCACGCTCAGCCCGTCATCGGCCAGCTGCACATAGTCGCCTCCGCTGAGGAACAGGTAGCGCTTGCCGTCCTCGCCCACCGCATGGCCGGGGTCGATGTAGCCGCCCAGGCCGATGTCGATCGGATCGCTCCACGGCCCGCGGATGTCATCGGCCCACACCACGAAGTTGCTGCGGTGTTCGCCGGTCCGGGCCGGGAAGTAGATGAAGTAGCGACCCTGGTGCTTGACGATGTCCGGTGCCCAGATCGCACCCACGTTGCGGGTGATGGCATGACCCAGCGGCTGCCAGTTGACCAGATCCCGCGAATGCCAGATCGGCAGGCCGGGATAGGCGTCGAAGGAGGACAGGGTCAGGTAGTAGTCCTGTCCGTCCTTCAGCACCGACGGATCGGGGCGGTCGCCGGCCAGCACCGGGTTCAGGTAGGTGCCGTCGCCGAGATCGGCCTGGCGCTGGTTCTCCAGCCCACGCGCCCAGGTCGGTGAGGCCGGGCCGGAGGCCAGCGCCGGAAGCGCGGCCAGCAGCAGGCTGGCCAGGGCCACGGCAGGGATGCGGCGAAGCGGACGGTGCATGGCAGCGGTCTCCGGCTCAGCTGCGCAGCGTGGCCGGCAGCCACAGCGACAGGGCAGGGAAGAAGGTGACCACCAGCAGCACGCCCAGCGCAGCGAACCAGAACGGCCAGATGGTACGCATGCTCTGGCCCACGCTGATCTTGCCGATGGCGGTACCGATGAACAGCACCGAGCCCACCGGCGGTGTCACCAGGCCCAGGCCGCCGGTCAGCACCAGCACCAGCCCGAAGTGGATCGGATCGATGCCGTACGCGCGCGCCACCGGCAGGAAGATCGGCGTGCAGATCAGGATCATCGGTGCCAGGTCCATGAAGGTTCCCAGCAGCAACAGCATCACCACGATCATCAGCAGCACCATGAACTGGCTGTGCGCGAAGGACTGCAGGAAATCCACCGCCGCCGCCGGCACCTGCAGGTAGGCCAGCAGCCAGCCGAATACCGCAGCGGTGGCGATCACGAACAGGATCACGCCGGTGCTGCGTGCGGCGTGGACGACCGTGGCGAAGAACTCGCGCCAGCGCAGTTGCCGGTACAGCACCGTGGTCACCAGCAGTGCGTACACCACGGCGATCGCCGCGCTTTCCACCGCAGTGAAGATGCCGGCGCGGATGCCGACGAAGATCAGCGCGACCAGACCGAGGCCGGGCAGGGCGGAGATCATCCGCAGCAGCACCGCGCGCCAGCCCGGGAACACCTCCACGCCATAGCCGCGGCGGCGCGCGACGACGTAGCCGGTGATCATCAATGCCAGCGTCATCAGCAGTGCCGGAACGATGCCGGCCGCGAACAGATCGGCGATCGAGAGGCCGCCACCGGCTGCGGCCGAGAACAGGATCAGGTTGTGCGAGGGCGGAACCAGCAGCGCGACCAGGGCGGCGGTGATGCTGACATTGACGGCGAAATCGCGGTCATAGCCGCGCTTGACCATCTGCGGAATCATCGTGCCCCCCACCGCCGAGACATCCGCGATGGCCGAGCCGGAGACGCCGCCGAAGAACAGCGAGGACAGGATCGAAACCTGGCCCAGGCCGCCACGCAGGCGCCCCACCAGCGAGGACGCCAGCGCGATCAGGCGCTCGGAGATGCCGCCGCGCATCATGATCTCGCCGGCGAAGATGAACAGTGGAATGGCGATCAGCGATGCGGACCCGGTGCCTGCCGAAATCTGCTGGACCAGAACGATGGACGGGATGTCCAGGTAGAGCAGGGTGGCAAGGGCGGCCGCAGCCAGCGCGTAGGCCACCGGCACGCCCAGCAGCAGGAACACCGCGAACACCGAGAACAGAATGGCGATACCCATGGATCAACGATCTCCTTCAGCGTCATCGGCGGCAGCGTCTGCCGGCGTGGACTGCGTGGCCTTCCACGCACGGTTCAGCGCGAACACCACCATCAGCACGCCGCCCAGCGCCAGCGGCAGGTAGTTGATGCTCTGCGGAAGCTCGGCACCGGCGGTCTTGATGTCCAGGCCGTCGAGAAGAAGCTCGGCCGACCACACTGCGATGAACGCGCCCAGCACGGCCACCACCAGTTGCACCAGCACGTCCACAGCGCGGCGCAGCGCCGGCGCCATGTAGGCATGCAGCAAGAAGAAGCCGAAGTGGCGGTTGGTGTGCACGCCACAGGCCGCGCCCAGGCTCATCGCGGTGCTGAGCAGCAGCAGGGTCACCGGTTCGGTCCAGCTCGGGGAATCGTTGATCACATAGCGCGCGAAGACCTGCCAGCCCTGCACCACCACCAGCCCCAGCAGGGCCGCCACGGCGGTGTAGATGGCAATGTCGGCGACGCGGTCCAGCAGGCGCTGCCCGGGGCCGGGTGGGGAAAATGTCGTCGTTTCGGTCATGGCTGTGTCCTCAGGCTGCACCGCGGATACGATCGACCAGCGCGGCGATTTCCGCGTGCTGCAGGTACTGCTGCAGCAGGGGCTGCGCGGCGGCGCGGAACGCCGGCATGTCGACCTCGTTGGCCTTCACGCCGTACGCCAGCACCGCGCGTCGTGCCGCATCCTCGGAGGCATCCCACTGGTCGCGCATCACCTTCACCGACGCACGTGCGGTCTCCAGCAGCAGCTGGCGGTCATCCGGCTGCAGCCGCTCGAAACTGGCGCGTGACATCAGCAGCACGTCCGGTGCATAGGAGTGATCGCTCTGCGACCAGTAGTGCGCAGCCTCGAAGTGACGGCTGGAGTGGAAGCTGCGCATGTTGTTCTCGGCACCGTCGATCATGTGCGTCTCCATGCCGGAGAACGTATCGCCCAGCGACATCGGCGTCGGGTTGGCGCCGAGCAGCCGCATCAGCTGGATGAAGATGTCCGATGATGCGACGCGCAGCTTCAGCCCGTGCAGGTCACCGGGCTGCGTGATCGGATGCCGGGTGTTGTAGAAGCAGCGCGCACCGGAATCGTAGATGGCCAGGCCGACCAGGTCGCGGCGTTCGAAGCCGCGCAGCACGGCATCGGCCACGCCGCCATCAAGCGCTGCCCGCTGATGCGCCACCGATTCGAACACGTAGGGCAGGCACAGCGCCTGGGTCAGCGGAAACGCGTTGTTCAGCGCGCCCGCATAGACACGGGTGATGTCGATGGCGCCGAAGCGGGCCATGTCGATCGCTTCGGACTCGCGGCCGAGCTGGCCCGAGTGGTACTGGCGCAGACGCAGGCGTCCCTGGGTCTCACGCTGCAGGGTCTCGCCGATCCACTTCACCGCCGTCACGGTGGGGTAATCGGCCACGTGCACATCGGTCGCCGTCAGCAGTTGGCCGCCGGCTGCGTCAGGGCCCGGCCCGCGGCCACAGGCGGCGAGCAGGGGAGTGGCAAGTGCAGTGGCGCCACCGGCCAGGAAATGTCGTCGTGTGATCATCTGCGCCCTCCCGCGCGTGTTCACTGGTTCGTGCCGCGGCTTACCCGGCCGGCACGGCCCTGCAGGCAATCTCGCCGAAGCCGGCGAAGCGCACCAGCGCCGTTTGTCCTGCCTGGATGTCGTGGATGCCGGTCGCATTGCCGGTGGCGATCAGGTCGCCACG
The DNA here is from genome assembly GCF_056486685.1 of Stenotrophomonas sp. 2201_Sma. NCBI lineage: Bacteria > Pseudomonadati > Pseudomonadota > Gammaproteobacteria > Lysobacterales > Lysobacteraceae > Stenotrophomonas > Stenotrophomonas sp. 2201_Sma. Next base: position 95,089 of record NZ_CM151329.1, read on the forward strand.
CCGCAGGGGCCGGCCGCGAAGCGCGGAACGGGACAACGCGAACGCGTACGCCGCGCGCAGGCCACCGGGCAGGCGGCTCGCGCCGCCGACCCCGACCACCTCACCCTCGATCAGGGTCTCGGCGCGCAACGCCGACTCATCGAGGGACGTCCAGTTGCCGATCTCCGGCCCCAGCACAAGGCCGTTGTTGTTGCCGAAGTCGGATACCACCACGCGCGGGCCCAGCTCGTTGATCGTTGCCAGCGGGCTGCTGGCAACTTCGACACCCAGGTACAGGCGGGCCGGCAACGCTTCAGCCTGTTCCGGCGACCAGTGCAGCTGGTCGGCGGGGGCGTCCTCCAGCAGTTCCAGCACGTACTCGGCCTCGATCGCGGCGAAACCGCCGACGAACACCGGAACATCCGTTGTTCCACCGGTAGCATTTTTGAGCTGAGGCTTGAAGATCGGGCCCAGCAGCCGTTCGTCCCCGGACGCATCGCGGCGTTCGGCAGCGATGTAGCCGACCTTCCAGCCGACCACCGGCTGGTTCCAGCGGGCGATGGCCAGGTCCTGGACCTGGTAGGCCGCGACCAGGTCCGCCGGGATGTCGCCCGGAAACGCCTCCAGTGCCTGGCCCGCAAGGCGTGCGGTGGTGAAGGCCTGGGCAATCGCGGCCGCATCGGCCGGCGGCGTGTGCCCATGTGTGCCGTGTTCGTTGCTCAAGAACGTCTCCCTCTGGCGTTGTTGCGCTGCCTATCGACAGCGTCTGCAGGACGTGTATATGGTAAACCGGTGTCATCACGCAAGCGGCAGCGCATCACGCCGTCTTTGCCGACGCCGCCAGCGCCCTGTCCTGTCCTGTTGGAGCCCCGTCAGTCATGCGTCTGCCCATCGTGTTGCTGTGCCTGTCCCTGCTGCTGCCGGCGGCACCCGCTTGCGCGGTCGACACGTCGTTGCGCGAAGGCGAGCGTGTGGCCCAGGCGTTGCCCGGCGAGCAGCTGCCGTTGTGGCCGGCAGGCGCAGTGCCGGGCGAAACCGGCCCCGCACGTCCGACGCGGGTGGTCGAGCGCAGTGCGGACCCTGCACGCCCGGACCGCTACGCCGACCAGATCGACGCGCCCTCTCTGCAGGTGTACACACCCGCCCGGCCGAACGGCCGGGCCCTGCTGGTGATCCCCGGCGGCGGCTACCAGCGGGTGGTGATCGACAAGGAGGGCAGCGCGCTGGTTCCGTTCTGGGTGGACGGCGCCGGCTACACCCTGTTCGTCCTGCGCTACCGCCTGCCGCAGCCGGGGCGCGACCGACAGGCCGCGCTCGCCGACGCGCAGCGCGCGCTGCGGGTGGTGCGCGACCAGGCGCGACGGCGCGGGCTGGACGCGAACGACGTGGCGGTGATGGGCTTCTCGGCGGGCGGCCACGTCGCGGCGCGGCTGGCCACCGGCTTCGACATCGCCGTCCATCCCGCACGGGATGACCTCGACCGGCTGAGCGCCCGCCCGAGCCGTGCCGTGCTGGTCTACCCGGTGATCGACATGGGCGCGCATGCGCACAGCGGCTCGCGTGCCCGCCTGCTGGGCGAGCATCCGGGTACCTCGCTGCAGGCAGACTATTCGATGCAGCAGCGGGTACGCGGCGACATGCCGCCGACGCTGCTGGTCCACGCCGCCGACGACGCCGTGGTGTCGGTGCGCAACAGTGAACTCATGGCGCAGGCACTGGCGGGTGCGGGTGTCGAGCACGAACTGCACGTCTTCGCCCATGGCGGCCACGGCTTTGGCATGGACATCCCCGCGCGGTCGACGCTGGCACTCTGGCCGCTGCTCGCGCAACGCTGGCTGGGCCCTGCGGAGGACGCGCGATGAACGATGCGCCGGCCGACCTGCAGCGTCGGCGGTTCCTGCGCGACAGCGCCCGCTGGGCGCTGGCCACCGCGTCCGCTACGGCTGCCTTCACCGCATTGCCAACGCTGGCCAGCGTGCCGGGTGTCCGCGACGACCGCCTGCCATTGGCCCGGGTCCGTGGCGGACGTGTGCGTGGCCAGCGCGAGCACGGGGTACTGGTGTTCCGTGGGCTTCGCTATGGTGCCGATACCGCTCGCCACCGCTTCCAGCCGCCGCGGCATGAAGCTGCCTGGCGCGGCATCGCCGATGCACTGGAGTACGGTCCGGCCGCACCGCAGGGCGGCAGTGAAGGGCCCGGCAGCGAGGACTGCCTGTTCCTCAATGTGTGGACGCCCGCGCTCGGCGACGGCGGACGCAGGCCGGTGCTGGTGTACGTGCACGGCGGTGGATTCAACAACGGGTCCGGCAGTGATCCGCTGTACGACGGCGCTGCGCTGTGTCGCCGCGGCGATGTGGTGGTGGTCACCCTCAATCATCGCCTCAACACGTTCGGCTATCTCTACCTGGGGGCGTTGGGCGATCCGCGCTACGCCGCCTCGGGCAACGTCGGCCAGCTCGACCTGGTACAGGCGCTGCAGTGGGTGCGGCAGCACGCGGCGGTCTTCGGTGGCGACGCGGCGAACATCACGGTGTTCGGGCAGTCCGGCGGGGGCGCCAAGATCGCCACGCTGATGGCGATGCCTGCGGCCCGAGGGCTGTTCCAGCGCGCGTGGACGATGAGTGGCCAGCAGGTCACCGCTGCCGGACCGCGCGCGGCCGCGCAGCGGGCTGCGATCGCGATGCAGGCCGTTGCTGCACGTGACGTCCAGGCCCTGCTGGACCTGCCGGTCGACGTATTGCTGGAAGCCACCCGTGCGCGCGATCCCTCGCGCGTGGAAAGCACGTCGCTGTACTTCGGCCCGGTGCTGGACGATGTGGTGCTGCCGGTGCATCCGTTCTGGCCACAGGCGCCGCAGCAGTCGGCGGCGATTCCGATGGTGATCGGCAACACCCGCGACGAGACCCGCGCGTTCCTCGGCAACGATCCCGCCAACTTCGCCCTGACCTGGGAAACATTACCGGCACAGCTCGAACGACAGCAGTTCGTCGATCTGCGGCCGGAGACCGTGATCGCCGAGTATCGCCGCCTGTATCCGCACTACACGCCCTCTGAAGTGTTTTTTGCTGCAACCACGGCTGGCCGCAGCTGGCGCGGAGCGGTGGAGGAACTGGAAGCGCGGGCGCGCCAGCCCGCGGGCGCAGCACCGACCTGGGCGTACCAGCTGGATTGGGGGTCGCCGGTGGAGGAGGGGCGCCTGCGTGCTTTCCATACGCTGGACATCCCGCTGGTCTTTGACAACGCAGGGCTGCCGGGCGCGCGCACCGGGGGTGGCGATGATGCGCGTGCGCTGGCGGCGACCATGAGCGAGGCCTTGATCGCCTTCGCCCGCAGCGGCGACCCCAATCACGCCGGATTGTCGCAATGGGCCCCTTATACGCTGCCGCAACGGCGGACAATGCTGTTCGATCGCACCAGTCGCGCGGTTGACGATCCGCGCGCAGGCGAGCGCGCGCTCTACGGAAAAGTGCCTTTCGTGCAGCGCGGAACGCAGTGATGACACCGCAGCACAAACATTCTGTTAACTCCGCTCGGCTAGAGTCGGGTCATGGGAGACACGTTCACGCCACTGCCGTTCGCCGGCCGGGAGCGCCTGCTTGCCGCCATTGATGGTGCGGTAGCACTGGCGGATCCGCACGCGATCACCGAGGGCCTGCAGCGCGTGCTGCGTGATGCCATCACCGATCCTTCGATACAGCTGCCGCCGTGTGTACGGCGACCGGTGCGTGGTCACTACGCACGTCGTGAACTGCACCGCAGCCGGACCCTGGGGTACAGCGTCATCGCCATGTGCTGGGGCCCGGGGCAGGGTACGCCGCTGCACGATCACGATGCGATGTGGTGCGTGGAAGGCGTCTGGCAGGGCGAACTGCTGGTCACGCCGTATGCGCTGCTGGAGCGGAAGGGCACTCGCCACCGCTTTGCCGCGCAGCCGACGCTGTATGGCCAGCGCGGCAGCGCCGGCAGCCTGATTCCCCCGCACGAATACCACACGCTGCGCAATGCCAGCGATGCCGATGTGGCCGTGTCGCTGCACGTCTACCAGGGCGTGATGGAGCGCAGCGCGGTGTTCGAGCCGCTGGGCGATGACTGGTACCAGCGACGGGTGAAGCGGATGGAGACCGACGCGGCATAGGCCGCGCCGGCCGTCGCGTTCAGCGCGGCACGTCCACGACGTTGTTGAGCAGGGTCACTTCCTCGCCACCGTCAGCGAGGGCCACGCGCACGCGCAGGCCACCCCGATGACCGGCGGGGATCATCAGTGTCACGTGGGTGGTCTTCGGTTCCAGGTCATCGGGTGCCGCCATCGCGGGCACATCGGTACGCGCGATCTCACGGCCCGTGATGTCTTCCAGGATCGCCACGCCCGCGCCGGTGGCCACGTGGCCCAGGCTGTGCACGGTCACCCGCACACGCTGGCCGTCCACCTGCACATCACCGCGGCCGACGCCCAGGTCGGCGCGTGTTTCCACCGGGCTGCCGGCGACGACGCGCTCGAACTCGAACAGTTCCGTGCGCCCGGGACGGAACTGCATCGGCACCGCGCTGCTGGTTTCCAGCCGCACCGTGCGCTCCGTCGGCGTGCCATCGATGCGTCCATCTCCATCGGCATCCACGCCGGCACGGATGCGCCACGTGCCGCTGGCAACGTTCCAGCCGGTCATGTCGGCACTGATGGTGCGGTTACCCAGATTGTGGCTGGTGATGGTGAAGCGCTCGCGCGAGGGCGCGTGCACCAGCAGTGCAACCTGTTCGGCGGCACCGTCGCGATCGAAGCGCCAGCTGACCGTATGCCCGGGCCAGCTCTGGTTGCGCTTGAGCGCGATGCCCCCCAGCCGGGCGCGCTGCAGGAACTCGCTGGGTGCTTCCACGCGATCGGACCACCAGTGGCCCTCGGTGTTCATGTAGGCCCGCAGCACCTTTGCCTGCAGTCCTTCGGCATGCAGTGCATCGATGTACTTCAGGTCACCACTGGCCTGCCAGGCCATCAGGCTGGCGAAACCGGTCTTTCCGGCGTCGGCTTCGGCAGTCAGCTGCGGATACCAGTCCTGCTGGCGTCCCAGCACCTCGACGATGTTCTCGCCGAGATTGGCCAGCGCGCCCGGTCCCCCGCGTGCCACGCGATAGTCCAGCGCCTGCAGGTACTTCGCATCGCCGGTCCAGCGCCAGGCGGCCCAGAAGGTATGCAGCGTGTCGCCGCCGCCGGAACCGTCGTTGAGTTCACCGCCGCGGGTGGCGCCGGTGGCCCAGTGGATCTCGTTGGGCAGGGTGAAGCGTCCTTTCGCGTCCGTGCCGGCATGGGCGAGATAGCTGTCGGCCAGGCCGGTCACCAGCCGGCGCCCGGTCGGATCGGCGTTGTACTGGCCCAGCAGGAACGCGGGGTGCAGCACCGGGAACGAATACGGCTTCTGCCATTGCCAGTTCGGTTCGCGGTAGATCCTGTTGCCGCCAAACCAGTTGCTGGAGAACAGCAGGTGTCCCTGCGGATTGGGCAGGATGATCCGCTCGTCGAATGCCTTGACCGTCTCCATCAGCCGTTCCAGCGTCAGCGGATCGCCCCAGTTGAGGTACAGCATCGCGCTGTTGGTGTTGATGCCCTCTTCGTAGGCATGCAGCTCATCGGTTTCGATGGTGCTCAGGCCGTTGCTGAACATGCCATTGCGATGCACCGCATCGGACAGGGCGGTGAGCGAGGCATTGAGGCGGTCCGGCTGCACGCCCATCAGCGCCAGGCCCGGCCACTGCTGGGTGAGATCGGAATCATCGGAGATGCCGCCGCCGAAGTCGCCGTAGGGCACCTGGCGATGGTCGATCCACCAGTCGACGAAGCGACGCACCTGTGCGAGGTCCTGCACCTGATGGAAGGCCCAGGCCGGCACACCGGCGGGCACCACCGGTGCGGAGTAGGGCGGCCGGCCCTGGCTGTTGTAGCTGATGTAGTTCCAGTACTGCCGCCCCAGTGCGTGGTCCGGATCGACCCGCAGCAGGTCGCTCAGGTCGGCGTAGACGCGCGCATACAGGCGCTGTCGTTTGGAGGTGGTGTGCTCCTCCACCAGGAATCCCCAGTTGTCGCGCACCTGGTTGAAGCGGTCGGCCACGTGCTCCTTCAGCGCTTCGGCGCGCGGCTTGAACACCAGCCGGATCTGCGCGCCATCGAGCGCCCGGGCATCGAAGCCGGGCGCGGCCGAGGCGATGCTCAACCACAGGCTGTCAGGGGTGAGGATGCGGTCGCGCAGGTCCAGCCACAGGGTGCGCTTCTGTCCCGGCTGCACCGAGACCGACACGTCGATCATGTCGCGCGCCGGCCAGATCGGGTCCTTGATGCGGATGTTGAGCGGAATCAGGCCTTCATGCGTGGCCGCCAGATCCAGCGCGGGAAGATCGATGGCAACGCCGTCCAGGCCGTCGTGCATGTTCTCCCAGCTGTAGGCCCAGCTGCGGATCAGCGGCTGGTCGGGCGGCGCATCGCCTACCCCGGAAGGAATGAGCACGTGCACGATCGGGCGCGGCTGCGCGGGCAGGGTACCGGCATCGCGGCGGCGTGAGCCGGCCCCCTTGGGCAGCGCCATCACCGTGCTGCGTTCGGCCTCGGGGTAGCGACCGTCGATGTAGCGGCGCAGGGCTTCCAGATTGGTGTAGTCCGGCAGCGCCTGGCTGTCGATCGTGTAGGTCTGCTTGACCGTGCCGTCCGGCTCGCTGCCTTCGCTCACGGCGTAGGCCCAGATTTCCTGGATCGGCGTTTCCTGTTCGACGTTGCTGAAGCGCAGCACGCCGCCGCTGAGGGACGGGATCGGATCGACGCTGCGCACTACGCCGCGCGGGCGGGTGAACAGGGTCCGGGTGGCGTGCGCGGCGTCGCTGCCATGTGCCAGCGTGCCGAAGGCCGCGCCGCGGACCTCGATGCGGTTGACCGTCTCACCGTCCGGCAGCGTCAGGTCCAGGTGCTTTCCACCCTCCACGTAGGTGTTCCAGTCCGGCAGCTGGAAGTAGTCGTTGCGTCCGGGCAGCCGCGAGCGGTTGTAGACGCCGGGCCATGTGGTCTCGGCGATGCCGTCGGTGGCCTTCCACATCCACGCCTTCAGGTCGCGGGTGTCGGCGAATTCGACCTTGCGGATGCGGGTGGTCGGCGCGGTCAGCGCCGGTGGTGCGGCGCCGTCCCAGCCGAAGCGGTGGCGCCAGGCACGTAGTCCTGCCTCGGGAACCTCGGCGGTGGTGGGCGTGACACCACGGGCCAGCGCCGCCACAGCCGGTGCATCGAGCATGCGGTCGTAGATGCGGATGTGCTGGAAATCGCTGCCGCGCAGGAAGTTGTAACGGCTCTGTACCTGGTACGGCGCCATCACCCGACCGGCCAGGCCAAGCTGGTCCAGCGCGGCATCGTAGTCGCCGGTGGTCTGCGCGCGGGCCACTTCGCGTCCATCGATGAACAGGCGTACACCCTGGTCCTCGTCCCAGGCGAAGGCCAGATGCAGCCACTGGTCCGCGCGTGGCGGCGTGTCCATGCGGAACGAGACGCGGGTGCGGGCAAGATTGGCATCGGTGACGAACGCATCGAAACCGTGGCCGTTCCAGTCGATGCGCAGCCACGCCATGTCCCAGCTGCTGTGATCGGCATAGCCGACGCGGAAGATCACGAACGGGGCTTCGCCCACCGCGTACCGCGCACGCCAATCGAAGGCCAGGGTGCCGCGCTGGGCCAGGATGTTGCCCGGCGCATCCCACGCCAGGACGCCATCGTCCTGCCATTGGATGGCCTTGCCGCGTACACCGTCATCGACCACCGCCACCCTGTCGCGGAAGTTCGGTATCGCCTCGCCGTGCGCCACGGCAGCCTGCAGGCCCTGGTTGGCGTCGACGTGGAACAGCAGGGTTGGACCATCGGCAGCTGTCGCAGGGCCAGCAGCCAGGGCCACTGCCAGCAGCAGGCAGCGGGACAGGGTCGAGCGATGCGGCATTAGATGTTTCCTTTCAACGGGCGACAGCCGGCGTAGGGCCGCCGGACCGTAGCAAGGCCACGCCGCCACGGCACCTTGCGGCGCAGCAGCGGTCGTGGCGAACGGCGATGCACCGGTCGGCGCATCGCCGGCGCTGCTCAGAACTTGTAGCGCACGCCGAGCAGGAACTGGCGGCCGGTCTCGGTGTACTGCAACGGCAGGCGGCCGGTCGCGGGCGAATACACCCACTCATCGGACGCTTCGTTGGTCAGGTTCACCCCTTCCAGGCTCAGTTCCAGCTGGTCACTGATCCGGTAACGGACCGACGCATCGATGACCGTGGTACCGGTCATGCCGTGGTAACCGTCCAGATTGAAGCCGGTTTCCTGGCCCGGCACCTGGGTCAGGTAGTCGTCGCGGTTGGTGGCCGAGATGCGCCCGGAGAAGGTGGTGCCTTCGTAGAACAGGGTCGCGTTCCACGAGGTGTTGGACAGGCCCAGCAGATCGTTCTTCATCACCGGCTGACCGGCCGAGTTGATGTACTGGATCTTCGAATCCACCCAGGTGTAGTTCAGCTGCAGACCGAGGTTGGCCCACTTGCCCGGCAGGAAGGTGAAGGGCTGGGTGTAGTTGGCTTCCGCGCCGAACAGCTCGCCACCCGGGGTGTTGACCGGACGGGTGAAGGTGAACTCGTCGGTCGGCGATGCGCCGGTGCCGATCAGCAGTTCGGCGGGCAGGCCGCTGTCGGTGTACGGCCGATTCTCGCGCAGCGTCTGTACGGAGGTTTCGATGTCCTTGTAGAACAGGCCAAGGCCGGCCATGGCGCCTTCGGCGAAGTACCACTCGAAACTCAGATCAACATTGGTCGCGCGGGTCGGATCCAGGTTGGGGTTGCCGCTGGAGATGGTGCGTGCGCCACCGGCCACGGCCACAGTGGCACCCGGCGTCAGGCTGCCCAGGCCGGGTCGGGTCATCACCTTGGCCGCACCCAGGCGGATCAGGAAATCGGGGGTGACTTCGGCAACCAGGTTGAACGAGGGCAGGGTGTCGTCGTAGGTGCGGGTGGCGGTGGTGGACGTGGTGCCACTGGCCAGCGTCGACAGCCCGGTGGAGGACTGCTTGGTGCGCACATAGCGTACGCCGACGTTGCCGGACAGCGGCAGCGAGCCGATCTCGGTGGAGAACTCACCCATCAGGTAGGCACCGCGATCCTTCTCTTCCACGCTGCGCACGTTGTTGGCGCGCGGTGCGACGGCGTAGATGCCGCTGTTGCTGTAGATGTCGAACTGATCGGCGACGGCGTCCAGATCCGGCACCACCCAGTTCGAGGGACTGCCGCTGATGCCCTTCAGGCCGGCCTGCGTGGTCATGTCCACCGGAACGATCCTGCTGCCATCGGCGAAGGTGGGCACGGCCAGCTCGCTGCCACGGCGCAGTTCGGTGGTCTTGAACGTGTAGTCCTTGGCCAGCACGCCACCCTTGAGGCGGAAGCCGGGGCTGATGTTCCAGTTGAAGTCGATCTGGCCGGTATCGAAATCATTGTCCACGTACTGCGGTCGCAGGCGGATCTCCGCCAGTTCCCAGCCGTTGGGATCGGTGGGATCGATGCCGTAGTTGAGGATCGGCGAGCGGTTGTTGCCCCGGTAGTCGTAGCTGTAGCCGTCGACGTCGTACTTGTCCATGATGATGGTGGTCTGCACCGGGTTCTCATGCCGGGACCGCGAGACCCCCAGCTTGCCGGACAGGGTGAAGTCGTCGCTGAAGCGGTGCTGGCCGTTGAGGCTGATCTGCTTGAACTCGGTGCTCCACTCGTCGTGGCGGTTCTCGCTGCGGATGTCGACGTTGTCGAACTCGCCGTAGACCAGCGCGTTGTTCTCGATGACGCCGTTCCTGACGATCATCGACGGCTTGCCGGCCAGGCGTGGCTGGCTGGTGTTGGCACCGCGGCTGAAGGAAATCGCCTCGATGTAATGCTCGTCGCGGGTGGCATCGATTTTCGAGTACAGCGCGTCCAGCGAGATCTCGGTCGCGTCGCTGGGCTTCCACTGCAGCGTACCGGTCACGCCCAGGCGCTTCTGGTCATGTTCCATCTGCACGTAGCGCGGGAAGCGCGGGTGGTAGACGTCGGCACTGCGCGCGGCGGTGAACGGGGACGACGCACTGAAGTTGCCGTTGCTCGGGCCGTTGGCCCAGCGGCCCGTGTTGGAGCCTTCCTCCAGCGCCTGGCGCTCGGAGTAGGCCACCGACAGCAGGGCGCCGAACGTACCGTCGGCGAAGATGTTCGACACCAGCGCGGCCATGCGCGGGTCGGCCTTCTCCGCCATCGCGTTGTAGCCGGCCTGGCCGCTGGCGGCGAAGGTGAAGCCGTCATAGTCGAACGGCCGCGCCGTGCGCAGATCGACGGTGGCGCCCAGCGAACCTTCTTCGACATCGGCCGAAGCGGTCTTGCGCACCACGAGCTGCGAGAACAGGTCGGAGGCGAAGACATTGAAGTCGAAGCCACGGCCGCGGTTGGTACCACCGCTCTGATCACCGGCGCCGACGGTGGTCAGCGCCTCCATGCCGTTGATGCGCACGCGGGTGAAATCCGGGCCGAGGCCGCGCACCGAGATGTTGCGGCCCTCGCCGGCCTCGCGGGTGATGACCACACCCGGGATGCGCTGCAGTGACTCGGCCAGGTTCAGATCCGGGAACTTGCCGATGTCCTCGGCGACGATGGCGTCGACCACGCCGGCCTCGCCACGCTTGATGTCCAGCGCCTTCTCCACGCTGGCGCGGTAGCCGGTGACGGTGACCGTATCCAGGTCCGTGGCGCCGGCGGCGCTGCTCTGCTGCTGGGCGGTCGCATTGGCCGCCAGGGCCAGTCCGACGGCCATGGCGAGCAAGGTAACCGGTGTCTTTTTTTGGTGGTTCCGAGACTGCATGCCTTTCCCCTCTCCCAAAGGTCTGGTGCTGCGGCTGTTTCAGCGTGATGACACCGCTGGTCAGAGCGGACGTTAGCAGCACGTCCCGGATCCGGCATCTTGCACCGCAACAGATCTGAAATGTCTCCAAGAGGCTTGCAGGACAATGCTTCCGTCAGTTCCTACGGGTGCGTGGGGCGCATCGGAAGGCTAGAATGACACCGATGGCCAAACGCCGCGCCGACGCGTGGTACACATTCACGCCGTGCAGTTTCACATGCTGGCGGCAAGCGGGGAGGAGTGGAGATGGGGCGTATCGTCTGTTTCGGGGAACTGCTGCTGCGGCTCGGCGCGCCCGGTCGCGAGCTGCTGCTGCAGTCGCCGCAGCTGCAGGTGCACGTGGGCGGGGCGGAAGCAAACGTGGGTGTCTCGCTGTCCCGATTCGGACATGACGTGGCCATGGTCAGCACGGTGCCCGGCAATGCCCTGGGGGCGCACGCACTGGGTGAACTGCGCCGCCATGGCGTCGATACGCGGGCGGTGCGCGAGGTGGCGGACGGTCGCATGGGCCTGTACTTCCTCACCACCGGCGCGGTGCAACGTGCCAGCGAGGTGGTGTACGACCGGGCCGATTCGGCCTTCGCGCGCAGCACTGCAGCCGATCATGACTGGCCGGCGCTGCTGCAGGGCGCGGACTGGCTGCACCTGTCCGGCGTCAGCCCTGCGCTGGGGCCGCAGGTGGCCGAGGCGACACTGGCGGCGGCATGCGCCGCGCGTGCCAGTGGCGTGCGCGTTTCCTTCGACGGCAATTTCCGGCCCACGCTGTGGCAGCGCTGGGGCGGCGACGCGCAGGCGATCCTGCATGCCCTGTTCGACCAGGCTGACATCGTGTTCGCCGACTACCGCGATATCGAAGTGATCCTGGGCCAGCGCTTTACCCAGGCCGGCGCCGTGGAGCGCGTGGACGCTGCCGCAGCGGCGGCATTCGCCGCGTTCCCGCGGCTGCAATGGCTGGCATGCACGCAACGGCAGGCGCTGAGCGTGGACCATCATGCGCTGGGCGCCCTGCTGCTGGGCCGCGAGGGCGTGCGTGCGCAGGCGCCCGTGCGGCAGCTGACCGGCATCATCGATCGCATCGGCGGCGGCGATGCCTTCGCGGCAGGCATCCTGCATGGCATCCTGTCAGGCTTCGATGCCGACGCCACCGTGCGTTTCGGCCTGGCTGCCGGCGGACTGAAGCATTCCATCCCCGGCGATTTCAATCCTGTCAGCGAAGCTGACGTGCTGGCCCAGATGGGCGAGGAGCGATTCGATGTCCGGCGCTGATCCGCGCGTTCGCGCGGTACTGAAACTGGCACCGGTGATTCCGGTGTTCACCCCCGATGATGTCGACGATGCCGTGCAGGTGGCGCAGGCGCTGTTCCGGGGCGGTCTGCCGGTGATCGAGGTCACCCTGCGCACACCCCGTGCGATGGATGCCATCCGGGCAATGGTCGAGGCCGTACCCGACGCGGTGGTGGGGGCCGGAACGGTGCTGACGCCCGCGCAGATGGAGGCGGCCAGGGCCGCAGGTGCGCGCTTCGCGGTGTCGCCGGGCGCAACGCCGACGCTGTACGCGGCCGCGCGCGATGCCGACCTGCCGTATCTGCCGGGCGTGGCCACGGGGTCCGAGCTGATCCTTGGCCTCGAGCATGGCCTGGATACCTTCAAGTTCTTCCCCGCGGTGCAGGCCGGCGGCGCGGCACTGCTGGCGGCCTGGCACGGCCCCTTCGCCGACGTGCGCTTCTGCCCGACCGGTGGCATCAGTGCCCAGACCGCGGCGCAGTTCCTGCACCTGCCGAACGTGCTGTGCGTGGGCGGTTCATGGCTGACCACGGCGGCCTTGCTGCAGACCCGCGACTGGGGCGCGATCGAACGCCTGGCACGCGAGGCGTCCGTGCTGGCGGGCTGAACCGGCAGGCAATCTTCCAGGATTTGATCGGGATCAAAGCGCCGGCCTCGTGCCGGCGTCACTCTGTCTGCAAGCGCACGACGGAGGAAAACCCATGAACAGAACCATGAAGGCCGCTGTCGTTCGCGAGTTCGGCAGCCCACTGGTCATCGAGGAAGTTCCGGTACCGCGCCCGGGGGCGGGCGAGGTGCTGGTCAGGATCGAAGCCTGCGGTGTCTGCCACACCGACCTGCACGCCGCCGAGGGCGACTGGCCGGTGAAACCGGACCCGCCGTTCATCCCCGGCCACGAGGGCGTGGGGCACATCGTGGCCGTGGGCGGCGGGGTCGGGCATGTCAAGGAAGGCGACAGGGTCGGCATCCCCTGGTTGTACTCGGCGTGTGGCCATTGCGAACACTGCCTGGGCGGCTGGGAAACGCTGTGCGAGACGCAGCGCAACACCGGCTACTCGGTCAACGGCGGCTTCGCCGAGTTCGCACTGGCCGATGCCAACTATGTCGGCCTGCTTCCGAAGGAGGTGGGCTTCGTCGAGATCGCGCCGGTGCTGTGCGCCGGCGTGACGGTCTACAAGGGCCTGAAGGTGACGGACACGAAGCCCGGTGACTGGGTGGCGATCTCCGGCATCGGTGGCCTGGGCCACATGGCGGTGCAGTACGCGCGTGCGATGGGCCTGAACGTGGCTGCCATCGACGTGGAGGACAGCAAGCTGGCACTCGCGCGGCGGCTGGGCGCGCAGGTCACGGTCAACGCGCGCACGACCGATCCGGCAGCATTCCTGAAGAAGGAGATCGGTGGCGCACACGGGGCGCTGGTCACCGCGGTATCGCCCAAGGCCTTCGAGCAGGCGCTGGGCATGGTCCGGCGGGGCGGCACGGTCTCGCTCAACGGACTGCCACCGGGCAACTTCCCACTGGACATCTTCGGCATGGTCCTCAATGGCGTGACGGTGCGCGGTTCGATCGTCGGCACGCGGCTGGATCTGCAGGAGTCGCTGCAGTTCGCCGCCGAGGGCAAGGTGGCGGCCACGGTCAGCACCGACCGCCTGGAAAACATCAACGAGGTGTTCGCCCGCATGCGCGCGGGCACCATCGACGGGCGCGTGGTACTGGACATGGCCGCCTGACACCCGTGCATGGCCGCCGCGGCCCGGCACCCTCTCCCACGGGTGCGGCGGTCATGCCGATCGATGCGCGCCCGGCGTAGCTGCGCAGGTGGTCAGCGCTGTGACCCAGCGCGCCGGGCGGCAGCCGTCGCCCAGCGCGCCGCCACCACCGGAGCCGTGATGCACACCGCCTGGTCGGTCACCGTGGTCACCGCGCGCTCCAGCAGCTGGATGTCTGCCTCGTGCTGGCGTGCCACGTGCGGGTCCTCGAAGAAGATGGCGCGCTGGCAACGGCCTTCCAGCACGCGGTCGGCGATCTGCGCGTCGCCGCCCATCGGTCCGCTCTGGTAGCGCGTCACCCAGGGCGTGTCGCTGGGCCAGCCGCGGCTCCATGCCAGCTCGTTGAGGCGCTGACCGGTGGTCCCGGTCGCCACCCGCTCGCCGAAGCGTGCCAGCACGTCGAAGTGCTCGTCGGCGAAGGCGAGCATCGCCGGCTTCATCGCATCGTGCGCGATCAGTGCCAGGGTCTGGGTACCGAAGGCATGCAGATCGTCGGCACCGGCGTCGGCCTGCAGGCCGGCGTGCACGCGCTCCACCTCGATCCAGTCGCGTGCGGTGGCTACCGTGGAAATGAAAGGTTTGCCGTGGATCACGCACTGCCGCTTGAGCGCGGTCGCTTCGGGAAACACCGAGGACGGATCGACCGGATCGATCAGATAGATGGCACCGTCGAGCGTGCGCTGCGGGCCCATGCCGACCACCTCGGCGACCAGCTTCATCAGCCCGCCCTCGCGGCCGTAGGGATAGCGATGGAGGCCGGCATAGCCGTCGAGGAAGCCGTGGCGCCCGATCGCATCATGGGTGCGGCCGACAGCGTGCAGCGTGATGCCCAGTTCGCGCAGGCCCGGTTCGCAGGCACGCAGCCAGCGGAACAGGGCGGCGCGCGCATCCTGGTGGTGGAGCCGGTTGGCGGCCAGGCCGATACGCATCGAACGCTCCGTGGGCTGGTGGAAGCGGCAGTTTATGTCGTGAACGGCCAATTCTGCGCGCTTTGCAACTTTCCTCATTGTTGCTGTGCCGTGCGTCGCTAGCGTGGCAGGCAGAGCGGTACCGCTGCGCGGCCGTCGTCTCCGCCTGCGATTCGAGGATGCCCATCGTGAATGCCGCCGGCCCTGCGGCCGCATCCATTGCACGCTCCTGCCCGTGGCTGCGATCCCGCATCGTGCTGCCTGCCCTGTTGCTGTGGCCCATGATCACGCGGGCCGACGGGTGCGACATGCCCCTGGCCGTGGCCTGGCCCAGTGACCGCCCGCCACTGTCCTTCAGCGCGCAGGGCCAGCCCGGCGGCCTGGTTGCCGACTACCTGCGGCGGCTGGGCGAGCAGATCGCGCTGCGTCCACATCCGCTTCCCGCCGCGGCCGGCGCGGCCGGGGCGCTGCCGGCCGGTACCCAGGCCGTGCTGGGATGGCCGCGCGAGCAGGTGCCCGACGGCTGGGTCGTGAGCAGGCCCTACCTGCAGCTGTCACAGGTGATTGTGCGCCGTCGCAACGACACGCCACTGCAGGGACTGGGCGGTCTGCGCGGCCGCCGCGTCGCCAGCCTCGACACGGTGCCACTGGCGGCCCACCTGCGTGAGCAGGCGCCGGGCGCATGGCTGCTGCAGATCGACGCGCTCGATCATGCGCTGCAGCTGCTGGCCATCGGCCAGGTCGACGCGGTTGTTGCCACGTTGGGCGAAGTGGAAGCCGCATTGCGCAGGCCCGGCAGCGATGCCCTGGTGATCGCCGCGCCGGCCGGCTTCGATGATGCCTGGGTGCTGGCGGCTGCGCCGGCCTGTGCGGCCACCATCGCCGCCTTCGACACCGTGCTGCAGGAACTGGACGACGCGCAGCGGGCCGCGCTCCGCGCGGCGTGGGCGCCCAGCGGTGCACGCGCGCCGCCCGCACGGTCGCCGTTGCGCTGGCTGGTGCCGGTGCTGCTGGTCGCGCTGGCACTGATCCTGGTGTATGCCTTCGGCTACTGGAGGCTGCATCGCGAAAGCAGCCAGCGCCGCACGCTGGAACAGCGGCTGCAGGAAGTGACCGCCAACCTGCCTGCGGTGGTCTACCGGGCGCGCCGCAGCGGCGAGGGCGACTACAGCCTGCCGCTGGTCGCCGGCGACGTGCAGTCGCTGTTCGGCATGAGTCTGGACAGTGTGCGGCTGGACCATCGCCGGCTCATGGCGGCGGTGCATGTCGACGATCGCAAGCCGGTGCTGGATCATCTGGAAGCCGCAGCGCGGGCCCGTGCGCCGATCGACATCACCTTCCGCACGCTGGGTCCCCATGGCTGGCGCTGGATCCGTTCGCATGGCAGGCCGTTGCCGGGCGAGAGCGACGACATCGAGTGGAGTGGCTACTGGATGGACGTCAGCCAGGCGCAGGCACGCACCCGTGCCCTGGCCGGGGCACGCCATCAGGCCGAAGAGACTGCAGCGGCGAAGACGCACTTCCTGGCCACCATGAGCCACCAGATCCGCACACCGATGAGCACGCTGCTGGGCATGCTCGAATGCCTGGCGGACAGCCCCCTGGACTCGTGCCAGCGGCAGGTCCTGTCCACCGTCGATGTGGCCGCGCAGATGCTGCGGCAGATTCTCGATGATGTGCTCGACAGTCATCGGTTGCAGGCGCTGCCGTTGCAGCTGCGTGCCACCGACATGGGTGCGCTGGCCACGGCCGTGCAGCAGCTGCTGGCACCGATGGCGGCCAGCCGTGCGTTGCACCTGCGGTGCGTGCTTGATCCTGCGCTGCAGCGGTGGCTGCTGGCCGATGGCCTGCGCGTGCGCCAGGTCCTGTTCAACCTGGTGGGCAACGCACTGAAGTTCACCCTGCACGGAGGTGTGGAACTGCGGCTGCGGGTGCTGCGGACGCAGGCGGCAGGACAATGCCTGCGCCTGCAGGTGAGCGACAGTGGTGTAGGCATCAGTCCCGAGCGGCAGCAGGCCGTGTTCGCCGATTACATCCAGGCCGAGCCGTCGACGGGGCGCCGGTTCGGCGGCAGCGGCCTGGGCCTGGCCATCTGCCGGGACCTGGTGGCCTCGATGGGCGGCGAGCTGCAGCTGCAAAGCTCGCCGGGCAAGGGCACGCGCATCTGGTTCGACCTGGAGTTCGCCAGCTGCCTGGCGCCACTGGAGGCGGTGCCGGCCATGGCCGAGGTGGTCGCGCGACTGCCTGCGGCACGGGTGCTGGTGGCCGAGGACCACCCGACCAACCTGCAACTGCTGGTGCAGCGGCTGCGCGAGCTGGGCCTGCAGGTGCACGCCACTGCCGATGGCCTGCAGGCGCTGGCGGCATGGCGGGCGCAGGGCTTCGATGTTGTCGTTACCGATTGCCACATGCCCGGCATGGACGGGTTCGCGCTGGCGCGTGCGATCCGCGAAGACCCCTGTCCTTCGCGCGCACGGGTGCCGATCATCGCGCTGACGGCCAGCGTGCTGGAGAGCACGCGCGAGGCCTGTCGTGCCGCCGGCATCGACCGGTTCCTGGCCAAGCCGGTCGACACCCAGGGGTTGCGCGCGACGCTGGCCGACGTACTGCCGGCAATGGAACCCGGCTCAGTTGGACAGTAGACGGACGATGCTGGCAGCGGCGTCGCGGCCTTCAGCCACAGCGGTTACCACCAGGTCGGCGCCGCGTACCGCATCACCGCCGGCGAACAGGCGTGGATGCGCGGTCTGGAACGGCAGGCGGTCCTTGCCGCCGGCAACGATGCGACCGTTCGCCTGGCCCTGCACACCGTGTTCGGCCAGCCAGGCCGGAACGCTCGGCGCGAAACCGAAGGCGATGATGACCACGTCCGCCTCCAGCAGCGACTCGCTGCCCTCGATCGGCACCGCGTTGCGGCGTCCCTGGGCGTCGGCCTCACCCAACCGGGTTTCAACCACGGTCACGCCGATCGCTTCGTCGTCGGCGCCGGCTTCGATGGACAGCGGCTGCCGGTTGAACAGGAAGCGCACGCCTTCCTCGCGCGCATTGGCCACTTCACGCGCGCTGCCGGGCATGTTGGCCTCATCGCGACGGTAGGCGCAGGTGACCTTGGCCGCGCCGAGCCGCACCGCGCTGCGCACGCAGTCCATGCCGGTGTCGCCGCCGCCGAGCACGACCACGCGCTTGCCGTTGAGGTCGGGCAGGGCGATCTGGTCCTCCCAGCCGGCGATCGGTCGACCCTGCGGGTCATCGCCGCCGACGATGCGGCTGTTCTGCACCAGGAACGGCAGGGCCGGCAGCACCCCCTTCAGGTCCTGGCCCGGCAGGCCGCCGTCGGTGTAGCGGTAGGCCCCGGTGCCGACGAACACCGCGTCGTGGCTGTCCAGCAGCTGCTGCACGCTGATGTCGCGGCCGATCTCCACGCCCAGGCGGAACTGCACGCCCATCCCTTCGAGCACCTCGCGGCGACGATGGATGACGTCCTTGTCCAGCTTGAAGCTGGGGATGCCGAACTGCAGCAGGCCGCCGATCTGCTCGTAGCGGTCGTACACCACGGCGGTGATGCCGGCCCGGGCCAGGCGATCGGCACAGGCCAGACCCGCCGGACCGGCACCGATCACCGCCACGCTGTGGCCGGTGGGCTGCACGGCACCCAGGTCCGGACGCCAGCCACTGGCGAGTGCGGTATCGACGATGTACTTCTCCACCGCACCGATGGTCACCGCACCGAATTCCTCCAGGGTGCAGCTGCCTTCGCACAGGCGATCCTGCGGGCAGACCCGGCCGCACACTTCCGGCAGCGGGTTGGTGCTGTGGCACAGCGTGGCGGCCTCGTGGATGCGGTTCTCCTGCACCAGCTGCAGCCACTGTGGAATGGCGTTGTGTACCGGGCATTTCCAGCTGCAGTAGGGGTTGCCGCAGTCCAGGCAGCGCCCGGCCTGGTACTGCGCATCCTCCTTGCCGAACTTTCCGTACAGCTCGCCCCAGTCGCCGGAGGTGCGCAGTTCAACCGGAATGCGCTGCGGCATGGTGCGGGGCAGATCGAGGAACTGGAAGGCGTGCTTGCGGCTCATGGCGGGCTCTGTGATTTCGATGGCCGGCCAGAGGCCGGCACTACTGCGGTGAGGGAGCAGGCGCGCGCCGGTTGCGGGCGGCGCGCCGGAGGCGCTTACGCCGCGCGTCGAAGGGTCTCGGTCAGCGATTCGATGCTGGCGGCCTTCGGTTTGACCAGCCAGAACTTGCCGATGTAATCGCGGAACTCGTCCAGGATCTGCTGCGCCCAGATGCTGCCGGTCAGTTCGCGATGGCGGCCGATCAGGCGGTGCAGGTGCTGGCGGTAGTTCTCGAAGCCTTCGGCGGACACGCGATGGATATCGATCAGCTCGTGGTTGTAGCGGTCCACGAAGTCGCGGTCCACATCCAGCACGTAGGCCAACCCCCCGGTGAAGCCGGCACCGAAGTTCAGGCCGACCTTGCCCAGCACCAGCACCACGCCGTCGGTCATGTACTCGCAGCAGTGGTCCCCGGCGCCTTCCACGACCGCGAGTGCACCGGAATTGCGGACCGCGAAGCGCTCGCCGGCACGTCCGGCGGCGAACAGCTCGCCACCGGTGGCGCCATACAGGCAGGTGTTGCCGATGATCGCAGTGCTGCGCGCCTCGAACCGCGCGCCGCGCGGCGGACGTACCACCAGGCGGCCGCCGGCCATGCCTTTGCCGACGTAGTCGTTGGCTTCGCCCTCCACTTCCAGATGCAGGCCGCCGACATTGAAGGCGCCGAAGCTCTGTCCGGCGCTGCCACGGAAGCGCAGCTCCAGGGGGGCGTCGGCCATGCCCTGGTTGCCGTGCGCGCGTGCCACCGCGCCGGCCAGGCGGGTGCCGATGCTGCGGTCGGTGTTGTGGATCAGGAAGCGATGTTCGCCCCCCCTGCGCTGTTCGATCGCGTCCGCCAGCAGGCCATCCATCTGCGTGGCCAGGCTGTCCGGCGATTCGTACAGCCGCTGCGCCGCGCAGTGGCTGCCTTCGTAGCGCGCATCTGCCAGCAGGCGCGACAGGTCCACGCGCACGCCGTCGCGCGGTGCGGCCTCGATCTGCCGCAGCAGGTCGGTGCGGCCGACGATCTCCTCCAGCGAACGCGCGCCCAGGTACGACAGCCAGCCACGCACTTCCTCGGCCAGCAGGCGGAAGAAATTCTCCACGCGCTCCGGCTGGCCGGTGAAGTGGTTCTCGCGCAGGCGTTCGTCCTGGGTGGCCACGCCGGTGGCGCAGTTGTTGAGGTGGCAGATGCGCAGGTACTTGCAGCCCAGCACGATCATCGGCGCGGTGCCGAAGCCGAAGCTGTCCGCACCCAGCAGCGCGGCCTTGACCACGTCCAGGCCGGTCTTCAGGCCACCATCGGTCTGCAGCAGGGTGCGCCCGCGCAGGTCGTTGGCCAGCAGCGCCTGGTGCGCTTCGGCCACGCCCAGCTCCCACGGCACACCGGCGTAGCGGATCGAGCTGACCGGCGAGGCACCGGTGCCGCCGTCGTGGCCGGAGATGGTGATCAGGTCCGCGCCGGCCTTGACCACGCCGGCGGCGATGGTGCCGACGCCGGCATGGCTGACCAGCTTCACCGATACCAGCGCGGTCGGGTTGACCTGCTTGAGATCGTAGATGAGCTGCGCCAGGTCCTCGATGGAATAGATGTCGTGGTGCGGTGGCGGCGAGATCAGGCCGATGCCCGGCCGCGCGTAGCGCAGGCGGGCGATCAGCTCGTTGACCTTGTGCCCCGGCAGCTGGCCGCCTTCGCCGGGCTTGGCGCCCTGCGCGACCTTGATCTGCAGCACCTCGGCATTGACCAGATACTCGGCGGTGACACCGAAGCGACCCGACGCCACCTGCTTGATCTTGCTGCGCCGTGGGGTGCCGTAGCGGGCCGGGTCTTCGCCACCTTCGCCGGAATTGCTGCGGCCGCCGAGGCGGTTCATCGCGATGGCCAGCGCCTCATGCGCTTCCGGCGACAGCGCGCCGAGGCTGATCGCGGCGGTGTCGAAGCGCGGGAACAGTTCGCTGGCCGGCGCCACCTCGTCCAGCGGCGTGGGTGTCGGCGCCGGCACCAGTTGCAGCAGGTCACGCAACGCCGATGGCGGCCGGGCATGCACGGCATCGCAGTACTGCTGCCAAGCGCGGGCATCACCACTGCGCGCCGCGCGCTGCAGGGTGGTGACCACGTCCGGGTTGTACATGTGGTACTCGCCGCCGTGCACGTACTTCAGCAGGCCGCCGACATCGACATCCTGCTGTGCATCCCAGGCCTGCGCGCACAGTTCGCGCGCATCGGCATCCAGCCGCGCGAAACCGGCGCCGCCGATGCGCGAGGCGGTGTCGGGGAAGCACAGCGCAACCACTTCCGGCTCCAGGCCGATGATCTCGAACAGCTGCGCGCCGCGGTAGCTGGCCACGGTACAGATGCCCATCTTCGAGATGATTTTCGACAGGCCCTTGTAGACGCCCTTGCGGTAGCGGCGGCCGATCTGCGACTGCTCACCGCCCTTGCTGAGCTTGAGGATGCCGCGCCGGCCGAGGTCGAACAAGGTCTGGTAGGCAAGATACGGGTACACCGCGGTGGCCCCGAAGCCGAGCAGGCAGGCCATATGGTGCGGGTCGCGCGCAGTGCCGGTCTCGACGATCAGGTTGACGTCGCAGCGCAGCCCCAGCCGCGAGAGGTGATGATGCACCGCACTGGTGGCCAGCAGGGCGTGCACCATCGGTCGCCCGGCCACCGGATAGCGGTCGGACAGCAGCAGCATCACCATGCCTTCGCGTGCGGCGCGTTCGGCCTCCGCACAGATGCGCTCGATGCCGTTGCGCAGCCCTTCTTCCTCGCTGTAGGACAGGTCGAGCAGGCGGTTGGCCTGCAGGTACTGGTCCATCTTCAGCAGCTGGCGCAGCTTGCGTTGGCTCAATACCGGCGAGTTGAGGATGACGTGGTTCACCGTCTCCGGGCCGGCATGGAAGATGTTGGTCTCCTTGCCGAGCTGGGTGGACAGGGACATGGCGCAGTCTTCGCGCAGCGGATCGATCGGCGGATTGGTGACCTGCGCGAATGCCTGCCGGAAATAGTCGTACAGCGGCCGGCTGCGCTGGCTCAGTACCGCCATCGGCGTGTCATCGCCCATCGAGCCGGTGGCTTCCTGCTCGGTCTCGGCCAGCGGCCGCAGCACCTGCTCCACCTCCTCGCTGCTGAGCTGGTACAGCTTGTGGTAACTGCGCAGGGTGCCCTCGTCGAAGGGCTCCTCCACCAGCGAAGGATCGATCAGTTCGGTCTGCAGGTAGGTCACGCCCTGCTGCAGCCACTGCTTGTACGGTGCGCGGCCGCGGTTGATGCGGTCCACCGCGTCCGAATCGAGCAGGTCGCCGCGCTTGAGATCGATGGCCACCATTTCACCGGGGCCGAGCTTGCCCTTGCGTACCACGCGTTCGGTCGGCACTTCCCACACGCCCGCTTCGGAGGCGACCAGGAAGTGGCGGTCGGCGGTCAGCATCCAGCGCGCCGGGCGCAGGCCGTTGCGGTCCAGCGTACACACCGCATAGCGGCTGTCGCAGGCGACGATGCCGGCCGGGCCGTCCCAGGGCTCGCTGTTGAGGCCATGGAACTCGTAGAACGCGGCCAGATCCGGATCCTTGAACTCCAGCGACTGCGTCGCCGGTGGCACCAGGATGCGCAGCGCCTGGATCAATTCCATGCCGCCGGCGACCATCAGTTCCAGCATGTTGTCCAGGCTCTGCGAGTCCGAGCCATGCATGGAGATCACCGGATCGAACTCGGCGATGTCGAAGCGCGGTGTCTTCCACACCTTGCTGCGCGCCTGCGCCCAGCGACGGTTGCCCTCGATGGTGTTGATCTCGCCGTTGTGCGCGAGCAGGCGGAACGGATGCGCCAGCGGCCAGCGCGGCAGCGTGTTGGTGGAGAAGCGCTGGTGGAACACGATCGCGCTGGAGGCCAGCTCGCGCCGCTGCAGGTCCGGATAGAAGCGGCTGAGCTTGTCCGGCAGGACCATGCCCTTGTAGCTGATCGCATCCGGGGTGAGCGTGGTGACGTAGAAATCGCCATGGTCGCGCAGCTGCTGCTCGCTGCGACGGCGTGCGAGGTACAGCGCCAGGGCGAAGCCGGTGCCGTCCTGGCCGACACCGGCATCGACGAACACCTGCTCGATGCGCGGCAGCGTATCGCGCGCGAGCTGGCCGCAGACACTGTCGTCGATGGGAACCTCGCGCCAGCCCGCCACGCGGCAGCCCACCGCTTCAAGCTGCACCTGCAGCTGCGTCCGGCAGGCCTGCGCGGCGTCGGCGTCGTGCGGAAGGAATACCAGGCCCGCCGCGAAGCGGGCGGCCACGGTGATGCCGGCTTCGCTGGCCAGCAGTTTCAGGAATGCATCGGGGCGACGCAGCAGCAGCCCGCAGCCATCACCGGTGAGCCCGTCAGCGGCGACGCCGCCGCGATGGGTCATCCGCGAAAGCGCGGCGATGGCGGTATCCACCAGCAGGCGCGACGGCTGGTCGTCGAGCTGCGCGACCATGCCGAATCCACAGGCATCGCGCTCGGAGCGCGGGTCGTAAAGCCCTTGGCGGTTGCGGGGGGCCATCTCTACCTCGATGCGGAATGAAATGAGCGGGGACACTCAAGCCCGCCCAATCCCTGGAGCGCATCGTGAGGCCACCGGATGCCTCGAATAAAGCACAGGTTGCTGCAACGCCGCAATACACGGTTGCAGGTGCAACGGAAAGCGCCGGCGGTGATCCGCCGGCGCGGGCCGGGATCAGCCGCAGCGGACGCCGCTGACCACGTCCTTGGCGTCCACTTCGATGTTCAGGCGGTCGCCCAGGAACTCCATCGTGGTCGCGTCATTGGGGTGCAGCACGCGCACCTGCTGAGCACCGGCATCTTCCTGGGCCTGCTTGCCCAGCGCGTCGGTGTAGGCCTGGCCGACCAGGCTCTGCACCTGGCTGGCGTCGCAGGTGCCCACCGGCGGTGCCTCGGTGGCCTTGCCGGCTTCATCGGCCGGTGCCTTGGCGGCTTCGGCGGCCTGCTGGGCGTGGGCCGTGGCCGAATCCTGTTCATCCAGCGCCGGCGCCTGGCAGGCGGACAAGGCCAGCACGGCCGGCAGCAGCAGGGCGGAGAGCGAACGGGCGCGAATCGGGAACGACATCATGACTCCGGAAGGGACTGTGAAAGCCGGAGCATAGCCGCGAACCCATCCTCACGTGTTTGTCTTGCGTTATTGACGCGGCCGCGTCATGTCGATCGCCACACTGCTGGCATGCCCACGTCCCCCACACCCGAGCGCGCGGCGGCGCGCGCGGCCGGCCTGCGCTACGTTGATGACACCCAACCGGGCTTCACCCGGCTGCGTGCAGGCAAAGGCTTCCGTTACCGTGATGCTGACGGCCACGCAGTGCGCGATGCGGCCACGCTGCAGCGTATCCGCGCATTGGCCATTCCCCCGGCTTACACCGCGGTATGGATCTGTGCGCATGCCAACGGCCACCTGCAGGCGACCGGCCGCGATGCGCGTGGCCGCAAGCAGTACCGGTATCACGCCGACTGGGCGAAGGTGCGCGATGCCGGCAAGTTCGATCGGATCATTGCGTTCGGCGAGGCACTGCCCACGCTGCGGCGGCGGCTGGCACGCGACCTGCGGCAGTCCGGATTTCCGCGGACCAAGGTGCTGGCCGTGGTGGTGGCGCTGCTGGCCGATACGCTGGTACGGATCGGCAATGAGACCTATGCCCGCGAGAACCGCTCGTTCGGGCTGACCACCCTGCGCAACCGCCACCTCGAGCTGCTTCGCGGCGGGCGGGTACGCATGCGGTTCCGGGGCAAGTCCGGCCAATTGCAGGAGGTGACGGTGGGTGACCGCCGTCTGGGCCAGATGGTGCGACGGTTGCAGCAGCTGCCGGGGCAGTCGTTGTTCCAGTACCGCGACGATGATGGCCAGGTGCAGCCGGTCGATTCCGGCGCAGTGAACGAGTACCTGCGCGACGTGATGGGTGAGGACTTCACCGCCAAGGATTTCCGTACCTGGGGCGGCACGGTGGCGGCGGTGCAGGCACTGGCTGCCACCGCGCTGCCCGAGCCCGCCAGCCAGCGCGCACTGGCCGCAGCACAGCGCGAGGTGGTCTGCCAGGTTGCCGCGCGTCTGGGCAACACCCCGGCGGTGTGCCGCAGGGCATACATCGATCCCTGTGTGTTCGCCGGCTGGGAGCGTGGCGAACTCACCGCGCTGGCGGGCCTGCGCGGCCCGCGGCAGTGGGAACAGGCCACGTTGCGTGTACTGCGGCGGGCACGCCGGCTCAGCCGCAGTAGATCGCGGTGATGTTGTTGGTGCGTCCCTTCTCGATGGTCAGGCGATCACCGCCTTCGCTGGCGGGCGGAACACGCGGACCGTCGTGGCGCAGCACCTGCACGTGCAGGCTGTCGCTGTCCACGCGTGCACGTTCAACGGTGGCTGCCGATGCTGCCAGGCCGACGGCGCCGCGCACCATGTCGCTGTGGCACTGGCCGGAGATCACGCCGTCGATCGGTTGAACCTGTGCGATTGGCGTGCTGCTGCATGCGGCGACGGCAAAGGTCAGTGCGGCTACGCTGAATGCGCGGATCATGATCCTGCTCCATGGTGATGAGGACGCCAGCGTGCCGCGCGCGGCGTGGTGGCGGCATGAACGGCATGCACATGCGGGACACGGTGCATTCACCGTCGCCGACAGCGGCGATGGCCACACTGCATGTACTGGCACGCCACGGAGGTATGACATGGCCACCTGTGATGTATGCGGCAACGACTACGACAAGAGTTTCACCCTGCAGCAGGGCGGGCGCAGCGGCACGTTCGACTCGTTCGAATGCGCGATCCACGCTTTCGCGCCACGCTGTGCGCACTGCAACTGCACCGTGATCGGCCACGGCGTCGAAGGCAACGGGCAGATCTTCTGCTGTGCGCACTGCGCCGGCCATGCCGGCGTACAGGGCGTGGCCGATCGCGCCTGAACCCACCCGATTCCCCACATCTGAAGGAGACCGCATGGCTACGAGCAAGAAGGTTCCCGCCCGCCGCAAGGCGTCGCCCAAAGTACGCAAGGGTACGAAGGCGGCTGCCGAGGGCAGCACCGCAGCAGCGGCCGAACGCCCCCGCGTGGTGAAGACGGCAACCCGCAAGGCCGCCGCCGGTGATCCACGTGCCGCCCGGGTTGCGGCCCGGCAGCGACGCCTGCAGGACCAGGAAAAGGCCAAGGATGCGCGTGCGGCGAAGAAGGCGACCAGGAAGAAGGCAACCCAGGCGGGCACGCGACGTCAGCCGGAGACCCTGCCTGCCCAGCACCTGGCCAAGCCGGGACATGAGCACGAACTGGACCTGGCCCCGCGCTTCCTGGCACCGGACTACGTCGGCAGCGGCAAGCTGCAGGGCATGCGCGCGATCGTCACCGGCGGCGATTCCGGGATCGGACGCGCCGTTGCCGTGCTGTTCGCGCGCGAGGGGGCGGACGTGGCGGTGCTGCACCTTGATGAGGCCGAGGATGCCGAGATCACCCGCCAGCATGTGGAGAGCGAGGGCGGACGCTGCGTGGTGATTGCGGGCGACGTGCGCGATCCGCGTTTCTGCAACAAGGCGGTGAAGCAGGTCGCCAAGGCCTTCGGGGGCGTCGACATCCTGGTCAACAACGCCGCCTTCCAGCTGCACTGCGAGCGCCTGGAGGACCTGGAGGACGAGCATCTGCAGGAGACGCTGCAGACCAATATCGGCGGCTACGTGCAGATGGCACGGGCCGTGCTGCCACACCTGGGCGAGGGCGCCAGCATCATCAACACGGGTTCGGAAACCGGCCTCTTCGGCAGCAAGGCGCTGATCGACTATTCGGCGACCAAGGGAGCGATCCACGCTTTCACCAAAGCCTTGGCCAGCCAGCTGCTGCCGCGTGGCATCCGGGTCAACTGCGTGGCCCCCGGCCCGGTGTGGACGCCGCTCAATCCTGCGGACAAGCAGGCCCCCGACGTGGCCGAGTTCGGCAAGGACAGTGACATGGGGCGCCCGGCACAGCCGGAGGAGCTGTCTCCGGCCTATGTGTTCCTGGCGTCACCGGCCTGCGCCAGCTACATCAGCGGGGTGATCCTGCCGGTGATGGGCGGCCCGCGGGGCTGACCGGGGGCGCATACAGATCGGCGATGCGCGGAATGAAGCGCTGCGGGTTGGCGCCGACCAGGTTGGTGAGCACCACCACGGCGATGCCGCGGTCAGGGTAGACGATGAAGGCCGAGCGCGCGCCACCGATGCCGGCGACCTGGCGGTCCGGCGCGCCCTGCAGTACCGGCCAGCCGGCAGACCACGGGCCCGCCCTGCCATCGGCCAGCGGCTCGGCGGTCCACATCCGTGTGCGCCCGTCCTCGTGCAGCAGTCGCCCGTCCAGCAGTGCGACCAGCCAGCGCGCGGTGTCATCGGCGGTGGTAAGGATGCCGCCGCCGGACCACAGGCTGGGCGGCACGTCGTAGAACCAGTGCGACAGCCGGGGCGGCGTATCGGCGGCTTCGGTCGCGCGCGGGGCCAGGCTGTACATCGTGGCGGCGTCGGGGATCAGGTCGTAACTGTCGCCGAAGGTGGTGCGTTCCATGCCAGCGGCGCCGAACTGCCGGCTGGCCAGGAAGCGGTCGTAGGGCATGCCCGACTGCCGCGCGATGATCCGCGCCAGGAGCAGATAGTTGGTCTGGTTGTAGGCGAAACGTTGGCCAGGTGCTGCATCCATCGGCTGTGCGGTCACGGCCTGCCATGCCTGTGCCTCGGTGCCTCCGCCCAGCAGCCCGCGCTCGTCAAGGATGTCCGGCAGGCCGGAGGTGTGGGCCAGCAGCTGACGTACGCGCACGGTCTGCCAGGCGGCCGGAAGTGCATCCAGATAGCGCGACAGCGGTGCATCCAGATCCAGCCGGCCCTGCTGTGCCAGCTGTGCGGCGGCGACGCCGGTAAAGGCCTTGGTGGCGGAGTTCAACGGGAATCGCGTGCTGCGTGTGGCGGGCACGCCGTTTTCCACGTTGGCCAGGCCGAACGCTTCGGACAGCACGATCTGGCCGTCCTTGACCACTGCGATCTGCAGGCCCGGAATGCGCTCGTCCTGCAATGTCTGGCGGATCAGGCGGCGAGCCTGTTCGTTCGCCGGCTCCGGGCTGGCTGACGCCGGCGAGAGGGGCAGAGCAGCAAGCAGCAGGAGCAGAAGGGGGAGCGATGGGCGGAACATGGGTTATTCCCGGCGGGATGTGCGGATGGGATGCAGCAGGCAGCAGGAGGGTTTAGATGCTGCCGTTGCGACTTTCCGGGAGGGAGGACATTCCAACGGGGCCGGCAGTCCACCCTGACTGCGTTGATGCCGATACTGACAGCGAACGGAGGATGCCTGCTGCCGGACTTGCTACAGTCTGTCCGCTGCACGCAACGCAGACCCATGCCCAGGAGGAAGGGCGGCGATGTCCGAACCGTACTCGGCTTTTCTCAGATTGAGCATGTCACGCGCAGATCTTGCGCGGTGGCTTGCGGCAGCACCGCCGGACGTGTCCCGCTGGTCGGACTGGCGCTCCATCGGCGGGCAATGGAGTCTTCCCGGAGGCGGGGATCTTTCCGACCCGGATGCGCCGGGTCTGCAGACGCTCATTTCAGACTGCAACGCGATGTTGGCGCGCCATCGGGACAACCGCGCGGCACTGGAGTTCGTGCTGGGATCGGCAGAGGCGGAGAACATCAGGATTGCGGCCTATGACCGTCAGGGAAGACACTTCGTTGCCGGGTCGTTGACCTATTCGGAGAGTCTCTACGACATCCTGTTCTTTCTGGCCCTGGGGCGCAGCGCAGCCGAGTTCCTGGCCACGGACGATGCCGGCCTGGTCGTTGTCCACGACTATCTGTGGGGCGAGGACGGCGAACGGAGAACGGTCGCCGCGCTTGGCCTCGCTGGAAACGGACACTCCGCATTCCTGGGGCCCGACGCCTCCGCTGCCGCCGCCCGCGAGTTCGACGAACGGGTCGAGGCGATGCTGGATGGACAGGACGATCCGGACTTCTTCCCGCGCGATCAGCTGCAGGATCTGCGGGACTGATCCCGCGCATCAGCTATTGTTGAAGGGCACATAGGGTGTAAACGGCCTGGAAGGATCGAAGTCCTTCTGGCCAGGGTACAGAAGGCAATAGAGCCTGCCTTCATGCACGACTGCCAACGGGTAACAGGCATCCTGCCTGCTCATTCCGCCTGCGCCGCATTCCTGGAGGCCTTCCAGCACCTCCATGGCGGTGCACTTTCCGGCCTTGCAGTCATGTTCCCGGATCGCGCTGAAGCCCTTTGAATAGAAGATCCGCGGTGCCCGATAGCCCTGCAGCGGTTGCAGGTGCTTGGCCAGGGCGGCGTAGGCCCTGTCCACTTCCTCCCGCTCACCCAGGTTGAACGTGGAAGGCGAGTCCGATGTGAACCTGAACTTCGCGGGATCCGTCTCGCACTCCCACGCATGTGAGGCGGGAATGTGTAGCACAAGCAATGCGAACGCACTGATCAAGGATCGGGGCATCATCACTCCTGGGCAGGTCTGCTGTTGCTCGATGGAGCCGCATGGGAACACGGGAAAGAGTGAACCAGCGCTTCTCGAGTCAGCGTCGATGCGTCTTCCTCGAGGCGGGCGCGCGGAAGCGCCTTCAGGTGGCTGTACACGCGATCCACAAGCTCATGGGGCAGGACCGTGGCTCGTCCACACCGTTGCCCGGCGCTGCTGTCGGCGACTGCCGCGATGTAACCCTGGGCCCAGGACAGCGCGCGAGCGCGGCACAGTGCGTCGCTGCACTCACGCCCCTCCTCGTTGCCTGTGATTCGCTCCAGCAGTGCGCGGCCACTGGAAAGTGCATTGCCTGCGTCTGCCGCATGCGCGGGCAGAGCGGCGGACAGGCACGCCGCAAGGAAGGAGGCTGTTGAAGGCCGCCGCAGCCAGCGGCCAACCGGAGTACGCATGCATGCGATTCCTGAAGATGGAGAAGAGAAGGCTCGTCGCCAGGGCCAACTCTATCGGATCGGCCTGCCCGACCGGGATGCACGCGCCCGGCGGAAGGGGGCGCCAGGAAACGCCGTGCACGGAGAGGAGACGGGGATGCTTGTGCACTGCGCTAAAGATTGACGCCGAATTCCATTAAAGTTTGGCGCGCTAAAGGCTGGCATCGCCCCAATCCATCACAAGTTTTTGAAATGTATAGGGTTTGTCAAGTTTCATGGAAATGAGGCGCAGGTTTTAGATCGCATCTAGCCCCTCCTGATTTGGCCTAAGGTCTCTGACCCGCCCAGAAGTAGGTCAAATGCCGCCTGGCCCAAGTTCGCAGAATTGGATACCGGCGGCCTGTGCGCTCAGATGCAGCGAGATCGGGTCTATCGCATGGGTTGGCCAGCAAGCGGCGCAGGAGGGGTTCTCCATAGTTCAACCTCGTCGGCGTCACCGTTTGGGCTCTCGGGCAAAAGATCCGCGTCCTCCCAATGAAGAGCCAGTCGCCGGAAGACTTCCAAAGCGACCTGTCCCAAGAGTAGGGGCACCGCAGATATTGAGCGAGGCGTGCCCAGCGTGAGCGCACCCGATCCATAGCGCTGGGTCGGGTGCGCATTCAAAATACGCTATACATCCGAACATGAATCATCTCAGGGGCAGCATCGAGACATGACCACCGTCTATATTGATGAAAGCGGCCACAGTGGGGACATGATCAACAGCGGTAGCGCTTACGACTTCAAGGGCCAGCCCTACTTTGCCTTGGCCGGCATTGGTCTTGAAGACGGTCATGACTGGGAAAACCGCATCAATGAGATCCGAAGCCGCCACCGAGTTCCTGCAGGCGAACTGAAGTCCAAGTCGCTGACCGCCAAGCCAAGGTTTTCGGCCGAAGTCATCCATGCCTTGCTCGACCAACGCGCCCCACTTTTCATCGAGGTGGTCGATAAGCGCTTCCTTATCTGTACCAGCATCACCTCGTTCCAGCTCTTGCCGCCGTGTCTTGGCTATCCCGAGTCAGTGCAATTTCACTTCATCAGGAACACGGTGGCGGACTTCCTGTTCTTTCACGCCTCCGAGCGCGTCCTCGATACATTTGTCGCGTCGTGCCTGGCGCCGGGGGACGCGACTCTGCGCGCCTCATTCGCAATGCTGCGCGACATGGCCACAGATCGGGGCTTTACCGGATCGGCCGCACAAATCGCGCAGGGCGTTGCCCACATGGTGCAGGAAGTGGAGGGCGAGTACGCCGAGCAGCGCGAGAAAGGAGGCGAGGCCTGGTCGCAGTTTCTTCCGCCTCCCGATCTCAATAAGCATGGAAAGCAAGTCTGGATGCTGCCAAACCTGACGTCATTCACGAGCATCTACGCCCGGATGAATCGCTACTATGGCAAGCGCTTGGCCGGCATCCGCTTGGTGCACGACCAGCAATTGGAAGTGGAGAACATTCTGCGCCAAGGCAAAATGACCGCCGAAAACCTGAGCGTCTCCGTGGATCTGCCTTATACCCCACAATCCGACTACCGGTTCGAGGAAGAGGCTAGCATCGAA
The DNA here is from genome assembly GCF_056486685.1 of Stenotrophomonas sp. 2201_Sma. Lineage (NCBI taxonomy): Bacteria > Pseudomonadati > Pseudomonadota > Gammaproteobacteria > Lysobacterales > Lysobacteraceae > Stenotrophomonas > Stenotrophomonas sp. 2201_Sma. The sequence continues at coordinate 126,507 of NZ_CM151329.1, forward strand.
TTTGCGCAGTCACACGAGGCCATCGGCGTTCAACTGGCCGACATCGTTGCCGGCACCGTGATGCGCTACTTTCGAGACACGGACGCAGGCACACCCGTGTCGAGTGAACTGCGCGAGGCCATCATGCGACTCATCGGCGAGGGCGATGAGCGAAGTGGCTATGGCCTCAATCAAGTCGTCGCAACGGCTAACGTCCGACATGCAGAATGAGTGCTACAGCCGTGGTGTCGTCTGCCATGACGCCTCTTTCTGAACGTAACGGAGATCAAGTCAGTGAGGCGTCCAGCGCTGTCTCGAAGGCAGATGCCTTGCCACTCAGAATATGGTCCAAACCTCGGAACAAATTCCTAAGCTCCTGTCGGTAGACTGCTTCCGTCTTCATATCCGAACCGACGATCACGGCGTTCAGGAATGACGCGGCAACATCTGCCGTTTTCAGATTGCTCTGGAGCCTTACATAGCTGCGAATGACGATTTCCAGCAGATCCGATTTGAATGACGCTGACAGCTTCTCACTCGGAATGATGTCTTGCAGCATTGTCCCCAGTACCTTGGTAGCTTCCTTGGAGATGTAGTGGCGATCGAAATGATCAGCACAACGGGTTTCCTTGGGCACTTCGGAATCATCCACGCGTGCACACTGTTCAGACCAATCCGCAGCGACGCCGACAAGCCGGGCGAGAAGGTAGTGGAAGGGCGTTGGCCACTCCTGATAGACCTCTTCGTCGGGCGCGCCAGACATCTGCTTGAGGATCCTTTTGGCGAAGTGCCCAAAGTAGTGCAGCCACATATGGTCTTGCAGCCCTTGGTGGATGCCTTCATGCACCATGATCTCAAAGAGTGTGATGCCTGAATTGATCGGGCACTGGAGCCGCCCCACCTCCTGGTAGGAGCCAAACGGCTCGTTGAGCTGGTTGACCAGGTGCTTGTCTTCGTCCAATCGACGGCACACAGACTCGCCGACGGCAGCCTCCAGGCCGTTCTTCACCGCCGTGGCTGCATCGGCAAAGAAGAAGCGAAGCAGCCGATTGGTTGGCGGCAGGCTTAGGCGGCTTCCGCCATTGAGGTTCTGATTGTTCCTCAGCTCGACGTAGAGCCGGCTTCCCGTGGATTCCAGCAGCGCGTCGATGTAATGCGCAATGAAGTCCGATTGTATGGCTTCGTCCGCTTCCAGCAACTTGAGGCAGAAATGTGGGTGAGCTTGCGCCAGGTGGACGGTTAACTCAGGCGAGGTGACGAGGTTCAACAGGATCTCCCGGGCCTCCAAGCTGGCCTTGTCACCCTTTGCACATCTGGCCTTCAATCCGTGCAGCAAGCGAAGCCATTGCTTGCGCCAGAACGAAGTGGGCTTGGGCGCTTGCCCGCGCAGGAGTGCGGCCAGTTCGTCCTTTGAATTGACTCGGCCTTCGATCCAGCCAACCAGCCAGGACTGTTGCCGGGTCAGGGAAATGAGTGTCGGCAGTTGCGGTTCGACCAGCAGCACCAGTTCGTCGTAGCGTCTGGTGAGGTGCAGGTTTTCGATCAACTCGCGAAAGACATGGACGCGGCCTCGGGCTAGTTTCGGAAAGCGTGTTCGCCAAAAGAAATAGAGTGCAACCGAAAGCAGCAGCAGATACACCGCGCTGGAACTGTTTAGCCCCCATTTCCAAGGCCCCAAGCTGTAGTAAAGGCCAAGTTGCTCCAAGGCCGGAGCGAACACCAGATAGTGGACCAGAACAAATACCGATCCGCCCACCGCCCAGTCCGCCCAAGTCGTGCAGAAACGAAGCTGGAGCCGACTGGTGGGAGAGATGAGCGCCCAAACGGCGGCGATGACGCCCAATATGGTGAGCAGGCCGGTGGTGTCAATGGAGGAGGAAGCTGTCATCGGTGCTACTGCATCCTTGCGTGGGCCGTTGGAATCGCACGCTGGTGCAATTGGTGTGCAGCTCAGTGCATGGCGTCAGAGGGAAAAAAACCGATGTTCGTTTCCAAACATCGAGGCAATAAATTTTAGCATCGAGCGCCCCCAAGCCTCAGCCTCAGCGGACTTGAATCATTCCTTGCGCCGCTCTCTCGTGCCCCGCTTCGCAGGGCCCATCGATGTCAGTGCGGATACTTGGGAGAGAGCTCGGGATAGTTCTGCCCAATCCAAGTCTTCACCTTGGAGCGGCCCTGAATGTCGGAGGGCAACTTCTCATGAATCATCCACTCGCAAACTTGGCGGACGCGAACCGAGAGATCAGCATTGTTCTTGCCCGTGAGGGAGTTCAGCAAAGTGAGCACTTCGTAGCCCTCCTTGCGGCTGAACCGATCAGCATCCTCTTTCGTCTTCTTGGGATCGTCACCCGTCACAGCGGTCCAGCTGTAGTCGTTGTAGTTCAGATCGCTCTTCTTGATCTCGGGCATTCAAAGCTCCTCTTCCGTGTGGTGATACTCATCTATATAACAGCGTTCATCCCATGTTCAAGGGGGCGCGCCGAAATAACCTCAAAAAGCAACAGCACAAGGCCTGGATCTACCCAAGCGGATGCGCAGTAGCGTAATTCCGCCATGATCCCTATCCCTCTGGGCCAGGAGCTCAGTTGGATCATGGTCGCCACCCCAAGCTATCTGAAGGAAAGCGCTCCTCTGGAGAGCCCCGCAGACCTCGCGAACCACCGATGCCTGGGTATCCGGATGGGGGAACAAGCAGATCTATCACTGGTAGCTTGAATCCGGTGATCGGCCAGAAGTGGTCTCGGTGGACTGGGCAGCAATTCTCAACGAGACAATTTTGGCCGTCGAACTGGCAGAGAGCGGCGGAGGCATTGCGTACTGACTGGAGAATAGGGTCGCCGCGCACTGGCAGAGGGTCGACTTCAACGGGTGCTGCCAGAATGGACGTCTATGGGACCATTGCTTCGTCTTTACTACCCCTGCCGACGCCGGTTGCCAGAGACGGTTGGGGTACTCCTGCGACTCATCCAAGCCGAGAAGAGCTAATACTGAATGCGACCGGCCGGTGTGCCAAAAGCCTGTTATGTCGGAGAGGGGGCGATGAGCGCGCTCCGGCCACCCAGGCAGGGGTTGGCAGCCGGTTAGGACGCTCTGAAAGTACGACCTGAGTGCCTCGGAGGGGCGGCTATGGCAGCGGCAACTAGAATGTGCTCAATGGATGATCGAAAGTAAGCAATAGGATGTCAGGTAGCTAGCGGAGAACACTGCCGCTGTCTCGATACCATTCATAGCTCGAATGCTAATTGGCTTTGTGAACTCGGCGAGCCATGCTTCTTTGCGTGCAAGGCGTAGACCCTAAGGAAATTTATGGACAACGGAATTGCCAAGGTGAGCTACAGGAATTTCATGCGTGCTCGACGTCCGGAGCTATATTCGGACACGCTGCATGCCGATGTTGGCGAAATGGACCGGCGCCAGTTTGAGTACCATCTGCAAACCCTCACCAGCCGTAAGGAAGAAACCGCGTTTGAGAACTTCGCGCGGTTGCTCGCTGAGAAGGAGCTATGCCCCAATCTCATACCGCAGACTGGGCCTACCGGCGGTGGCGATAGCAAGGTCGATACGGAGACGTATCCCGTAGCTCCGTCGATTGCGACGCTCTGGTTCGAGGGGGCACCAACCGCTGCCGAAGAACGCTGGGGCTTCGCAGTGAGCGCCAAGGCCAAATGGAAGCCAAAAGTCCTCTCCGACGTTGCCAAGATTGCGTCGACCGGCCGGCCGTACTCGCTGATCTACTTCATCTCCAATCAGGCCATTAAGGACAAGGATCGTGCCGCAGTAGAAGATGCCCTGACAGCTGAACATGGCGTCCAGGTGCGAATCCTCGACAGAAGCTGGATTGTAGAGAGAGTTGTCCGAAATCGACGGTGGGACATCGTAGCCGAAGCCCTCCAGTTCGAGTTTGCGCACAAGGCTGTCTCTACGCCTGGCCCTCACGATGCTGGAAGGCTGCGCGATCTGGAGGCACTGGATGCCAAGATTCAGGCAGCGGCTGCATCTTCAGTCACTTTCGAGCTGGTTGAAGAGAGTTTGCGCTCTGCTGTGCTTGCACAGGGCCTTGAGAGGCCGCGACATGAAATCGATGGCCGCTTCGACCGTGCACAGCGTCTCGCGGAGAAGGTCGGAGGTAGCCAGCGCCAGCGCATTCTGTACATGAAAGCTTGGAGCGCGTTGTGGTGGTTCGATGACTTGGATGAAGCCACACGAATCTATGCCCTGCTTGAATCCGAAGCTCTGTCCTCCGAGTGGGTATGGCACCTTGATGATCTCGTCAATCTGTGGACGGCGCTTCAGATAACAGAAGAACCTGACGAGGCGCGTACAGCCGCATTGCGTGCCGCACTCCAGCGACATGCGGACGACACATCAAAGACAACAAGTTCGCTCTGGGCGCGTATGCAGCTGCTCCTCATGGATCTCGCTGAGACCAGGCGCGGAAAAGGAAACCTGCAGGCCACCCTGGCCGCAATGCATGAAATCCTTGGCCAGGTACGTCGGCTGGTCGAATTTCCCATTGAGCCGATCATTCGCATCGTGCGGGAGCTATCCCAGTTCATCGGTGATGCGCCCGGGTACGATGATCTCTTGGACGGCGTCATTGAAATCGAGCGCGAGAGAAATGGCGATCGTGCCGCTGGCGAGCTGCAGTTGCAGCGCGGACTGCAGAAGCTTGAGCGAAAGAAGTCGTACGACGCGATTGATGACTTGGCCCGAGCGCAGGTACTCCTGGCACAAGACGACTGCCGTGATCAGTTCATAACTGCGCTGGCTGGAACAGGGCTGGCGTACGAGTCTTCGGGGCTGTTCTATGCAGCCAGAGGTAATTTTGTGGGTGCGCTCGACCGATCCCTATACTCATGGTTCAAGGAAGGATCTGTTGATGGACGTGCGCTACCTCTTCTCAAGAAGCTAGCGTGGACTGAGATCCAGCTTGGTCGCGTGCCCTACGTGCTTGCATGGGTGAAGTGGTTTGGGCCCATCCGAACCGCATTGAGTTTGAATGAGGCAGAGGTCAAGCGGCTTGATGAAGAGCTGCATGCAATCGATCAAATCTTGGGGATACTTGTTCTTCGTACTGCTCATGAAGACTGGGTGGCATTGACGCGACTACCGGACCTCTTGTCCGACCTGGGTTTGGAGATGTCGCGTGCTGCCGGACTTTTCATGCTTGGCTACGAGAGCAAGATACGGGAAGAGTACGGCTCCGGTGATGACGATTTGGACCAGTACTTCAGCCAGTGGCTAGCGTCTCCGGCCGGCCTCGATCTTCCCGAAAAGCCGCTATGGCATTTCCGTACTACCACTTTGGTTTCCTTCATACTGGGTTGTCGAATCGAGATTCTGGTCCGGGGCGGGACTACATCGGCATTGCTTGGAGAGAGCATCATGGGCTTCCTTGAGGCCTTCTACTCCAGTGCGGCTCGCGGGATAACGCTTATTTCTCCACGAGAGCGACTGCTTATCGAGATTCGACAGTCAGAGAGTGCGAAGGCACCGTTCTCGCATCGTCATGTTGAGGACGATTGCGGCGAAACGACGCTCATCATCACCCACCCAGTCTTGGCAGTGGCAGATCTGGTCGGTGATGGCTTTGAAAAGCCGATGTTCGATCTCTTCACGCGCGTTACCTATGAGCTGCAACTCAATGCGGAGGCGCAGCAGTTTGAAGAGATGTTTGCAAAGTTCCGCGCTCAGGATCGCGCGCACTACGCGGCACGATCTATCATTTCACTCACAAACATCCTCGGAGATCCTCCGCCTGGGCGGGCGAACGATTGGTTGAAAGACGAAGGCTTGTCTGACTTCCCACTTGCTCGAAAGGAGGCATGGGTGCCAAGTTCCGTTGCCGCTGTGGCAGGTGCCGATGTATCCCACGACGAGGAGGCGTCCGGCGATAGGTTGCGTCCCGAGCATCTCTTTGGAGCCGATGCTATTCGGCATCGCGATCTGAGAGTCCTGTCTCCGATCGTACTGCCCCTGTGGGACAAGGCGAAGTGGAAAGGGACAGCTGTAGCATTGCCACAGGCACCCGGAGAAATAGTGCCGCCAATGATGGCCTTGGCTTTCGAGGACTTCGAGTCAGGCAAGAAGATCTTCCGTGGGTGGCTCAAGAAGATTGGTGCAGCAAATCAGGATGGCTGGCTCAGCGTGACGATCATTACCGGAATCCGGCGCAGCAATCCGCTGGCCTACCGTGTGGTGGTTGGGATCAGTGAGTCATATATGAAAGCCGCCATGTCCGACAAGCGCTTTTGCGCTTTGGCCTATCGAATGCATGACATGACGCCATCATCCAGTCGAAACCTAGACACCCTGCAGGAGCACTTTAGACGATCGGGATTTGTCATCCTGATGCCAGCTGATTTTAAAGGGGCTTCCTCCGGGTTAGCACTTGCGCGCGAGAACTTTGATCTGGGCATCAGAATTTCGTCCTTGCAGTTTGTTCCAGCGTGGGAAGTGGATCCTTCCTCGCCTTTGGTTACAGCCATGGGTGGAATCACCGACCCTGTACTACCGGCGGGTATGACTGAAGCACCTTTCATGCAACGGCTTCAAAAGTAGGCGAGTTCAGGCGGCTAGTGCGTGTGCAATTTGAAAGCGATGGCGGTGGGTCTAGCGTTGCGGTGCGTGCGACCCGTGCTGACAGAATTGATCCAATCGCTCGTGGCCATCATGCCGCCGTCAGTTGGGAGTTGTCTAGCTTGTTCTGACGGACTCACGTAGCTGACTCCTCAATCGGGATGACGTAGGCGCCAGTATTTACAGCGAGCCTGCCCTCGACACTAATTGGAGGGAGGGCAGGACTCTCACCAACTAAGCTAGGTCCGACATCCATGACTGCAAAAGACCCAATCGGCCAAGCGCTGGCCATCGTAGATATATCCCTTCGCGAATTCTTCCCGGACGACTTTTATAAGCGTTGCATGTATGCATCTCTCGGCATAGCCGCCCTCCTGCGAGACGAGGGCGTCGTCGCGCATGTGGTGGGAGGAGAGTTCATTTGTACGGTTGTGTCCCGTGACGGCGCAACGATGACGCTCCAAGGATTCGGAGGCAGTAAGGATGGGCTCCCTTCGCACTTCTGGGTCTTGGCCGCGGGCCAGCAGCTTGATCTGGGACCGATGTACCTTCCCTACGAAGCTTCCTTCCCAGCTGCACCCTTGCCGATTCTTCGGTGGCCAACGGCTGTGCAGTTGCCCAACTTCATTCTGTATAGGGAGCATGCACGCTACGCTGGCGATGTTGAGTTGTCAGATGCAAGCTTTCGAGAGAAGAACATCGCATTTCTATCCCATTGTCGATCAGTCCGGGATACCGCAAGTTCGCTCTTCCCCGTTCCGACCTGGCAACTCAGGGACTCTCAGTCGCTGCACTACGCTGCGCAGAGGGGTGACATGTGGTCCAGAGCGTCGGTGGAGTACATCCGAAGATCGATGAAGGCAGCCTTCCCAACTCAATGAGTACTCGCTGCCCAACATGGAGCAACGCAGCGGAAGTGTTTTCTTGGGCGCTGCTGACCTAGGAGTCGGCATTGCAATTGCCTAGCGGTCGTTGAGCTTGAATTCGATTTGGGCCGCGCGCGGGACGCTGGCTGGGTCGTCGGTTAGCACAGCAGCCGGGGTAGCGCCGCTGAGAAGCGCATGCGGGGACATGAACCACTCGACCTCGCCCCAACCGCTGGTGCGGCGCAGCGCCTCGGGCTCGCGCTGAAAGGAACCGCTACTGCGCAGAACGGTCAAAATCTCTGCCAAGTGTTCCGCGGTTTTTCCATCAACGCTGAACTGCCATGTCGGAAAGCGGTAGCTTGGGTAGGGATGCTTCACGTACACCCCTAAGAGTTTGCCTTCGCGGCGCAGCTCGCTTGCACCGTGGCCATCACCGCACGGCTGGGCGCCGAGCCTGGCGCTTACCTCGGTGGCAACGAGCCATTGAGAGGCCAGCGCCCGCCGCTGGGCGGCAGCGCACCGTCGGCAGGCAAAGGTGGTGATTTGCGGAAAGATTGGCGCCACAACTGAGGCTTTCCCTCGTGGCTTGCGATTCTGCGCCAAACTTCCCGCAGAAGTCGCCATGTTTGGCGCAGGCGCCAATCTTTACGCGTCTGCATACGCTGCGCTTGCCCCCTACCGTTCGTCGGCCCATGACTTCCGGGGGGGTTGACTACAGGTGTCGTCACGCCGACAGTGACGACACGTGTAGTCAAGGGAGCCTGTCATGCGCGGCAAAACCATCGGGGACCAGGAGCTGGCCCTGCTGCAGTACATCGATGAACATGCGCCGGCCAGTGTCGGCGAGGTCGCCAGCGGCTATGGCGAGGCGCGCGGGCTGGCCCGTTCCACCGTGCTGACGATGATGGAGCGGCTGCGCACCAAGGGTTACCTGCAGCGCCGGCAGCACGAAGGCCTGTACCGCTACCAGGCCACCCGCGGCCCTGACAGCGTGCTGCAGGGTGCGGTGGCCCAGTTCGTCGACAACACTCTGCAGGGCTCGGTGTCGCCGTTCGTGGCCTATCTTTCGCAGCGCCAGCAGGTCAGCGACAACGAGCTGGCCGAGCTGGAAGCGCTGGTCGCCCAACTCCAATCGCGTCGCCACGAGGGCTGAGTCATGGACACCACGATGCTGATCCCGATGCTGGAACGGCTGGGCTGGACCAGCCTGCAGACCGTGCTGCTGGTGGCGCTGGTGTATGCCGTGTGCCGGCTGATGCCGTCGCTGTCGGCCGCCACGCGTTGCCGGTTGTGGTGGCTGGTTTCGTTGCAGGCCGTGCTCGGCCTGGTGTGGAGCCAGCCGGTGCAGCTGCCCTGGTTGCCCGCGTCGCCGTCGGTGGTGATGACCGCTACCGATATCGCCGCCGATGTGGTCTATCCGCTGTCTGCGGAAGGCTCCGCGCAGCTGCTGGCCACGATGCCGGTGGAGGTCGTGGCGACGCCCGCAACAGCGTGGTGGGCGCTTGCACTGGCCGCGCTGTGGGCCTCCGGTGTGCTGCTGATGGCCTGGCGCACCCTGGCGGAGTGGCGGCGTTGCCGCGCGCTGCTGGCCGCCGCGTATCCCTGCGAGGACGCGGCGCTGGTGCAGGCGCTGCACCTGGCCGCCGACGCGCATGGACTTCGCCGCCCGCCGCGCCTGTGGATGAGCGCACAGATCGATGCGCCGCAGCTGGTCGGGCCGCTGCGCCCGGTGCTGCTGCTGCCGGCCGGCGCCACTGCACTGCAGGGCGACGCGCTGGACCTGGCATTGACCCATGAACTGCAGCACCTGCAGCGCCGTGACCTGCAGTGGGGATTGTTGCCGGCACTGGCGCAGCACCTGTTCTTCTTCCACCCGCTGCTGCGGCTGTCGGTGCGTGAGTACGCCCAGGCCCGGGAAGAAGCGGTGGATGAGGCGGTGGTGGGCCAGCATGGGGCCAGTCGCCACGCGTACGGGCGTCTGCTGCTGCAGCTGGGCGTTGCACCGCAGCCGCACCTGGGGGTGGCCAGTGCGGCGCCGGACACGACCAGCCTCAAGCGCCGGCTGCTTTCGCTGCAGCCGCGCAAAGCCTGCCCGCGCGTGCTCGCAGTTGCCCTGACCGCCGTGGTGCTGCTGGTGGGTGTGGCACCCATGCGACTGGTCGCAGCGCCGGTGCCGCCGGCGCCTCCCGCACCGCCGGCGGCGCCGAAGCCCCTGTCGCCGCCGCCGGCTCCGAAGGCACCGCCGGCGCCGGCAGCGTCGGCGCGCCTGCCGGCCGTGCCGGTTCCCCCCGCGCCGCCGGCTGACGCGACCGGGCCGGACGATGTGACCGGACCCGATGATGCCGATGTGGGGGCCTTCGACGATGCGACCGACGTGGACGAGGACCATGACGGCATGACCTCTACCGGCACCTCCATCACCACCTACGGGACGTTGGATCTGGGCGAGTCGCCGCGCCAGGCCTATGTACTGGTGGATGGGGATTCGACCTTCGCCAATGGCGGCATCGATGACGTGGCGCAGGCCCGCAGGCAGCTCGGCAAGGGACCGGCACTATGGTTCCGCCAGGGTGACAAGCGCTACGTGGTGCGTGATCCGATGCTGGTGCAGTCACTGCAACGTGCCTATGCCGGCGCGGCGGAACTGGGCCGTCAGCAGGGCGAACTGGGACGCCAGCAGAGCGTGCTGGGTCGCCAGCAGGGCGAGCTCGGCCGCCAGCAGGGCGAACTGGGCCGGTTGCAGAGCGAACATGCACGCCAGATCGCGCAGGATGCGATGCGCACTGCGCGCAGTGCGATGGCTGCCCATGACATCAATCGTGAAGCGGCGGCCGAAGCGGCCAGGGCCGCGCGTGACTCGGTCGACGATGCAGCGCTCGCGCGGCAGGCCGCCGCTGAAGCGCGGCGCGCCCTGCAGGAGGCTCGTGATGACGAACGCCAGTCGGGGCGGAGCAGCGAGATGGGTCGGCTGGCCGGAGAGCAGGCCGCGCTGGCCAGCCGCCAGGCGGCGCTGGGCAGCCAGCAGGCCGCGCTCGGCGAACGCCAGGCACGCCTGCACGAGCGGGCCTCGCGACAGGCGCAGCAGGTGATCGCCCGTGCGCTGGCCAATGGCAAAGCCCAGCAGCTGTGAAACGGCGGTAGCGCCGGGCCATGCCCGGCGTTAGCGGCTCAACCGCAGTTGGCGCGCACGATCCGATTCTGCGCGTCGACCTCGATGGTGACCCGGTCCTCGCGGAAATCCATGGTCACCGCCATGCCGGGCTTCACCACCCGCGCCGTGCGTGCACCACTGGCTTGAACCACCTGCTTCACCGTGGCCTCGTCGGCGGTCCTGCCTGCCAGCCCCTCCAGCTTTTCCGGGTTGCATCGCTGCGGGCTTCCTGCGACATGCGGAGGCCGGGGTGCAGGATCGCTGCTGCTGCCACTGCCTGCACTGCCGCCCGCATGGCTGCAGGCGGCCAGCGGCAGGGTACAACCGAGCATCAACCAGAGACTGGAACGCATCGCGGATCCTCCACGCATCAGGAGCCGACAGTCTCATCGATCGGGGCTTCAGGGGGCGTCAATGCTCGTTCGGCGAGCTGTTCGATGCGGCCCAGCAGCTGCGCCAGCACGGCGTCGTCGTAAGGCAGCCAGCGGCGTGGCCGCGCCGGCAGGTCCGGCAAGGCCAGCGTCTGCCCGGCAAGGCTGGCGCGGGCGGTGGCCAGGTGCAGCCTGTAGTGGCCGACCTGCACATGGCGGCGCTGGAAGGTCATCAGGTCACGCTGCGGATGAGCGGCCAGCAGGTGCTCCAGGGTGCGCCCGCGCAAGCGGACCATGCGGGCCGGCGGCAGTGGCATGCCCTCGCCACCGCATGCGCAGGTGCTGGCCAGCAGGTCGAGTTCGCGCAGCAGTTCGGACGCCACCACTGCGGGCAGCTCGCGCGCCTGCACCGGTTGCCACGCGTCGCGATGCTGCCGCTGGAACTGGACGCGGCCGCTGCGGATCTCGCCGGCAAGGCCATGCGACAGCGGCGCCGACAGCTGCCAGCCGATCCGCCACGGGCCTTTGGCCAACATCAGCTGGCCGCTGTCATCGCCGTGCCAGCCTTGCCGACGGGCCAGCCCGGCCAAGGTCGCCACCGACAGCGTCAGCCCATTGAATGCAGCGGTATCGGCGGGTTCGCCGCGGGCGTCCAGATAGTGTTCGCGGAACACCTGGCGGAGCGGTTGCCGGCAGCGCTGCTCGATCAGCCGCGCGCGCCAGGCGGCGCGCAGATGGGGTTGGCTGCGGGCGGGATGCCACAGGCGCAGGCGGTTGCGGCCCTGCAACGCGACCACGATGCCATGCGCATCGGCGAACGCCTCTGCGCCGTCCACCGGCATCGCATCGATCCAGTGCCCGCGCGCATCGGCGAGCTGCCAGACCAGGCCCTGCAGCAGGGTGGCCAATGCCGGTTGCCGGCACGCGTCGCGCCAGTCCTGCAGTGCCCACTCGCCGCCCAGCACGAACGTGGCCTCCAAGGCACGGGCCAGGCTGGCCAGTGAGCGCCTGCCGGCGGCAATGACCGGCAGGCGCAGCAGCAGTTGCGGGCGCTGTGCGAGGCGGCGTTCGGCGGCGGCCAGATGCCGGTCCAGCTTCCGCGCGATGCCGGCATGGCGCACCTGTGACCGCGCCAGCGCCAGCGCAGCGATGGCCTCGGGGGTGGGCATCGCAGTGACCGCCTTGGCCAGCGCCACAGCCACCGATTGCGACGGCAGGGTCCGGGCGGCGGTCGGGGCAACGCACACCGGTGGCAGCACCTGCGCCAGCAAGGGCCGCAGCCAGGGCGCATCGCATTCCAGTGCCGCGCGCGTGGCACGCCAGAGCACACCGGCTTCGGCGATGCTGAAGGCACGGTCAGCGATGTAGGGCGCCTGGCCACTGTGGATCGCCTGCAGGCGCTGCGCTGCCTGCTGCAATGCGTGCTCGGCGAACTGCAGGTAGGTGTCGTGTTCGCTCAGCGGCTGCAGATCGGCGGGCGCCGGATCGATGTCGGCCTCGGTGGGATACAGCTCGGCGATGCGGGCATGGCGCAAAAGGTCCTGCAACGGCCAGTGCGCCACCAGGCGCAGTTCATCACGCAGCAGTGGGTGCGCGCTGCAGCCGTCCAGCAGCGAGGCCAGCGTTCCGCTGCCGTCGGCACCGGCACAGCGCGCCAATGCCAGCAGCGACAGTGCATCGCTGCCGGCTTCGACGCTTGCCCCGGCGTGCAGGCCGCAGTGCTGCAGCAATGCCAGCGCGGGCGCCTGCAGCCGCTCGTGGCCGGGCTCGGTGCAGCGCGCAAGCAGGGCCACGCCGTCGACCGGACGAAGCGCGCCCGACCGTGTACCGGTGCTGCGCCGGGACAAGCGCAGCAGTGCAGCGGCGCAGATCGCAACGGTAAGACGGGGCTGCCGCTGCGCGTCGGCGTCGAGAATGCGGTGCGCCCACTGGCGCGCGCTATCCGTGAGCGGCAGCCCGTCGCACCCCAGGGCCATCGGCAGCAGGCTGGCCAGTTGCCCGTCATCCAGCCGGGCCAGCAGCGCCGCCTGGTCCTCGCCATGGAATCCGGCCAGCGTGCTGGACGCCTCCGTGCCGGCCAGCAGGGCAGCAAGGGAGCGCAGCTGGGGGCCCGGGACCTGGGTGCTCATGGAACCTCCGTGTCGTGAGCCGCGCCAGTCTCCGGCGGGGCCGCCTGGGGGTCCAGCGGCAGGGCATCATTCTGCCAACCCCATCGCATTCAGTCATAAAGTGACACCGTCCGCGAACGCGCAGGACCCGGCTCAGGCCATGCCGGGCGGCGCCTGCAGGGCGAGCAGTTCGCGCTCCTGTGCTTCCTCGCGGACCAGCCGCTGCAGCAGCAGGGCCAGGGTCACCACGTCCTGGTGATTGTGATCGGCCACCCGGCGCAGGTTCACCGCGTCGCCGCCGCGCAGGAACCGCAGCCACGCGCCCGGTGCCTCCGATCCCGGCAGATCGTCTTCGCGGATCACGCGCAGCAGCTGGCGCTCGACGGTGGACAGCCTGCAGTTCTCCCAGGTGCCGCGATAGCGGCGGCGGGTCGGATACAGCAGGTCGACATGGTCCAGGGCACTGATCGGGTCGCGCTGGCGCGCCAGCCGGTAGCGCGCCTTCAGCAGGGGCGCATCGTAGCTGCGGCCGTTGTAGCTGCAGAACACCGTGGAGGGCTGCAGCCAGCCGGCGAAGGTGGCCAGCATCGCCTCTTCGGCGGCCATCGTCGATATCAGCAACTGGCGGATGCGCAGGCCTTCGCCGCGCTGCGGGCAGGTGTACCAGTCGGCAGCACCGATCATGAAGGCGCGGGTACCGGTGCCGCCGGCCAGCCCGGTGGTCTCGGTATCGAAGAACAGCAGGTCGTGCGCGGCCACGTGCTCGTTCTCGCGCCGGGCGAACGCCAGCGACAGGGGAACCTTCGGAACCGGCTGCGGCTGCAGGGATTCGATCAGGAACAGGCCTGGCGAGATCTCCTCGCCCGGCAGCCGCCGGTCCTGTGCGGTCGCGTGCAGGGGCGCTGCGCTGCCGCGTGTGCGCAATCCCAGCAGGCGATGCAGGCTGCCGACGTGGGGCTGCCGCAACGGTGGCGTGGTGGGGGCGGGTGTCTTGGCGGCCGGGCCGGTCGGCTTGTGGCGGATCTCCTGTTCAACCCAGGCGAATACCGAGCGTTCGGCCGGTGGCTGCCGTGCATCATTGGCCGCTGCCGGGACGACCGCTGCGGGCGCCGCCGCCGTGACAGCCGGCGGCCCGGCCTTCGGGTCGCCCGCCTGCTTCCGCAGCAGACGCAGCTTGTCCAGGCTCAGGCTCACGGTGCCAGCAGCTCCACGGCGCCACGGGTGGCGGGCACCGCATCGGGCACGTGCTGGCAGGCGTCGGCATCGAACAGGTCCAGCACGCGCAATGCCAGTGCGCGCGGCGAGGTCTCGTCCTCCTCCTGCGCCGCCAGTACCGGGCCGACGCAGGCCGGACAGCCCGCCGTGCAGTCGCAGCGCTGCACGAGTTCGCGCGCGCGCTGCACCAGCTCCGCCTGGCGCTGCCACAGGGGTTCACTCAGGCCGACGCCACCCGGGAAGTTGTCGTACAGGTACACGGTCGGCACGAACACCTGCAGCAGCTCGACCGCGCCCGGATCGCCATCGCTGCCGCGCAGCTGGCCGCGGCCGCTCTGGTCGGCGACCGCGAACCATGCACCGTCGCCATTGCCGACCGACTTCTGCAGATCGCGTGCGTCGGCCATCACCGCTACCGTAGCGACGATGTGCAGCGCGTAGGCGGCACCCAGGAAGCCATCCAGCGCGTCCTGCCGGCTGGCGAACGCACGCAGCAACAGCGCCTGCGGGAGCTGCCACCACACTGCGGTGGTGTGCAGTTCCTGGTCGGGCAGGTTGACCGGGCCGTAGCCGATGTTCTCGTGGGTGTAGTACCGGATCTTCTTGTAGCCGGCCACGCGGCGCACCACGTGCACCTCGCCGTGGTGCGAATCGCCGCGCCCGGCCACGCCGCCGTCGAAACGATCCAGCACCTTGAGCTTGGTGAAGTCGATGCTGTCGGTGTAGTAGTCCACGTGGGTGCGGGTGACGTAGGCCTTGCGCCCCTCCCAGTCCAGCGTCTCCACCTGGTACGGCGTGGACTGCACCATGTGGATGGCGCCCTCGTACAGGGTCAGCGCGGCGGCGGAGTAATCGACCTCGGCGATGATCTGCTGGCGGCCGTCGCTGCGGTCGACCACCACGAAGTTGCCGTCGGCCACCGCGCGCAGGCTCACCGCGTTGGCCGGATAGCTGTCGGCGATCCACTCCCAGCGCTCGCCCTCGCGATGGACCACGTCGGTCTCGGCCAGGGCTTCCAGGAACACCTCCGGATCGATCGGGCCGAAGCCATCGCCGACCCGGAACGGCAGCTCGAATGCCGCGCAGCGGATGTGGTCGAACAGGATCAGTGGCTGGTCCGGGGCGATGCGCGCATGTTCGGGCGAGGCTTCGGCGAAGAAGTCCGGATGGCGTACCACGTACTGGTCCAGTGGCTGCGAACTGGCCACCATCACGCCCAGCGCGGGCTGCTGGCGGCGTCCGGCGCGGCCGAAACGCTGCCAGGTGGCGGCCACGCTGCCCGGATAGCCGTTGAGGATCACCACGTCCAGGCTGCCGATATCCACGCCCAGCTCCAGCGCCGAGGTGCTGACGATGCCATCGATGCTGCCCGCGCGCATGGCGCGTTCGGTCTCGCGACGCTCGGTGGGCAGGTAACCGCCGCGATAGGCGCGTATGCGCGGTGGCTTGCGCGGATCGTGGTCGAAGATGTCCTTCAGGTACTTGGTCAGCACTTCGACCATCAGCCGCGTCTGCGCGAACACCAGGGTCTTGAGGCCGGACTTGATCGCGATGCGGGCGATGCGGTTGCTCTGCGAACGCGCCGATGCACGCAGGCCCAGGTCCGGGTTGATGACCGGCGGGTTCCACAGCAGCACCTGCTTCGGTCCGCTGGGCGCACCGGACTCGGTGATGGCGGTGACCGGTGCTTCGATCAGGGCCTCGGCATGTGCCTGCGGATTGCCGATGGTGGCCGAGCACAGGATGAACTGGGGTTGCACGCCATAGAACGCACAGATGCGCTTGAGCCGGCGCAGTACGTTGGTGACATGGCTGCCGAACACGCCGCGGTAGGTATGCACTTCGTCGATGACGATGTAGCGCAGGTTCTCGAAGAACTGCGCCCACTTGGTGTGATGCGGCAGGATCGCCTGGTGCAGCATGTCGGGATTGGATACCACGATGTCGCCATGCAGGCGGATCGCCTGCCGTGCGTCCCCGGGCGTGTCGCCATCGAAGGTGAACGCCTTCACCCCGAGATCGCCGGCGCGGTTGAGCTCCAGCAGTTCGGCCACCTGGTCCTGCGCCAGCGCCTTGGTGGGGAACAGGTACAGCGCCTTGGCGTTGTCCTGCATGGCCGCGCTGACCACCGGCAGGGTGTAGCACAGCGACTTGCCGCTGGCGGTCGGGGTGACGATGGCCACATGCTCGCCGCGCTGGCTGGCCTCCCAGGCCTCGGCCTGGTGGCTGTACAGCTGTTCGATGCCACGTGCCTTCAATGCGGCGGCAAGGGCCGGCGGTACCGATTCCGGAATGGGCGCATATCGGCCCTCGCGGCCGGGGATGGCAAAGCTGCCGGTGATGCGGTCGTGGTAGCGGCGCTGCAGGCGCGCGCTGAGCAGGGCACCGTCGCGGGCGGGCAGACCGTCGCGGGTCGCGAGTTGCTGCTCCGCGTCGGCGGTGCGCTTGGCGAGTTCGTAGGCCATGGGTGCACGGATTCCAGGGGGGCACATGGCACCACAGATGGGTCTCAGGATGTGAGACCCCGCAGCGGGACGGAGTGAACCGTTCAGTGCGCGGGCGGCAGCCGGACGTCGAATCCAGTGAAACGCCTGCCGCGTGCGCCGGAACAACGGGCTGGCCCGCCTCGAACAAATGACAGGTGCACCTCGCGGGCGCGGACGTGCAGTCCACTTCAGCGCGGGCTGAACAGCGCGCGCCGTTCCAACGAAATCTGAAGCCGCCATCCGTATCCTCAGGCGAAGGACGCAACCAACAGGGGCGGTAGGGGTGGCACGACGAGCAACGCAGGGAGCACTTCTGGCCGGCCTGGTGCTGGCCGGTACCGCGCAGGCGCAGCAGGCGCCATCACCCATATCGGCGGTGCCCGAACCCGGGCAGACCGTCGCCGCACCACCGGAGCCTGTCGCGACCACCGAGGGCACGCCCGCGCAGGGCAACGTCACCACCCTCGGTGAAGTGCGCGCGCTGAAGCCTGAAGACGATCAGCCACTGGATCTGTACCGCTTCAGGAACCCGGTGAAGATCGAGAACAACCGCTTCAGCCGCAACTGGAGTGAACCGCCGACGCCCGAGCAGGTGAGCATGGCCGGCGGCTACGTGATGATGGGCGTGGTCAAGGGCCTGCTGGCGGCGGGCAAGGGCTTGAACAAGATCACCGGGGGGCCGGATCAGATCCAGTCCGCCATCGCCCGGCCACCGCCGGAACTGAGCGCGGAACAGCAGCGGCGCGCGCTGCAGTTCTGTGCGCAGCAGGAGGGTTGCGGTGGTGCACCGCCGCTGAAGTGAGCGAAGGATGGGGGGAAGCTATGCCGTACGGGCAACGCCGGGCGGCCGCCGTTCCAGCCACCACAGCAGCGACGCACACAGCACGAAGGCCAGCCACCACGGCCAGCGTGATCCCGGTACGGGCTGCGTCGCCTGCGCCTTGACCGGTGCGGAGGTGGCCAGGGCCTGTGCCGTCGCATCGATCATTCCCTGCCGGTGCAGCGCCGCTGCATCCGTCCTGTCGAACACATAGCGCCAGTAGGAGCGTTCGCCCTGCTGCAGCCGGTGCCAACCGGCCTCGCGTGGCCACCAGCCGGCACAGCGTGCGCTGCCGGTGCCGCCGTCCACGATCAGCGGCACCGACGCGCCCCGTGCATCGAACACCTGCAACGGCGCCCGCACATCGCACAGGGCCTGTCGTTCCCCGGCCCACGCAATCGGCTGCGGCGACCACGGCGCGGTGCTGCCGCCCTGCGCGCGCGCCAGGGTGCCGACCACGTCGCTCCACAGCTCGCCATGGCGATCGTCGCGGCCGGCCAGCACCCAGCGCCACGTGTCGGTCAGCGGCAGCAGGCCGATGCGACCCTTGCCGGCATCGCGCCAGCCTCCGATGGCAGCGCCGCTGCGGTCGTGCAGCAGTGCGGTGGTGGCAGGCACCTGCAGCGCAAGCTGTTCCAAGGTGGGCAGCGCGGCGGCATGCGAATCGCGATCAGCCTCTTCGCCATCGCGGGTAGGCAGCGTGCCCGACGCCAGCGGACCGCGTCGGGCTGCCAGCATCGCGCTGTCACCATCGCCGGGCAGCGTGACGCTGCGGCTGGCGCCATCGCCCTGCACGGGCAGGCCGAGCTCACGCAGGCGTTGCCGCGCTCCGGCCGATGGCACGCCGGCACTGCGGACCAGCACGCCCAGGCCCTCGTGCATGGCCTGGCGCACCGCTGCGAGCTGGCCACTCCCCAGCGTGGCCAGGCTGCGCTCGTCCAGCAGCAGCAGGTCGGTGCGCGCCAATGATGCCGCGTCCAGACCAACCTGGCCTGCGCTGATGCTGAGGCCGGCGCCGGTGTCGGCCTGCATCTGCACGTCGATGCCGGCATCGGTGGCCCAGCGTCGCAGGTATTTCAGTTCGGGTCCCGGCGTGCCGGCGCGGATCTGCAGGCGGACCCGCGTGGCCGGCAGGGTCTGCTGGGGTACCGGAACGGTATCGACGACATGGCCTTCGCCATCCAGCAGGCGCAGGCGGAACACGCTGCGGCCTTCGGCACGGGCCACGCCACTCAGTCGCACCCGTCCGTCCTCGCCCAGCGGGGCACGATCGATCACCGTGTCAGCCGGGTCCAGCAGCTCAGCCTGCGCACGGGGGACGCCGCGGGCCTGCGCCTGCACGTCGAAGCGAGCGCCAGGGGCGACATCCGCGGGCAGTTGCAGCGCGGTCCAGCCGCGAGGGGCGGGCGGTGCCTGCCAATGGACCTGCGCGGGCAGCGTGGCGTCGCGGTCGCGTGCCTCCAGGCCGGCGCCGACCAGGGTCAGCCGCGTCGAGGGATGCTGGCGCAGCGCCGTCGCCAAGTCCGGCACACGCGTCGCGCCCGGCACCTGGGCGGCTTCGGGCAACAGGATGAGCGGTCCCTCGCTTGCCGGCTGCGCGCTGGCCCTTCCGGCATCGGCACCCAGCACCACCAGGCCCGCAGCGGGCTGCTGCCGTGCGGGCGGCAGCAGGCATGCGTACAGCAGTGCAGCGGCGATGACCTGCAGGCCGAGCACGGCCGACAGCGGGCCATGCGGTCGCACCGGTGCGCGCAGCTGGCGCGCGCTGGCGACGAACACGATCAGCACCAGGACAAGCGCGATCCACAGAGCCGGTGCCGACAGGTTCATGGCTGCGCCTCCAGTGCATCCAGGTATCGCTGCCCCATTGCATCGGCCGCGCTGCGACGTGTGGCCTGCGGCACGGGGCGCTGCAGCGCCCTCCACAGCTGTGCCCGCAGGCGCTGCCGGCAGTTGGCACAGCCCGGCTCGATGCGCAGCTGTTCGATGGCGGCCGCCAGGTCGAGCGCATCGGGCAGGTAGGCCGCATTGCGCTGCTGCCAGCCCGCCAGCGCGTCCAGATCCGGCGTGCCGTCGCCGTCGCCCAATTGCTGCCAGGCCTCGACGATGGCCGGGTCCGGTGCCGTGCGTGCCGTCAGTGGCAGCTGTCGGCTGGCCAGCCCGGCGCGGTCACCGCCCAGGCGCCGGCCCTCATCGATGGGCGGCAGTTCCGGGCCGACGCGGGCCAGGTAGATGCGTTCGGCCTGCTGGACCTGCTTGATGAATCCCAATGCCTTGTAGGCGTAGGGCAGCGCCTGCTCCGGGCGCCCCTGGCGCAGCTCGCCTTCGGAGGCCCACATCTGGTCGAGTGCCGCCTTCAACGTCGCGCGGGTCTGCGGATCGAGCAGGGTCGCCGCCTCGGCGTGGTCGTGCGTGTGGCCATACTCGGTCAGCACGTCCGTGGCGCTGCCGAACACCGGTGGCGTCTCGGCGTTGCCTGCGTTGCCGCCGTGGTCGTGGCCATGCGCGTCGTGGTCGCCGGCCTGCGGCTGCGCCGCGTGGTCGTGATCATGGTCGTGATCGCCGTCGTGGTCGTCTGCGGTGGGGATGTCACTGGTGGGCAGGTCGCTGGTCGGCGGTGGCTTCGGCGCGCCTTCGCTCTCTTCGCCAAGGAACTGGCCGTAGCGCAGGCGCAGGATGCGCTGGTCGACGCCGATGGCGTCGCTGCGCTTGACGAAGTCATCGGCGGCCAGGCTGCGCCGCTGGCGGATCAATGCCTCCGCATCCAGGATGATCTGCCGTTGGCTGCGGAAGTAGGCCGGCAGGGTCTTCTTGATGCGGCCTTCCAGCTCGGCGCCCAGTACCGCCTCGCTGCTGGGCAGGCGCAGGATCACGCTGCTGCTGCGGCCGGTCTGGGGCGTCGGGGCATGGTTGTCGCGCACTTCCAGCTGGGCGATCACATCGTTGCCGGGCTGCGCTCCCAGTGCGCCCAGATCCAGCGTGTGAGCGAACCGTCGCGCCGTTGCTTCGCCACTGCCGGTGAGCTTCACGCTGCGCTGGACGAAGGTGATGTTCTCGCCGCTGCCCTGGGTAAGGGTGATCGACAGGCGGGCCTGCGTGGCCACACCGTGATCGTCGCTGGCCTCGAAGCGCAGTGCCCACTGGCGCTGCCCGGGCGTGCCCAGTACCAGGCTGGCAGCGGGCTCCAGCACGCGTACGGTCGGGGCGCGGTCCGCCACCACGTCCAGGCGGTACAGGCGTGTCGTGGCCAGTGCCGGTTCGCTGACCACGCGGTACAGCACCGGTGCACGGGCCACATCCTGCGCCTGCCACTGGCCGTCGCGTTCGGTCAGCGGCACGCGCCGGCCATCGTGGAACTGCAGCCATGCGCTGCGGGGCGCACGATCGAAGCGCAGCGACCACGCCAGGCGGCTGTCGGCGGCGACCTTGGCATCGAGTGCGTTCTGGTTATGGGGTGGTTGACCCGTATAGGCCGGAGCCTCGATACGCAGGCGGGCGGACTGCAGCTGCAACGGGCCCGCAACTGCCGGGGCAGCGGGGCGCGACGAGGGCACGCCCGGCATGGACGGACCGGACCGTGGCCAGCCCAACGCAAGCAGTGCGACGGCGATCCCCCCGACCCAGCACAGCAGCAACGCGCCGCGCGGCCAGCGCGGACGCAGTTCCGGCATGGCGCGTTCGAGCGCGGCCTGCACGTGTGCGCGCTGGCGCTGCTGCAGCGGATTGAGTGCGGCAGGATCGGCGAACAGCAGGTCGGCGCTGTCTTCGCTGGCCCCGCTGCCGTCAAGCCGGCGCTGCACCCAGCGGCGATCCAAGCGGCGGGCACGGACCGTGGCCAGCACCGTGCAGGCGAGCAGAGTGGCCGTCGCAACGATGCAGGCGATATCGAAACCGCCCAAGCGCAGTGCAAGCGTGGTCGCGGCCAGCGCCCACGGCAGTCCCAGCAGCAGAGTGATGGCGCCGCTACGGCGCCGTGCGCGCTGCCAGGCGCGTTGCAGCATCGTCATGCGGGCAGCCTCCGCTGCGCGCTGCTGGCCATCCAGCGCTCCAGTGCAAACAACAGCACGATGGCCAGCAGCAGCCAGGCGGTGGGCTCACGCACGGCAGGCGTGGCAGCCGGCAGGGCGACCTGGCGCGGTGCGTGATCCTGCGCATCGCCTGAGCGCGGCGGCGGCGCGGGTTGCAGCGCCTGCAGCAGGGTGTGCGGCAGGCGGGCATCGCGCAGCGCGGCATTGCCTGCGGCATTCCATTCGCCGGGCAGGAACAGCAGGCGGCCGTGGCCAACGCGCTGCTGCCACAGCAGCGTCGCGCCTTCGGCGTCGCGCAGCAGCGGGCGTGCATCCGCTGCCGGCCGGGCGGCGGTCAGCACGCTGCCACCGTCCTGCAGCCATGCCTGCCAGTGAGCGGGCAGCGCATCGGCGCGGCTCCAGACACCGACTTCACCCGAAGCGGGCAGCGCATCCGCAGGCAAGGCGGGCGCGGGTGATCGGGTGCCCCATGCGCGCTGCAGCGCAGCCAGCCAGCGCTGTGCTGCGGCCGGGGCATCAGCGTGCATGCGCAGTTGCGGCAGCGGGGTGGGCGCGGCCGTTGCAGCGGTCGCACGGGGATGTGTCTGCCATTGCACCGCCCGCGAGAGCTGCAGGCGCATGCCGTCGAGGCCGGGCAGCGGATCGGGCACGTGCACGGTCAGCGCGGTGCCGGTCGGCAGCTTCGCATCCAGTTCGCGCAGCAGGCTGGGCAGGGCCACATCCGTGGCCGGTGGTGGCTGGTCGATGGTGGGGAATCCGGGCGCAAGCCAGCGCCAGTTGTCGTCGTCGGCAGGAGCGCCGGCATGCAGCGCGGTCGCATCCAGACCGGGTGCGACGACCGTCCATGCGCCGGTAGCCGGCGCCGGTCCGGTCAATGCCGGCCGCGCCAGCAGCACGGCCAGCGCGGCAAGCAGCAGCAACCGCACCAGCAGCAGCGGCCAGTCATCGAAGCGGACGCGCTGGCGCGGGCGGATCCGTGCACGCAGCCAGCGCAGCGCGGCGAAGTCCAACGGCGTATAGGGATGGCGACGCGCGAGATGGATCAGCAGCGGCAGCAGCCACGCCGCCAGTGCGGCCAGCCCGAGCGGAAACAGCAGGCTCACGCGCCGCCCCCGCGGCCGAACAGCGCCTGCAGCGGCTGGTCCACCGGTTGATCGAGCCAGCCGGTGGCACTGGCGATGCCACTGGCCTGCAGCCGCAGGTGCAGTGCCGTGTGTGCAGCAGTGAAACGCTGCAGGTAGTCGGCGCGGATCGCCGCGCCATCGCCGAGCAGTTCCTCGCCGGTTTCAGGGTCACGGAACCGGTGGCCGGCATCGAACGGGAAGTCGCGCTCGTCAGCGGTCAGCACCTGCAGCAGCAGTACCTCGCGGCGTGCACTGGCCAGCTGCTCCAGCAGCACGATGCCGGCGTCATCAAAGCCATCGCCGATGGCCAGCAGCAGGTCGCCCGGGCGAACGCGCTCCCACAGCGGGCGCAGCGTGTCACGGGCGGGCCAGCCGCCTCGTGGCTGCAGGGCATGCAGTTGCAGGTGCACGCGGTCGCGCTGGCGTGCGCCCTGCGCTGCGGGTACCAGCTGCAGGCCGTCGCCGGTGACGGTCAGCAGGCCGAAATGATCGCCCTGCTGCAGTGCCAGCTCGCAGACACAGGCGGCCAGCATGCGCATGTGATCCAGGCGGCTGCGTGCCGGCGCGCCACGGTCGGACTGGCCGGCCGATGCGGTGGCATCGAGCAGCAGCCATACCGTGATCGGGCTTTCGCGCTCCGACTCGCGCACGAAGAAGCGGTCCGAGCGCGCGTACAGTTTCCAGTCGATCTGGCGCAGTTCATCGCCGGGTTCGTAGGCGCGGTACTGGGCGAATTCCAGGCCGGCGCCACGACTGCGGCTCGCGTGCTGGCCGATGCCGCTCGCGCCGCTGGCCAGACGTGGCCGCAACCGCAGTGCGCGCAGGCGCGCTCGCAGTTCGGGAGGCAGGACCAGCGTGCCAGCACTCACGCGTGGATCACCCCGGGAACGGCACGGCGTGCAGCAGGGCGGCGACCACGTCGTCGGCGCGCTTCTGTTCGGCTTCGGCGGCGAACGACAGCAGCAGGCGGTGGCGCATCACCGGTGCAGCCAGGGCCTGCACGTCCTCGCGGGTGGCGGCGAAGCGGCCCTGCAGCAACGCGCGCGCCTTGGCCGCGAGCACCAGCGACTGTCCGGCGCGTGGTCCCGCACCCCACTTCACCCACTGGTTGATCGCCGCGGGCGCTTCCGGCCCGGGTCGGCTGGCACGCACCAGCCGCGTGATCCAGGCCAGCACATCGGGGCTGACGTGCACCTGGCGCACTGCCGCCTGCAGGGCGATGACCGCAGCGGCGTCCATCACCTTCGGCACCGCCTCGCCGGCACCGCCGGTGGTCTGTTCCAGGATCTGGCGCTCCTCGGCCTCGCTGGGGTAATCGACCAGGACGTGCAGCAGGAAGCGGTCCAGCTGGGCCTCCGGCAGCGGATAGGTACCGGCCTGTTCGATCGGATTCTGCGTGGCCAGCACGAAGAACGGCGCGGGCAGCGCATGGGTGGTGCCGGCATAGCTGACGGTGCGTTCCTGCATGGCTTCCAGCAGCGCGGCCTGGGTCTTGGGCGGCGTGCGGTTGAGCTCATCCGCCAGCAGCAGATTGGTGAAGACCGGCCCCTGCTGGAAGCGGAAGTGACGATGGCCGGTGCCGTGGTCTTCCTCCAGCAGCTCGGTACCCAGAATGTCGCTGGGCATCAGGTCCGGCGTGAACTGCACACGCCGGAACTGCAGCTCCAGCGCCTGCCCCAGCGAACGCACCAGCAGGGTCTTGCCCAGGCCGGGCGCGCCTTCCAGCAGGCAGTGGCCGCCGGCCAGCAGTCCGATCAGCAGCTGCTCGACCACCGTGTGCTGGCCGACCACGGCACGGGCCAGGGCGGCGCGCAGATCGTGCAGGCGCGGCAGCAGGGAATCGAGATCAGGGCGGGTCATGGGGGGCTCTCACTCAATTGTTCAATGCGTACATCACGATGTTGACGCCGAAGCGCGTGTTGTCCTCGGCCAGGAAGCGCTTGTTGCGCCAGTCGTAATCCCACTCGCAGCCATAGTCCTTGTTGCTGTACAGCACGCCCAGGCGGCCATCGACCTCGATGCCCTTCAGATAGTCGTGCACCAGATCGTCGCCCCAGCCGTTCAGCTCGAAGCTGGTGGCCGGTGGTCCATCGGGGAAGCGGAAGAAGCTGCGGTACAGCGCGTGGCTGTTGGGCAGCTTCTGCAGCGCCCGGGGCCCGAACAGGCGGCCCATCTGCGCCTCGAAGGAGGTTGCGAACAGGCCATCGATGTCATGGTTGCAGTCATCGACGAAGACGAAGCCCCCGTTGCGCACGTAGCGCACGAAGTTCTGCCGCTCGGCGGCGTTGAATTCCACCAGCGTGTGCCCGGCCAGGTAGCAGAAGGGGGCTTCCAGCATGCGTGGGTCGGCCAGTGCCACCACGTGTTCCTGCGGGTCCACGCGCAGCGAGGTGTAGTCGATCAGCGAAGTGATCAGGTTGGCCGGCATGCGCGCGTCCACGTCCCAGTCGCCCGAGTCGTACTGCAGGCGGGTGAACCAGAAGTCGTAGCGCGAACTGCGCGGGCCTGCCTGTGCCCAGGCCGGAAGCGCGGCCGCCGAAGCGGCAGCAGCCAACCAGCGCAGGCAGGCCCGGCGATCCATCAGACGGCGTCGGACAACGAGGTGAAGGTGAAATCGCGCAGCTTCATCGGCGGGATCATCATCACGAAGCTCGACTCGTCGCCGGCCACGCGCACCGGCTTGCCCAGCTCTTCGATGTTGTTGAGCATGATCACCGGCGATTCGTTGAAGCGGAAGTTCTTCACCGGGTGCTTGATCTGGCCGTTCTCGATGTAGAAGGTGCCGTCACGGGTCAGGCCGGTCAGCAGCACGGTCTGCGGATCGACCATGCGGATGTACCAGGTGCGGGTGACCAGGATGCCCTTCTGGGTGCCACGCACCAGCTCGGCGGTGCTCTTCTCGCCGCCGCTCATCAGCAGGTTGCCCGGCGTGGCCTTGGCGGTCTTGCCCTGCTTCTGCGCCCAGAAGCGCGAGTAGTCCAGGTTGGCCACCTTGCCGTTCTCGATGATGGCCAGGCGCTCGCGCGGCATGCCCTCGTTGTCCCACGGCAGCACCGGCGCTTCCGGGTGCCACGGATCGGCATACATGTTCACGCGCGGGTCGTAGACCTGCTCACCGAGCTTGTTGCCGCCGCCCTTCTTCGACAGGAAGCTGCGGCCTTCGTCGGCCGAGCGCGCACTGAAGAAATTCATCATGAAGCTGATCAGGCCTGCGGCCGCCGCCGGCTCCAGGATGACCGTGTACTTGCCCGGCTCCAGCGCCTTGGCTTCGGCCGACTCGGTGGCCTTGCGCATGGCGATGCGGACATCCTGGTCGGCCTTGAAGTCCGCCGCGTCCTTCAGGTTGCGGCCGACCCAGCCCGATCCGCGGCCGTCCTCGGTACGCACGGTGCAGGTGTAGTCGAAGTTGGTGGTGCGCTGGTAACCGAAGTTGCCGTTGCTGTTGGCAGTGGCGTAGAAGCCCTGGCCATCTTCAAGGAAGCCGGCGGCAATCAGTCCGTTGCCACGGCAGGGCGCGATCGAATCGGCGGCCACCTTGGCGCGGAATGCCGGATCGATGGCGGCGGTGGACTCGCTGAAGGTCGGGCTCGGCCGGTAGGTCTGCTTGCCGATGGCGGGCATGAACTCCGGGTTCTCCGGTGCCAGGCGGGCCAGATCCTCGGCGCGGCGCACCACGCGTTCCAGTGCGGCGTCGTCGAACTCGTTGATCGAGGCGGTGCCCACTCGCTTGCCGAAGGCCACGGTAACGGCAAGCTCGGTGTTGTCCACGATGCCGCTGGTGGAAACGTTGTTCAGGGCGAAACGGATGTTGCCGGCGATCGATCCCGCCAGCACGGCGGTGCATTCATCGGCCTTGGACAGGGCGATGACCTTGTCGAGGATGGCCTTGGCCTGGGCTTCGGTGAAGATACTCATGGTGTAAGGGCTCCTGACCGGTCAGCCGAGGCTGCGTGCGGTGTTGATGACATTGATGCCGTTGAAGCGTGCGGTCGACGAGCCGTGCGAAACCGCCGAGACCTGGCCCGGCTGGCCCTTGCCGTCGAAGAACGAGCCGCCCAGGCGGTAATCGCGTTCGTCGGCCACGGCGGTGCAGGCGTTCCAGAACTCCGGCGTGCGGATCTGGTAGGCCACGTCCTCCAGCATGCGGGTGATCTGGCCGTTCTTGATCTCGTAGAACAGCTGGCCGCCGAACTGGGCGTTGTAGCGCTGCTGGTCGATCGAGAACGAGCCGTCGCCGATGATGTAGATGCCGTTCTCCACGTCCTTGATCAGGTCCGGCACGCTCAGCGGCGTCTTTCCCGGCGCCATCGACACGTTGGCCATGCGCTGGAACTGCACGCTGGACCACGAGTCGGCATAGCAGCAGCCATCGGACTCGGTCTTGCCGAGGATGTGGGCCTGGTCGCGGATGGTCTGGTAGTCGACCAGCTTGCCGTTGCTGATCAGGTCCCAGCGCTTGCACTTCACGCCTTCATCGTCGTACGCGACCGCGCCGAGGCTGCCCGGCTGCGTCTTGTCGGCGAACACGTTCACCAGCTCGCTGCCGTACTGGAAGCGCTGCTCGCGCTTGTCCAGGGTGGCGAAGCTGGTGCCGGCATAGTTGGCCTCGTAGCCGAGCACGCGGTCCAGCTCCAGCGGATGGCCGATCGACTCGTGGATGGTCAGCCAGGTGTGCGACGGGTCCAGTACCAGGTCGTACTTGCCCGGCTTCACCGACGGCGCCTTCAGTTTCTCCTGCGCCTGCTTGGCGGCCGCGATGGCGTCCTCCTTCATGTCGTAGGAGGAGCTGTAGTTGACCACGCCGTTGGGGCTGACGACCTTGCCGGCGGCGGCGCCGTCCAGATACTCGTAGCCCAGGCCCATCGGCGCAGACAGGCCTTCGCGGCTGCGGAACTTGCCACTGGTCTTGTCGATGGCGGTGACGGTCATCGGTGCCCAGATGCGGTGCACGTCCTGGTCGATGTAGGAGCCATCGGTGGACGCGAAGTACTTCTGTTCATTGACCAGGAACAGCATCGAATTGACGAAGCTGGCACCGGCGCCGATCGCTGCGGCATTGACGTCCAGCAGCAGGTCGACCTTCTCCTTGATCGGCACCTCCATCGCATTCTTGCGGATCGGCGTGCGCCAGCTGACCTCGCCCACGCCGGGCGTGCTGGCCAGCTGCACCGGCGCGCTCTGCACGCCAGCGTTGGCCTTGGCGATGGCCGCAGCCTGCTGGGCGGCCCTGGCCACGTCGGCAGTACCCAGTGCGTTGGTGGCGGCGAAGCCCCAGGCACCGTTGACGATCACGCGGATGCCCACACCGGTGGACTCGGTGTTCACCACGTTCTGCACCTTGTCTTCGCGGGTGATCACGAACTGCCGCAGATAGCGGCCGATGCGCACGTCGCAGTAGGTGGCGCCGGCACTGCGGGCGGCCTGCAGGGCAGCATCGGCCAGGCGCTTCTTCAGCGCGGGGTCAAGGCTGGACTGCAGCTGCTCGGCGGCGATCACTTTGCCGAAGAAGGACGGCACGATCAGGCCGCCCGCGGTAAGCCCGGTCAGGGCCAGGAAGTCACGTCTGTGCAAGGCTGCTCTCCATGAACGATGGGGTGGCTCAAGCGCCGAGACTGCGCGCGGTGTTGATGATGTTGATGCCGTTGAAGCGGGTGGTGGACGAACCGTGCGACACCGCCGAGACCTGGCCCGGCTGGCCCTT
The DNA here is from genome assembly GCF_056486685.1 of Stenotrophomonas sp. 2201_Sma. Taxonomy (NCBI): domain Bacteria; kingdom Pseudomonadati; phylum Pseudomonadota; class Gammaproteobacteria; order Lysobacterales; family Lysobacteraceae; genus Stenotrophomonas; species Stenotrophomonas sp. 2201_Sma. The sequence goes on from NZ_CM151329.1 coordinate 154,935, forward strand.
GCCGTCGAAGAACGAGCCGCCAAGCCGGAAGTCGCGTTCGTCGCAGATGGCCGTACAGGCGTTCCAGAACTCCGGCGTGCGGATCTGGTAGGCCGCGTCCTCGACCATGCCGGCGATCTTTCCGTCCTTGATCTGGTAGTACAGCTGGCCGCCGAACTGCGCGTTGTAGCGCTGCTGGTCGATGGAATAGGAACCACGGCCGTGGATGTAGATGCCGTTCTCCACGTCCTTGATCATGTCCTCCACACTCAGTGGCTGCCTGCCCGGCGCCAGTGAGACATTGGCCATGCGCTGGAACTGCACGCTGGACCAGGAATCGGCGTAGCTGCAGCCATGCGACGCATCGCGGCCGAGGATGTGTGCCTCATCGCGCGTGGCCTGGTAATCGACCAGGATGCCGTCGCGGACCAGGTCCCAGCGCAGCGTCTTGACGCCCTCGTCGTCATAGCCGACGGCACCGAGGCTGCCCGGTTGGGTCTTGTCGGCAAAGAAGTTGACGATGTCGCTGCCCCAGCGGAAGCCAGCATCGCGCTTGTCCAGGGTGGCGAAGCTGGTGCCGGCGTAGTTGGCCTCGTAGCCCAGCACGCGGTCCAGCTCCAACGGATGGCCGACGTTCTCGTGGATGGTCAGGAACAGGTTGGAGGGATCCAGTACCAGATCGTACTTGCCGGGCTTCACCGACGGCGCCTTCAGCTTCTCGCGCGCATGCCGCGCCGCTGCGATCGCATCTTCAACCGGATCGTAGGAGTCGCGGTAGGCGGTGATGCCGCCGGGCAGCTGCACCTTGCCGCGCGCGTCGCCATCGAGGAACTCGTAGCCCATGCCCATCGGCGAGGACAGACCGGCGCGGGTACGGAACTTGCCGGTGGCCTTGTCGATGGCGGTGGCCGTGAAGGGCAGCCAGATGCGATGGATGTCCTGATCGATGAACGAGCCGTCGCTGGAGGCGAAGTACTTCTGTTCGTTGACCAGGAACAGGGTGGAATTGATGTAGTCGGCACCGGCGTTCATCGCCGCCGCATTCAGGCTCAGCAGCAGGTCGACCTTGTCCTGGATCGGCACCGCCATCGCGTTCCTGCGGATCGGGGTCTTCCAGTTCACATCGCCGACGCCGGTGACCGGTGCCAGCTGCACCGGCCGGCTCTGCAGGGGGGCGTTGGCGCGTGCAATGGCGGCGGCCTGCCCGACGGCGGCCAGGACCGCGGCGGGGGTCTGCTCGCGGGTGGCGGCGAAGCCCCATGCACCGTTGACGATGACCCGGATGCCGATGCCGGACGACTCGCTGTTGGTGACGTTCTGCACCCGCGCTTCGCGGGTGATCACGGCCTGGTTGAGGTAGCGGCCGATGCGCACATCGCAGTAGGTCGCCCCGGCCCGCTTGGCAGCGGCCAGCGCGGCCTCGGCCAGCACCTTCCTGCGGGCCATGTCGCCCGGTTCGAGCAGCTGCTCGGCGGCGATCAACCGCGCGTGCGGCAGCAGCAGGCCGGCCATGCCCAGACCGGATAAAGCCAGGAACTCACGTCGTTGCACAGCGCTCTCTCTCACTCGCGTGCGGCCGGCAACGGGCCAAGCCGATCACGTCAACTGCTCGACTTTCGCCAGCGGAGGGCAATCAGCACAAGTGACTGCAGTCATGGGTGGGGCGCGGCAGGGCTTGCCGCCCTGCGCCTGCTGGAATCAACGTCAACGTCAAAAGCGGGCATTCCGTGGGATGGCGGGGTGGGTCCGGTTGCGGGGGACGGCGTGAATACGTCCCTGTAGCCTCGGTCGCGCCATCCATGGCGCTCACGCCCCCGCAACCGGACCCACCCCGCCTTCGACAGTTGGCCGGTGGCCAGCAGATCCACGTCATGCGTGGATGAAAGCTGTTGGATATCGAATCACATTCCGGGGTCAGATCCGTTCTCCTGCGGAAAACGGATCTGACCCCAAGAGTATTTCCGACAGATCGCGGCCAACTGTCGAAGGCGGGGCGCTGTGGGTTTGCGGGGTGTGAGCCGCATGGATGCGGCGACCAAGCCCCCATGGACGGGTTCACGGCGCCCCCGCAAACCCACAGTGCCCCGCCATCCCACGGAATCCCGCTTTTGACGTTGATGTTGCTTCGGTGGGTGCAGGGCGCAGCCCTGCCGGACACCCTCCCTCGTGCACAATGGTCCGACCCCGTCCGGATGCCATCCCGATGTCGAGCAAGCCGTATTCAGAAGCCTGCGAACGCAACCGCGAACCGATCGCTGCCGCGCTCGATCCGTGGATGGGCGACCGCCACCGGGTACTGGAGATCGGCAGCGGCACCGGCCAGCACGCCGTGTTCTTCGCCGAACGCTGGCCCTGGCTGCGCTGGCAGCCCAGCGACCACCCGGACCATCTGCCGGGTATCGAGGCGTGGCGCGCCGAGGCGGCACTGCTGAACCTGCTGCCGCCGGTGGCGCTGCAGGTGGAACTGCCACCGGCAGCAGGGCTGTCGGTGCCCGAGGGCAGTCTGTTCGACGCCGCATGCAGTGCCAATACGCTGCACATCATGAGCTGGGAGCACGTGCAGGCGCTGTTTGCCGCGTTGCCGTCGGTGCTGCGACATGGCGCACTGCTGGCGGTGTATGGCCCCTTCAACTACGGCGGCCGCTACACCAGTGACAGCAATGCGCGGTTCGATGAGTGGCTGAAGGCGCGGGATCCGCGCAGCGGCGTCCGCGATGCGGAGGCCGTGCAGGCGCTGGCCGCGGAAAGCGGCTTCACCCGCCTGCGCGATGTGGGGATGCCGGCCAACAACCGCCTGTTGGTGTGGCGGTTGGGCTAGGCAACCGCCGCGGCTGACGGTGGCCGGCGCTGCTCCGGCTTACGCCACCTGCACGATATGCAGCGCCTTCGGGTTGCGCCACTGCGCCAGCAGCGCAGCTTCCCGCGCCTTGGCGCTCTCCACATGCGCTTCCTTGACGTGGCCGAAGCCGCGGATGTGCTCGGGGATGCTGGCGATCTCCACGGCCAACGCCAGGCGACCGTCATCCAGCCCGTCCAGCAGCAGCTGCACGGTGGCTTCGTAGTCGCCGATCAGCTTGCGCTCCATGCGGCGCTCGGCAGTGCGGCCGAACACATCGAAGGCACCGCCCCGCAGGAACTTCAGCTTCGCCAGCAGGCCGAACGCCTTGAACATCCACGGGCCGTACTCCTTCTTCTGCAGCCGGCCCTGTTCATCCTTCTTCGCGAACAGCGGCGGCGCCAGATGGAAGCGCAGCTGGTAGTCACCCTCGAACTGCTGCTGCAGCCGGCGCTGGAAATCACCGCTGGTGTACAGGCGGGCGACTTCGTATTCGTCCTTGTAGGCCATCAGCTTGAACAGATAGCGGGCCACGGTCTCGGTCAGCGCGGTCGAGCCGCCGATGCGCTCGCGTTCGGCGGCGCGCACGCGTTCGACCACGCCGCGGTAGCGATCGGCGTAGGCGGCGTCCTGGTAGTCGACCAGGAACGCGGCGCGGCGTTCGATCATTTCATCCAGCGAGCGCGACAGGCGCGCGTCGTCCAGCGGCAGGAAGGCAACCTCGCCGCCATGCGAGGGCAGGCCACGCAGTTCGCGTTCGTCGCCGGTGTTGCGTGGCGCAGCGGTGGCACCCCACTCGTTGCCTTCCCATTCGCCCGGTGGCAGCGGATGCAGCGGGCCGGGCGTGGATTCGGTATCGGTATGGCGGTTGCGCACCAGGCCGGCGGCCTCCTGCACGGCCTGCGGATCGATCGCCGCCAGCCGGCCCCACGCGAAGGCCTGCTGGTTCATCGCCACCGCCGCGCCGTTGAGCTCGATGGCACGCATCAGCGATTCGAACGACAGCGGCACCAGGCCCTGCTGCCAGGCGTAGCCGAGGATGAACAGGTTCGCGGCGATCGCATCGCCCAGCAGCGCCGTGGCCAGCTGGGTGGCATCGAGCAGCAGCGGCTCATCGCCTCCCAGCGCCACGCGCACGCCGGCGATGATGTCGGCCGCCGGGAACTGCATGTCGGGACGGGTGGTGAACGTGCCCGGCATCGCTTCGTAGGTGTTGAGCACGACCTGCGAGCGGCCCGCGCGCACCTTCGACAGTGCCCAGTAATCGTTGACCACCACCATGTCGCAGCCCAGTACGAGGTCGGCCTCACCGGCGGCGATGCGCACGGCGTGGATGTCCTCCGGCCGGCGTGCGATGCGGATGTGGGTGGTCACCGCGCCGCCCTTCTGCGCCAGGCCGGTCTGGTCGAGCACCGTGGCGCCCTTGCCCTCCAGGTGGCCGGCCATGCCCAGCAACGCGCCGATGGTGACCACGCCGGTACCGCCCACGCCGGTGATGAGGATGTTCCAGGGCTGCTCCAGGCTGCCGCGCACCGTCGGCGCCGGCAGGTTGTCCAGCAGGGACGATGCATCGCGCCGGCTGCCCTTTCGCGGCTTCCCGCCATGCACCGTGACGAAACTCGGGCAGAAGCCATTCACGCACGAGTAGTCCTTGTTGCAGTTGGACTGGTCGATCTCGCGCTTGCGCCCGAACTCGGTTTCCTTCGGCAGCACCGAGACGCAGAAACTCTTCTTGCCACAATCGCCGCAGCCCTCGCAGACCAGCGAGTTGATCATCACCCGCTTGGCCGGATCTTCCAGCTTGCCGCGCTTGCGGCGCCGCCGCTTCTCGGTGGCGCAGGTCTGTTCGTAGATCAGGATCGAGACCCCCTTCACCTCGCGCAGGCGCTTCTGCACCTCGTCCAGCGCGCTGCGGTCGTGGAACTCGACGTCACTGGGGAAATGCTCGCGCTGGCGGGTCCACTTGGCGATGTCGTCGGACAGCACCACGATGGTGTGGATGCCTTCGGCGCGCATCTGCCGGGCGATATCCGGCACGCTGAGCGGGCCATCCACCGGCTGGCCACCGGTCATCGCCACCGCATCGTTGTAGAGGATCTTGTAGGTGATGTTGACGCCGGCCGCGATCGCCTGGCGGATCGCCAGCGAGCCGCTGTGGAAATAGGTGCCGTCGCCCAGATTCTGGAACACGTGCGGGGTATCGGTGAACGGCGCCTGCCCTGCCCAGGTCACGCCTTCGCCACCCATGTGGGTGAACGTGTCGGTGCTGCGGTCCATCCAGGTCACCATGTAATGGCAACCGATGCCGGCCAACGCACGTGAACCGTCCGGCACCGTGGTGGAGGTGTTGTGCGGGCAGCCCGAGCAGTAGTGCGGTACGCGCGGGAAGCTGGCGCGCGGCAACGCGAGCTCGGCCTCCTTCTGCTGCATCCACTGCAGGCGCTGTTCGATCGACTCGTTGTTGAAGAACCGCTGGATGCGCCGGCCGATCACGCCGGCGATGGTGGCCGGGGTCAGCTCGCCGGTGGACGGCAGGATCCATTCACCGGCTTCGTCGTACTTGCCGACGATGGACGGGCGCGGGCCCCAGCTGGCCGGCCAGTTGAAGAACTGCTCCTTCATCTGCCGCTCGATGAAGGCGCGCTTCTCCTCCACCACGATGATGTCGTCCAGGCCCTGCGCGAAGCGGGCGATGCCTTCCGGCTCCAGCGGCCAGGTCATGCCGACCTTGTAGACGCGGATGCCGATGTCGGCGCAGGCGGCCTCGTCCAGGCCCAGGTACTCCAGTGCCTGCAGCACATCCAGGTAGCTCTTGCCGGTGGTGACGATGCCCAGCCGTGCACGCGGCGCGTCCATCACCACCCGGTCGATGCCGTTGGCGCGGGCGAAGGCCTGCGCGGCCTTCACGGCATAGCGGTGCAGGCGCATCTCCTGGTCCAGCGGCGGGTCCGGCCAACGGATGTTGAGGCCGCCGGCCGGCATCGGGAAGTCGTCCGGCAGCACGATGCGACGCGCCAGCGGATCCACGTCGACCGATGCCGACGATTCCACCGTCTCGGCGATGGTCTTGAAGCCGACCCAGCGCCCGGTATACCGGCTCATCGCCCAGCCGAGCAGGCCCATGTCGAGAATGTCCTGCACGCCCGCCGGATTCAGCACCGGCATCATCGCGCTGACGAATTCATCCTCGCTGCCGTGCGGCAGGGTGGAGCTGCGGCAGGCATGGTCATCGGCCGCCAGCGCCAGCACGCCGCCATGACGGGACGTGCCTGCCGCATTGGCGTGCTTGAAGACGTCGCCGCAGCGGTCCACGCCCGGGCCCTTGCCGTACCACATGCCGAACACGCCCTGTACGTTGGCGCCGGGGAACAGGTTGGTCTGCTGGGTGCCCCAGACCATGGTGGCGCCCAGGTCCTCGTTCAGGCCCGGGGTGAACTTCACCCGCGCGGCCTCCAGGTGCGTGCGGGCGCGCCACAGCTCCAGATCGAAGCCGCCCAGGGGGCTGCCGCGGTAGCCGCTGATGAACCCCGCGCTGTCGATGCCTTCGGCGGCATCCCGCAGCCGCTGCATCAGCGGCAGCCGCACCAGCGCCTGCACCCCGCTCAGGTAGATCCGTCCCTCGTTGCGGGTGTACTTGTGATCGAGCGTGTAATCACGGTCGATCAGGTCGGCGGAAGAGGGCGAGGTGAGTTGCGCGGTACTGGTCATGGCTGGCCCGGTCAGGATCGGCTGGCACCGGCCGCGTGCAGGCACGCGACGGGGAAGGCGCGAATTGTAGCAGTGAGGCCGCGCAGGCCCCGGCACTCGCGCCGGCGGCCATGCTGCGGTTAGGATCGGGAGGAGAGAGAGGGGCTGCGGTCGCAGCCCGGGGGAAGAAGGAATGTCAGTGGCAGTAAAGATCCTGACCGGCATCCTGCTGGTCTCGGGGGCGGCCTCCGCGTGGGCGGCGCCGGTATTGCCGGCGCCACAGGAGTTCTATTTCGACAACGATGCCGCGGCTGCGCCGATGGTGGTCGTGCAGCAGTCGCAGGGCGATGCTCTGGTGGCGCAGCTGCTCAAGCAGCGCGAGCGTGGCCGGCGCGTGGTGGAAGCAACCGTGCAGCTGGCCTCGGTGGCGATCGCGCAGGGCCGTACCGAACTTGGCGAGCAGCTGTACCGCGAAGCATTGAAGGATGCCCCGGTGCAGAGCAGCGTCGGTCGCGGCGTACGCTGGAACTATGGTTGGGACCTGCTGCGGCAGGGGCAGCCGGAGGCCGCGCTGGAGCAGTGGCAGGCCGCCGCCGGCAGTACGCTCAGCAAGCCGAGCTGGTTGCCGCCAAGCTACGCGTTGGCACTGTGGCGCCTGGGGCAGAAGGAGCAGGCAGTCCAGTGGTACGCCGCTGCCGTGCGCACCGAACCGTCGCAGTGGAGCGACAGCAGCCGCTACGCGCAGCTGCTGCCGCAGTGGCGCGAGGACGAGCGCGCGTCGCTGGCCGAAGTACAGCAGGCCTGGGCTGCCGCGCCGCCGGCCTGGCCCTGAGGGCAGGTGTGGTGCCGGGGTGCACCCGGCACCTGCAGAGGGCAACAGCCTGCGCCGCGGGTGGCAGACCGCTCAGTCGTCCGCAGACACCGTGCGACCGGACGCCCACTCGCGCAACGCCGCCACCTGCTCGGCCATCAGCACCGACAAGGGCCGTGTCGCCCGGATCTCGCCCATCAGCGTTTCGGTATCCAGCGGCCGGTTCTCGGCATGGGCCGCATACAGCCCGGCCACGATGGCCTGCTCGATCTCCGCACCGGAGAACCCGTTGGACGCTGCGGCAAGCGCCGGCAGCGCGAAGTCGTCTGCAGTGAGCTGGCGTCGCCCCAGGTGCAGGCGCAGCAGTTCCACCCGCACCTCGGGCGAGGGCAGGTCGACGAAGAAGATCTCGTCGAAGCGTCCCTTGCGCAGCAGCTCCGCGGGCAGCTCATGCACCTGGTTGGCGGTAGCGACGATGAACACCGGCGCCTTGCGTTCGGCCATCCAGGTCAGCAGGTAGCCAAGCACGCGGCGCGATACCCCACCGTCGTCGCCACCACTGGCCAGGCCCTTCTCGATCTCGTCCATCCACAGCACGCAGGGCGCCAGCTGCTCGGCCGAGGCCAGGGCCTGGCGCAGGTTGGACTCGGTCTCGCCGTGGTACTTGTTGTACAGCGCGCCCACGTCCAGGCGAAGCAGCGGTACGCCGAACCCGGCGGCGGTGGCCTTGGCCAGCATCGATTTGCCGCAGCCCTGCACGCCCAGCAACAGCATGCCGCGCGGCGGATCCAGCCCTGCCGGTGCCGAGCCGGCGATGAAGGCGACACGGCGCTGGTTGATCCAGCGCTTGAGCCGGTTGGCGCCGGCCACGTCGCCGAAGCGCGCGCTGTCATGCTCGAAGAACAGGTGGCCGCTGCGGTTGAGCAGCTCGAACTTCAGCCGCGCCAGCTGTGGCAGGTCGTCGTCGCGCAGCGCACCGTCGGCGTAGATGAGCTGCCGGGCGATGCGCCGGGCGTCGACCAAGCTCAGGCCCTGCAGGTTCTTCAGGATCTTCTTCACCGCCTCGCTGTCGACCTCCACGCGGCGGCCACCGTGCTCGCGTGCATAGGCATCGGCCTCTTCGCGCAGCATCTTCAGCAGCGCATTGGCGTCGGGCAGGCGCGGGTTGAAGCGCACCGCCAGGGCTTCCAGCTCGGCCGGCAGTTCGACCTTGGCGCCGATCAGCACCAGCACATGGGGTTCGCTGTGGCGGCGCTGGATCAGGTCGCGCAACGCGCGCTGGTGGCTGGCATAGCCCAGATAGGGATGGAAATCGAGCAGCAGGTACACCCCGCGCTGGTCGGCCTGGCGGATCATCTGCAGCGCCGCGCTGGCATCGGGCGGTCCGACCGGCGCATCCTCGCTGTCCAGATCGATGCGGCGCAGGCCCTCGGTGATCGACCAGCGGTGCAGGGCCCGCCATACATGCATCAGTGTCTGCCGGAACAACTCGACGATGCGGCCCTCGTCCTGGGTCTCCACCACGATCAGGGGGGTATTGGCGCGGATCAGCGCGCTCAGGTCCTGCAGTTCGCTCATGCGGGTTCGATCCTTCGGGGGCGCCACCATAGCAAAGCCGATGCCGACAGGTTCAGCGCGGCTCTACCTCCCGTCACCATCGCCGGTGTACGCTCGGGGCACGTACCCGGAAGCGAGGCTGGCATGAAGACGATCCTGGTGGCCGGTTCCAAGGGCGGGGTGGGCAAGACCACCGTCGCCACCCACCTGGCCGCGTACGCGGCATTGCAGGGCAAGGCCACGGTGATCGCCGATGCCGACCCGCAGGGCTCCAGCACCCGCTGGGCACAGCGCCGCGCCGGCCTGGAAAGCGCGGTGCTGCCGATCGACGTGTACCGGAAGAAGCAATGGGCCCAGAAGCTGCCCGATGGCACCGAGACCGTCATCATCGATGCGCCTGCCGGCGCGTTGGCCGACGATATCCCCCATTTCCTTGATGCCGCTGACGCGGTGGTGGTGCCGGTGCTGCCCTCGGCGCTGGACATCGAAGCCATCGTCGGCTTCCTCAACAGCCTGGCCCAGGTGCCGCGCGTGCACAGCCGCAAGCTGCCGGTGGGGCTGGTTCTCAACCGCACCAAGCCCTGGACCCAGACCTCGCAGCAGGCGCTGCAGATGCTGGCCGAATGGCCGTACCCGGTGGTCGCACAGCTGCGCGACAGCCAGAGCTACGTGGTCATGACCGGCCTGGGCCGCAGCCTGTTCGACTATCGCTCCGCCCAGGTGCGCGAGCACCAGGCCGACTGGGAACCTCTGCTGTCCTGGCTGAAGCTGTGACCGTTCACGCCTGGGCCCTTGCTCCACTCCCCGATTCCATGGATATCCGCGATGCGTGAACTGATCCTGCTGCGCCATGCCCACGCCGAACCGGCCACCCCGGGCCAGGCCGACCTCGACCGGCCCCTGTCGCCGGTCGGGCTTGCCGAAGCCGAAGCCGCCGGCCGCTGGCTGAAGGAGAACAAGCTGCTGCCGGATTGCGTGCTGTGCTCGCCTTCGCGGCGGACCCGCGAAACCCTGGAAGCGGTGATGGCGGCCATCGGCTATGTCGAAAAGCGCCTGGAAGACCGCATCTACGAAGCCACCCCGGGCACCCTGGCGGCACTGGTGGATGAACGCCGCGATCTCGACCGCGTGCTGGTCGTGGGCCACAACCCCGGCCTGGAACGGCTGGTGGCCCTGATGACCGAAGGCAGCAGCAGCGATTACCGCGGCATGCCGCCGGCCGGCATCGCGGTGCTCGGCTTCCCGCGCGAAGCGGCGATCGAGCCGGGCGTGGCCAGCCTGAACGCCTTCTGGTGGCCGTGAGCCGATGAGCCTGCGGTGGCCCGGCCGCTGCCTGTTGCCCCTGCTGCTGGCACTCGCCCCGGCCTGGGCGGGCGTGCCCCAGCCAACCACGTTGCCTCCGGTGCGCGCCGATGGCCCCCGCGTGCTGCTGCTCGACACCCAGCATTCGCGCATCGGCTTCGAAGTACGCACCCGCTTCGGGCAGCGCATCGAGGGGGTGTTCCCGCAGTTCGAGGGGCGCATCGAGGTGCTCTCCGACGGCCGCCACCAAGTGCACCTGAAGATGTTCACCCGTTCGGTGGAGATTCCCGGCAAGGCCCGCTACACCGGCTGGATGCGGGGCGAGGAGTTCTTCGACGCCGGGCGGCACCCCATGGTGGAGTTCGATTCGCTGCCCTACTGGCCCGACACGGTGGCCGAAGGCGGCGACATCGAAGGCCGTCTGACCCTGCGCGGGGTCAGCCATCCTGAATCGCTGCGGGTCGAGAAGGCGCAGTGCGCCCGACCCGGCTATGATTGCGACGTCGTCAGCCGCGGTACCGTGCAACGAGGCCGGTATGGCATGGACAGCTGGCAGCTTGCCTTGAGTGACCGAGTGACCTTCGTATTGCGAGCGCGCCTGAGCGAGGCGCCGAAACCGTGAATCTGCTGCTGCGGGTGCTGGCGCTGGCAACGGTGTTGCTTGGCAGTGGCTGTGCGTCGCTGTCGCACGCCGAGCGCGACCGTGCCGAAGCGATTGCCGTGCAGGCGCGCTCCACCGAGGTCGAGTGCCAGCGTGCCGACCGCTGCGCGCAGGAGTCGCCGCTGCGCGCGCTCGCTGGCCGCGCATTCAGCGAGTCCACCGAAACCCGTCCCCGTCATTACGCCACCCTGCTGGACGAGGGGGAGGGCGCACTGGTCGCGCGCCTGAACCTGTTGCGCAGTGCCACCCGCAGCATCGATCTGCAGACCTATATCTTCGACAAGGACGACAGTGCCCGGCTGGTCATCGATGAACTGCTCGCCGCCTCGAAGCGGGGAGTGAAGGTGCGGCTGCTGATCGACCAGCTCTCGGCCATCTCCGACCTGCAGATTCTCGGCGCCCTGTCCGGCGCCCACGAGAACTTCCAGCTGCGGGTGTACAACCCCACCTTCGGCAAGGCGCGGCTGAACTACTTCGACTATGCCGGCAGCGTGCTGTGCTGTTTCCGCCGCTTCAACCAGCGCATGCACAACAAGCTGCTGGTGATTGATGACGCAATCGGCGTGGTTGGCGGCCGCAACTACCAGGACGACTATTACGACTGGGACCGCGAGTACAACTTCCGCGATCGCGACGTATTGATCGCCGGCCCGGAAGTGCGCGAGATGGCGGCCAACTTCGATGCGTTCTGGCGCGCCCGCCGCAGCGTGCCGGCCGAACGCCTGAACGACGTCGGACGCACGCTGCTGCGCGAGGGCGTGCCGAACCTGCCGCCCGCCACCTTCCGCCGTCCCGAGCGGGTGCAGCGGGTCAGCGCGGAGGCCAACGACATGGACTTCGTCACCCGCTCCTTCGTCGACACCGCGTTGCCGGTGGCGTCGGCGCGCTACGTCGCCGACCTGCCGCGAAAGCATCGGCGCGAAAAGGTCGATGCGCCGCTGGCCAGCCAGCACGTCACCGAGCCACAGCTCGACGCACTGATCGCCAGCGCGCAGCACGAAGTGATCCTGCAGACGCCGTACCTGGTGCTGTCCAAACCCGCGCAGACATTGTTCCGCGATCTGCGCAAGCGTCCGCAGCCGCCGCGCGTGCTGGTGTCCACCAACAGCCTGGCGGCCACCGACAACCCGATCGTCTACGCGCTGTCGTACAAGTACAAGCGGCGCAACATGCGTGAGCTGGGCTTCAACATCTTCGAATACAAGCCGTTCCCGCTCGATGCGCCGGTCGACTACCGCAACCTGCTGCCGGACCCGATCGAGGCGCCGCCGGGCCAGGACAGTGGCGGACGCAATCCGCTGATCGGCGGCAGCGCTGCTGGCAGCAATGCCCGCAGCGGCGGTACGTCCACCGCCACCGACGCCGCCGCCACCACCACGACTGGCGCCGACGAAGCGCCGGCGGTTTTCCGCCCCCGCACCGGCAGCGCCTACGAGAATGCGCGGGCGCGCCGCCGCGCCGCCGGCAGTGAAGTGGAAACGCGTCTGCTGCGCACCGAGACGCGGCCCTCGTTCCTGGGCAGCAAGGCGGTCAACAAGCCGCTGCCTGTGACCCGCAAGGGTGCGCGCATGGGGTTGCACGCGAAGTCGCTGGTGGTCGACCGCCGCATCGGCGTGGTCGGCACCCACAACTTCGATCCGCGCAGCGAGAACTACAACACCGAAGGTGCGGTGATCATCGACGATCCGGTGTTCGCCGAGCAACTGGCGCAGAGCATCCTGCGCGACATCCACCCGCAGAACTCCTGGACGGTCGCGCCACGCGCCAAGCCGCCGGTGCTGTCCGGGCTCAACTACAGCGTCGGCAAGGCCTCCGAGGCCCTGCCGATCCTCGATTTCTGGCCGTGGCGCTACGCCACCGACTACGAGTTCAAGCCGGGTCCGGACTGCCCGCAGCCGCTGCCCCGGCAGAGCCCGGACTTCCACCAGTGCTACGTCGCCGTGGGTGACTTCCCTGAAGTCAACGTCGGACCGAAGTGGCTGCTGGTGCGCATGCTGACCGCGTTCGGCGCCGGCCTCGTCCCCATCCTCTGAAGGTGCCCGCATGACCCAGGTGTTCCGCGAAGCCGTATCCCTCGAGCAGCTCAACGCGCTCAGCCGCAACACGGCCATCGCGTCGCTGGGCATCGTCTTCAGCGCTGCCGGTGAAGACTGGCTGCAGGCCACCATGCCGGTGGACGAGCGCACCCGCCAGCCCTACGGCATCCTGCACGGCGGCGCATCGGTGGTGCTGGCCGAGACCCTGGGCAGCAGCGCGGGCAATCTGTGCGTGGAGGCCGGCAAGCAGATCTGCGTGGGCCTGGAAATCAACGCCAACCACGTGCGCGCGGTGCGTTCGGGCACCGTCACCGGTACCGCACGCGCGCTGCACGTGGGTCGCAGCACGCAGCTGTGGGAGATCCGCATCGAGGACGAGCAGGGCCGGCTGGTGTGCATCTCGCGGCTGACCCTGGCCGTGGTGGCTGCCGGCCACGGCTGAGCCCCTGGCCAGGCCCGCGACAGCGGCGGAACCCAGCGTTCCCCGCCGATTGCCCCGATCAAGCGGATTTATGGCCTGAACCAGCTGGCAGCGATGGCAGCCCTCCGGTATCGTGCGCGGATGACTTCCCCCACTCCGGCCCCCCGCGGCGGCGTGGCGCGTGTGTGCCGTTACCTGTACCGCGTACCGCTGCTGTTGGTCCACATCCTCGTGTTCCTGCCGCTCACCCTGCTGGGCATGCTCGCGCCGTGGGCGAACCTGCGCGTGGGCCAGGACCGTCTCGGTGCCAAAGTAGTGAACGCGTGGCAGGGCGGCCTGATGTGGATCTTCGGTTTCCGCCTGGTGCGCTTCGGCCAGCCGCTGCCCGGCGCGGTGCTGTTCGTCGCCAACCACGTCAGCTGGGTCGACATCAGCATCCTGCACAGCCAGCGCATGATGGGCTTCGTCGCCAAGCGCGAGATCGCCGGCTGGCCGGTGGTCGGCTGGCTGGCCGCGCGCGGCCAGACCATCTTCCACCAGCGTGGCAACACCGAGTCGCTCGGTGGGGTGATGCAGGTGATGGCCGATCGCCTGCGTGAAGGCAGGGCCGTGGGCGTGTTCCCGGAGGGGCGCACCCGCGGGGGCCACGAAGTGGGCCCGTTCCACGCCCGGATCTTCCAGGCGGCAGTCGAGACCGGTGTGCCGGTGCAGCCGGTGGCGCTGGTGTACGGAACGAAGGGCGACGCGCAGACGATCGTGGCCTTCGGCCCGGGCGAGAGTTTCTTCGCCAATTTCCTGCGCCTGCTCGGTGAGCCGGCGCGACGTGCGGAAGTGCACTTCCTGGCACCGATCGGTGCCCAGGACCTGGAAGGCCGTCGGCGCATCGCGGAGACCTCGCGCGCGCGCATCGTGGCGGCCATGAGCGGGGAGTGAGGCCGTGGTGGCCCTGGTCCCGCCACCGCCTGTCGACGCATCCGCGTCGATGCTGACTGCGGCCGATTACCAGCCGCCGCGCTGGCTGCGCAATCCCCACCTGCAGTCGATGCTCAGTTCCAGCCGCATGCGCCTGCAGCGCGGCCTGCTGCTGCTGGCCGCCACCGGCGCAGTCAGCGAGGAAATGATCCTCGATGGTGGCGAGGGCGTGCGCCTGCAGGGCTGGCACAGCCACGTCGAGGGGCGCGAGCCGCGTGGCATCGCACTGCTGCTGCATGGCTGGGAAGGCAGCGCCGAGTCCAGCTACATGCGCATGGCCGCCGCGCGCATGCTCGAGCAGGGCTTCGACGTGGTGCGGCTGAACTTCCGTGACCATGGCAACACCCATCACCTCAACCCCGGCATCTTCCATTCCAACCTGATCGACGAAGTGGTGCATGCCGCGGGCGACGTCGCCCAGCGCTGGCCGCACCTGCCGCTGGTCGCCGCTGGCTACTCGCTGGGAGGCAACTTCGTGCTGCGCCTGGCCCTGCGTGCGCCGGCAGCCGGCGTGCCGCTGCTGCGGGTGGCCTCGGTGTGCCCGGTGCTGGACCCGGCGTTGACCATGGAGAGCATCGAGAACGGCCCGGCGATGTACGACTGGTATTTCCGCCGCAAGTGGACCGTCTCGCTGCGCCGCAAGCGCGACCTGTTCCCCGAGTTGAGTGACTGCGACGATCGCGTGCTGAAGCTGGACATCCGCGCGCTGACCGCATGGCTGGTCGAGCGCCATACCACCTTCGGTTCGCTGCAGGCGTACTTCGACGGCTACTCGATTGCCGGTGATCGCCTGTCCGGGCTGCAGGTGCCGGCCGACATCCTGATGGCACAGGATGATCCGGTGATCCCGTATTCCACATTCCGCGACTGGCAGCTGCCACGCCAGGCGCATCTGGAAACGGCGTGCTGGGGCGGTCACTGCGGTTTCCTGGAAAACTGGCGTGGTGACGGCTTCTCCGAGCGCTGGGTGGCGCAGCGCCTGCGGCGGGTTCTGCAGGCCTGAACCGGGACCGGCGCGCAGGCCGCTACAATGCGGGTTTGCCCTTGAACCGGACCGCCATGCAAGACCAGATCATCCAAGCGTTGCGCCAGAACGAGGCCGGCCAGGCCGTGCAGCTGGCCCAGGCGTGGACCCGTGACGAACCCGGCCTGGCCGCGGCCCACCGCTGGCTGGCGCTTGCGCTGCAGCAGCAGGGCAAGCCCAGCGACGCAATGGACGCCCTGCAGCAGGCGCTGCGGCTGGCCCCCGACGATGCCCAGCTGCATCTGCAGCATGCCGGCCTGCTGTTGGCGCTGCGCGAATACCAGGGCGCCGACGAGGCGCTGCTGCGTACCACCGATCTCAATCCGAACGCCTTTTCCGCCTACCTGATGCAGGCGCACCTGGCGATCGGCCGCAATGACTTCGATGAAGCCCAGCGCCTGTCGACCCTGGCCGCGCGCGTTGAACCGGATCACCCCGATCTGCTGCACATCGACGGCATGATCGCCCTGCGCCGTGACGATCCTGATCGCGCGCTGGTACTGCTGTCGCAGGCCAACCAGGCCCAGCCGAATGATCCGCGCGTGCTGTATGCACTGGGCTTTGCCTATCTGGGCAAGGACATGCTGGCATTCGCCGAGCAGGCCTTCCGCCGCGTGCTGGAGCTCAACCCGTCGCTGTCGTCCCTGCACGGGCTGGTCGTGCAGCTGGCGTTGCGGCAGGGCAATCTCGAGGCCGCCGCCGAGGCCATGCAGGTGGCGCTGCAGCAGCCAGGCATGGACCACGCATCGCTGCGGCGCCTGGCCGGTGAGCTGGCGCTGCGCAGCGGGCAGCCCTTGCAGGCGCTGGAGCACCTGCTGCCGCTGCTGGAATCGCAGCCGGCAGACCGGCAGATGCTGCAGCTGCTGCTGATGTCGTGGCAGCGGCTGGGCCGCGAGGAAGAAGCGCGCGCACGCCTGGATGCGGCGCTGGAAAACAACCCGCAGCTGCATGACCTGTGGCTGGCACGCCTGTCGGTGGAAGAGGTGGGCAGCGATGCGGCGGTTGCCGTGGTCGAGCGCTGGATCGAAGCGATGCCTGGCCATGTGCCCGCCCTGGAGGCGCGTCTGCGGCTGCACGACATGGCGGGTGAGCACGCACAGGCTGAAGGCATCGCAGAACGCATCGTCAGCCTCGAGCCGGGCCGTGTCAGCGCCGAGTCCCGCCTTGTCGAGGGCCTGCTGCAGCGCGACCCCGCTGCTGCCGTCGCCCGCGTGCAGGCGCTGATCGAACAGGCCGCGGAGGGCCATCGCGCTGACCTGCGCACCTGGCTGGGCGAGATCCAGGATCGCGCCGGGCAACCGGATGCCGCCCTGGCAACCTGGCTGGCGCTGCAGGCCGACCAGGCGCCGCAGCGCCTGCCGCTGCCGCCGCAGGCGAAGGCACCGCCGAGCTGGCCGGACAAGGGCAGTGTCGACGAATCCAACACGTCGGCGCCGATTTTCCTGTGGGGCGCACCGGGTTCGGGTGTGGAGCGCGTGGCGACCGGCCTGGCCGCTGCCAGCCCGGTGCTGCGCAGTGATCGCTACACCAGCAACCCGCCGGATGACGCGTTCCAGAACTACCACACGCTGCAGGACCTGGCGTCCGGCGTGCTGACGCCGGAGCGGCTGGTGCAGCGCTGGCGGGAGCAGCTGCCGGCGCGCGGCGTGCAGGGCGACACGATCATCGACTGGCTGCTGTGGTGGGACAACGCGCTGCTGTGGGCGCTGCGCCCGCAGCTGCCGCAGGGCCGCCTGCTGATCGTGCTGCGTGATCCGCGCGACATGCTGCTGGACTGGGTGGCCTATGGCGCTGCCGCGCCGCTGGCGATGACCTCGCTGGCCGAGGCCGGCGAATGGCTGGCGCGTGCGCTGGCCCAGGTCGCGACCCTGAACGAGGAAGATCTGTACCCGCATGTGCTGCTGCGGATCGACCACATCGGCAATGATGCGCAGGCGATGGCCGAGCTGCTGGGACGCCTGTTCGAGCGCCCCATGCCCGTGGCAGCCCAGCTTGGCGTGCCGCGCTTCCCGCCGGGCCACTGGCGCCACTACCGCGACGTGATGAGCGCCGCTTTCGCCCAGCTGACACCGATCGCGGTGCGCCTGGGCTACCCGGAAGAGTGAGGACCGTCCGATGAAACTGAGCAGCCACAGCCTGACCAACGGCGCACCGATCGACCGCGAATTCGCCGCCGGCGACACCGCCGGTTTCGCGCCGGACCGCAATCCCCACCTGGCCTGGAGCGATGTGCCCGAGGGCACCCGCTCGTTCGTGCTGATCTGCGTGGACCCGGATGTGCCGACCGTGCCGGACACCGTCGGCCGCAGCGATATGACGGTGCCACGCGACCAGCCGCGCTGCGACTTCGTGCACTGGGTGATGGCCGACATCCCTCCCAGCGTGCACGAGATCGCCGCGGGCAGCTGCAGCGATGGCTTCGTGGTCAAGGGCAAGGCCGCACCGGCCGGTCCGGCCGGCAGCCGGCAGGGCCTGAACGACTTCACCGGCTGGTTCGCCGGCAATCCGGAC
Source organism: Stenotrophomonas sp. 2201_Sma (assembly GCF_056486685.1). Lineage (NCBI taxonomy): Bacteria > Pseudomonadati > Pseudomonadota > Gammaproteobacteria > Lysobacterales > Lysobacteraceae > Stenotrophomonas > Stenotrophomonas sp. 2201_Sma. The sequence goes on from NZ_CM151329.1 coordinate 172,732, forward strand.
ATGGCCGGTGATTACCTGGGCTACGACGGCCCGTACCCGCCGTTCAACGACGAGCGGCTGCACCGCTACTTCTTCCGTGTGTTCGCGCTGGACGTGGCCGCGCTGGCGTTGCCGGAGCGCTTCACCGCCGCGGATGTCCATCGCGCCATGCATGGCCATGTGCTGGCCGAGGCGGCGCTGCACGGCACCTACACGTTGAATCCGGCGCTGGCCTGACCGCGCAGCGTGTTTCTGCAGCGCCGGGCAGTACGCCCGGCGGCAATGAAGAAGGGCGGCCCTGCGGCCGCCCTTCTGCATGCTTACTTCTTCTCGACGGCCGACTCGACCACCATGTCCAGCACATACGCCTGCGACGGCGCATCGGCCGGCGGGTTCTTCACCTCGTAGCGCTTCACCCGCACGACGTTGCGCACGCCGTCTTCGTGGGTGTAGCCCTCGATGTTGCCGTAGAAGTTCTCGAACTTGCCCGGCTCGCCCTGCTTGAGGCCCTTGTCGTCATACTTCACCTCGCGGACCTGCAGGCACTGGTAGTCCGGGATCAGCGGGTGCGAGCACTTCTCGGTCCGGGCGGCCACTTCCAGGAACACGGTTTCGCCGGCGCCGCCATAGCGGGTTTCAGCGGTGGGTTCCGGAGCGAAGACCAGCGTGTCGCCCTGTGCGCCGGTCAGGGTCAGCATGCCGGCGGCATCCTGCTCCGCCTTCAGTTCGCCCTGCAGGCGGCTGGATACGGCCTCGTCCAGCGCCATCAGCGACTTGTCCGCGCAGGCCATCATCGTCGAGGCCATCGCGCTGACACTCAGCTTTCCGTCGGCCAGGGTGTAACCGCCACTCATGCGGTTGCAGGTATTGCTGACCGACAGGCGGCCATCGACGAAGTCCAGGGTGACCGGCTTGTCTTCACGGGCGAACAGCGCGTCGATGCGCTTGCCGTCGGCGGCCGTGGCCTTCTGCAGCCGCCAGTGCTGGCTCTGCAGGCGCTGCGCGTCCAGGTGCGCCAGCGTCTGCTGGTCTGCCGCCTTGGTCGCCGCCGGGGCCACGTCGTCGCCGCCGGTTCCGGCCGGGGCCGGGGTCTGGCTGCAGGCGGCCAGCAGGGCCAGCGGGAGGAGCAGGGTGAGCTTGCGGTTCATGGTGATTCTCCTTGGGGAACCGAGGGGGAAACGGGGCGGGGCCGGCAACGGGGTTGCCGTTCCCCGCCGCTGTTCAGGTGCCGGACGGCAACCACAGCAGCAGTGCGGCACCCAGCGCGATGCGGTACAGGGCGAACGCGGTGAAGCGGTGCGATTTGATGTAGCCCAGCAGCCACTTCACTACGATGAAGCCGGTGATGACGGCGGCAACGAACGCCACGCCGACATCGGCCCAGTTCTCGCTGGCCAGTTGTCCCTTCTTGGCCAGCTCGAGGAACGCATAGGCGCTGGCGGCGAACATGGTGGGAATGCCGACCAGGAACACGAACTCGGCGGCGGCTGCGCGACGGCTCAGGCCCAGCAGCATGGCCAGGAAGATGGCCGACGCCGAGCGCGAGGTGCCGGGGAACACGCCGGCCACCACCTGTGCCAGACCGACACCGATCGCCACCGTCCAGGTGACCTGGTCGCGGTCGGGCAAGCGTGCGGTATACAGCTCCACCAGCAGCATCCAGATGCCGCCGATGATCAGCGCCCAGGCGATCGGGCTGACCGTTTCCGGAAGTTCCCAGCCGAGCAGGCGCACCGGCAGCCCGACCACGGCGGTGACCAGGAATGCCGCGCCCAGCTTGAACACGTAGTCGCGGTTCTCGCGCTGTCCCAGGCCGGTGGCCAGACTCCACAGGCGCTGGCGGAACACCAGCACCACGGCCAGGATCGCGCCGGCCTGGATGATGATGTTGAAGAAATCCGAACGTGCGCCCAGCCAATGCTGGGCGATCAGCAGGTGGCCGGTACTGGAGATCGGCAGGAATTCGGTCAAGCCTTCGAGGATGCCCAGCAGCAGGGCGGAGAGCAGGTCGGACATGGACAGTGCGGGCGCGTGCGGCGGAAGAAGGTCGAGAGGATAGACCATCCATGCCGCACCAAAGGGGTGCATCCGCGTGCCTGCGCACCCCTTTGGTGCAGGCTGTGCCGCACTGACTCAGTGCACGCTGTGTGAAATCAAGGACTTGCAGGGCGCAAAAAGTTGGCACGGTCATTGCTGTACCTCAGCAGGCATTCATTCCCATCCGAGGTCGTACCGATGTCCGTGGAAAACGTTGAGAAGCTGATCAAGGACAACCAGATCGAGTTCGTCGATCTGCGCTTTGTCGACATGCGCGGTGTCGAACAGCATGTCACCTTCCCGGTCAGCATCGTCGAAGCGTCGCTGTTCGAAGAAGGCAAGATGTTCGATGGCAGCTCGATCGCCGGCTGGAAGGGCATCAACGAATCGGACATGGTCCTGCTGCCGGATCCGTCCAGCGCCTATGTCGATCCGTTCTACGCCGATCCGACCCTGGTGATCAGCTGCGACATCCTCGATCCGGCCACCATGCAGGCCTACGGCCGCTGCCCGCGCGGCATCGCCAAGCGCGCCGAGGCCTACCTGAAGTCCTCGGGCATCGCCGAATCGGCGTTCTTCGGCCCGGAGCCGGAATTCTTCATCTTCGACTCGGTCCGTTTCGCCAATGAAATGGGCAACACCTTCTTCAAGGTCGACTCGGAAGAAGCCGCCTGGAACAGCGGCGCGAAGTACGATGGCGCCAACAGCGGCTACCGCCCGGGCGTGAAGGGCGGCTACTTCCCGGTGCCGCCGACCGACACCCTGCACGACCTGCGTGCGGAAATGTGCAAGACGCTGGAACAGGTCGGCATCGAAGTGGAAGTGCAGCACCACGAGGTGGCCACCGCCGGCCAGTGCGAGATCGGCACCAAGTTCAGCACCCTGGTGCAGAAGGCCGATGAGCTGCTGCGCATGAAGTACGTCATCAAGAACGTCGCGCACCGCAACGGCAAGACCGTCACCTTCATGCCCAAGCCGATCGTCGGCGACAACGGCAGCGGCATGCACGTGCACCAGTCGCTGTCCAAGGGCGGCGCCAACCTGTTCTCCGGCGACGGTTACGGCGGCCTGAGCCAGCTGGCGCTGTGGTACATCGGCGGCATCTTCAAGCATGCCCGCGCCATCAATGCCTTCGCCAACTCGGGCACCAACAGCTACAAGCGCCTGGTGCCGGGCTTCGAAGCACCGGTGATGCTGGCCTATTCGGCGCGCAACCGTTCGGCGTCGTGCCGCATTCCGTGGGTCTCCAACCCGAAGGCACGCCGCATCGAAATGCGCTTCCCCGATCCGATCCAGTCCGGCTACCTGACCTTCACCGCGCTGATGATGGCCGGCCTGGACGGCATCAAGAACCAGATCGACCCGGGCGCACCGAGCGACAAGGACCTGTACGACCTGCCGCCGGAAGAAGAGAAGCTGATTCCGCAGGTCTGCTCCTCGCTGGACCAGGCGCTGGAAGCGCTGGACAAGGACCGTGAGTTCCTGAAGGCCGGCGGCGTGATGAGCGATGACTTCATCGACGGCTACATCGCCCTGAAGATGCAGGAAGTGACCAAGTTCCGCGCGGCGACCCACCCGCTGGAATACCAGCTGTACTACGCCAGTTGACCGGGCGGCGATGGCGGCGGGCTTCCCCCTCCCACCCGCCGCCATCGCCTCCGATCTTTGCGGCTGGGGAGCCGCAGGGTGGGCTCCGGCCCACCGTGGTAGAGCGGACCGTGGGTCCGTTGATCCAGGGGCAAGAGAGACCGGATACGCGACATGGGCCGCCCTCCCTCCCGCGTCGGTCGTGCAAGGAGAGAGGCACGACCGTCCCGGCCCCGTTCGTGTCCGGTGCAACAGCCACGGCCATCGATGTGATGGCCCGTGGTTGCCTGATGCCATCGCGCGTTGGCGCGCTGGCCCCATCCACCATCGGGACATGCGCATGAAACTGATCTCCGCCATCATCCGACCGTTCAAGCTCGACGAGGTCCGCGAGGCCCTCTCCGATGCTGGCGTGTCGGGCATCACCGTGACCGAAGTGAAAGGCTTCGGCCGCCAGAAGGGCCATACCGAGCTGTACCGCGGCGCAGAGTACGTCGTCGATTTCCTGCCCAAGATCAAGATCGAAACCGTGGTCACCGACGAGCGCGCCGATGCGGTGATCGAGGCGATCCAATCGTCGGCAGGTACCGGCAAGATCGGTGACGGCAAGATCTTCGTCACCGCCGTCGAACAGGTCATCCGCATCCGCACCGGCGAAATCGGTGCAGACGCGCTGTAACCCCCTTCCGGAGACTCCCCCAATGAAGATGCGCCTTCTTACCGGGTGGCAAGCCCGGTTCCATCTCGTGTGCCTGCTGATGCTGCTCAGCGCGCTGGCCGCGGGCGTCTGGCCGGGAAATGCCCACGCCCAGGCCCAGGTGACACCGTTGAGCAGTGAACCGGTAGCGGTCGAGCCGCTGCAGGCACCGGCCGCCGCCGCTCCCGCGGCTGCCGAGGCTGCGGCCCCGGCCTTCGATCACGGCGACGTCGCCTGGATGCTGACCTCCACCCTGCTGGTGCTGTTGATGGTGGTGCCGGGCCTGGCCCTGTTCTACGGCGGCCTGGTGCGTTCGAAGAACGTGCTGTCCGTGCTGAGCCAGATCCTGGTGGTGTTCTCGCTGGTGCTGCTGCTGTGGGTGTCCTACGGCTACAGCGCGGTGTTCAGCGCCGGCAATCCGTTCTTCGGTTCATTCACCGAGTTCGCGTTCCTGAAGGGCTTCACGCCCGACTCGGTGGGCAACACGCCGATCGCGGGCCTGCCGGATTATCTGTTCGTCGCCTTCCAGTCGACTTTCGCCGGCATCACCACCGCGCTGATCGTCGGTGCCTTCGCCGAGCGCATCAAGTTCCGTGCGGTGCTGCTGTTCTCGGCATTGTGGTTCACCTTCAGCTACATCCCGATGGCGCATATCGTCTGGGGCGGTGGCTACCTGGGTGAGCTGGGCGCGATCGACTTCGCTGGCGGTACCGTGGTGCACATCAACGCCGGCGTTGCCGGCCTGGTCGCCGCGTGGTTCGTCGGCAAGCGCCTCGGCTACGGCCAGACCGCGCTGAAGCCGCACAACGTACCGTTCACCTACATCGGCGCGATGCTGCTGTGGGTGGGCTGGTTCGGCTTCAACGCCGGCTCCGCCGCCGCGGCCGATACCGTGGCATCGCTGGCCTTCCTCAACACCGTGCTGGCCACCGCCGCCGCAGTGCTGGGCTGGACGCTGGTGGAAGCCATCGGCAAGGGCAAGCCGTCGGCGCTGGGTGCGGCCTCCGGCGCGGTGGCCGGCCTGGTCGGCATCACGCCCGCGTGCGGCACGGTCGGGCCGCTGGGGGCCATCGTCATTGGTTTCGTCGCCGGCACCGTCTGCGTGTGGGGCGTCACCGGTCTCAAGCGCCTGCTGAAGGTGGATGACACGGCCGACGTGTTCGGCGTGCACGGCGTCGGCGGCATCGTCGGCGCGATCCTCACCGGTGTGTTCAGTGCGCAGTCGCTGGGCGGCACCAAGGCCGATCTGGATATTGGCCACCAGGTGTGGGTGCAGGTGGTCAGCGTCGGCCTGACGGTGGTCTGGTCCGCCGTGGTGACCGCGGTCATCCTGCTGCTGGTGAAGGTGGTGGTCGGCCTGCGCGTGACCGAAGAGGCCGAACGTACCGGCCTGGACGTCACCTCGCACGGCGAATCCGCGTACGAGGCCTGATGCAGGGGCGGGCGGTCCGGAAGGGCCGCCCGCACGCTGTGCAGCCGGGCCATGCCCGGCTGCGTCCGTCAGGGCACCGGCCACGCGCCGCGTGCCCCTCCATGCACGATCCATCCCGATCGCGCACAATCAGGGGCATGCACCCGATCCGCACGTCCCTGCTGCTCTCGGCCTGCCTGCTGCTGGCCGCCTGTGCGTCCGCTCCGCCGGAGCCGCGCAATCCGCTCGCGACCTGGGTGCCCTCGCCGAACCACAACGCGCGGGGTCCGGTCATCATCGTCATCCACCACACCGAACAGGATTCGGTGCAGCAGAGCCTGCGCACGCTGCGCACCGCCAACAGTGGCGGCCGGGTCAGCGCGCATTACCTGATCGGCGCCGACGGCCAGCGCTACCAGCTGGTGAGCGATCAACGTCGTGCCTGGCATGCCGGCACGGGCCGATGGGGCACCATCACCGACCTCAACTCGGCGTCCATCGGCATCGAGCTGGACAACAACGGCCGCACACCCTTCAGCGCGGCGCAGATCGAATCGTTGATCGTGCTGCTGCGCGACCTCACCGCGCGCCTGGACATTCCGCCGCGGCAGGTCATCGGCCACGCCGACCTGGCGCCGACGCGCAAGCAGGATCCCAGCCGTTTCTTCCCGTGGCAGCAGCTGGCAGAGGCCGGCTTCGGCGTGTGGCCGCGTGCCAGCGATGGCCCCGCACCGGAAGGCTTCGATGCCTGGAATGCGCTGGCCCGCTTCGGTTACCCGCTGGAGGATCGGGACGCGGCGGTGGCTGCTTTCCACCGTCGATTCCGTGGCAGCGATGATCTGCCGAAGACGCTGGATGCGGAAGACGCGCGCATCCTGTACTCGCTGCTGCTGCAGACGCCGTGACCGGCAGCGCCGGGTCGGAATGCCGGTAGCGCCGGGCCATGCCCGGCGAGCGCACAGCGCGGGATCCGCTTTCCGCCGGCCATGGGCCCGCACTACACCTGCATGAGGTTGCCGGGCCAGCACCCGCCCCACTACATTGCGACCATGATCACTGTTAAGTCGTTGCCGCGCGCGCTGCTCCTCCTGCTCGGTGCAGCCCTGCTCGCCGCGTGTTCCACCACCGGCACCCGCCCAGGCGCACCTGCCGCTGCCACGCCCGCTGCGGCCACCTACGCCAGGGTTGAATGGAATGCGCTGCCACCGGTCTCGGACAGCGACCTGCAGGCCGGCTTCGTCGCCTGGCGCAGCAGCTGCACCCGCCTGAAGAACGATGCGGTCTGGGCCAGACCCTGCGCCACAGCCGCTGCGGTTTCAGACAAGGACCCGGCCGCCATCCGCCAGTTCCTGCAGCGTGATCTGGACGTGTATGCGCTGCGTGCGGGTGGCCAGCAGGCCGAAGGCCTGATCACCGGCTACTACGAGCCGATCTATCCCGGCAGCCTCAGCCGCACGGACACGGCAACAGTGCCGGTCTATGGCACCCCCGATGATCTGATCGTGGTGCAGCTGGACAGCGTCTACCCCGAACTGAAGGGCAAGCGCCTGCGCGGCCGCCTGGACGGCAAGGTACTCAAGCCCTATGACGACGCAGGCACCATCGCCGGCAAGGGTGCCAAGGCGCCGGTACTGGCCTGGCTGACCGATCCGATGGACCTGCAGCTGCTGCAGATCCAGGGCTCGGGCCGGGTGCGCCTGGCCGATGGCACGCAGGTGCGGCTGGCCTACGCCGAGCAGAACGGCCATCCCTATCGCGCCATCGGCCGCTGGCTGGTGGAGCAGGGCGAGCTGCGCAAGGAAGACGTCACCATGGACGCCATCCGCACGTGGGCGAAGGCCAATCCCGCGCGTGTTCCGGAGCTGCTGCGCAGCAATCCCAGCTACGTGTTCTTCGTGCGCAGCGCCGACAGCCCGGAAGGCCCGCGCGGTTCGTTGAACGTACCGCTGACTGCCGGCTACAGCGTTGCCGTGGATCGCACCGTGGTACCGCTGGGCAGCCTGCTGTGGCTGTCGACCACCCGTCCGGACGGTACGCCGCTGGTACGCCCGGTGGCCGCGCAGGACACCGGTGGCGCCATTGCCGGCGAAGTCCGCGCCGACCTGTACTGGGGCACCGGTGATGCCGCTGGGAAGCTGGCCGGCGACATGAAGCAGCAGGGCAGCCTGTGGATGCTGTGGCCGGAGGGTGTGGCATTGCCGGCCCGCTGACCGCTGACCGCTGACCGCTGACCGCTGACCGCTGACCGGGCCGCGGCGATGCCCGCGCGAGGTAGCGGTCGCGGGCCATGGGGATTTGCGGACGAACGGTTAAATTTTAAGGACTTTACGTAGCAAATAGTCCTGGAAAGGGGCGCAAAGTGGACCTGTCGAAACCCACTCACTTCGCAGGAGATTCCACCATGAACACCGTCACCCGCACCCTGGCCTCCACTGCCCTGGCTCTGTCCCTGCAGGCCGGCCTGTCCGCCCAGGCTGCGCAAGCGGCGCCCTCCACCGCCGTCACCGCCGTCGCCCGTACCGCCAGCACCCTCACCACCGCCGATGGCGTGCAGCTCTACTACAAGGACTGGGGTCCGAAGGATGGCCCGGTGGTCACCTTCAGCCACGGCTGGCCGCTGGACTCGGACAGCTGGGAATCGCAGATGATCTTCCTGGCCGACCATGGCTACCGCGTGATCGCGCATGACCGCCGCGGTCATGGACGCTCCAGCCAGCCGTGGGAAGGCAACGACATGGACCACTATGCCGATGACCTGGCCACGGTGATCAACACGCTGGATCTGCATGACGTGACGCTGGTGGGCTTCTCCACCGGGGGGGGCGAAGTGGCGCGCTACATCGGCCGCCATGGCACCGGCCGGGTGAAGAAGGCCGTGCTGATCAGCTCGGTGCCGCCCCTCATGCTCAAGACCGCCGACAACCCCGGCGGCGTACCGATCGAAGTGTTCGATGGCCTGCGCAAGGCGCAGCTGGAAAACCGCTCGCAGCTGTACCGCGACATTCCCTCCGGCCCGTTCTATGGCTTCAACCGCCCGGGCGCGAAGGTTTCGCAGGCCATGATCGACGCCTGGTGGGCGCAGGGCATGCTGGGCGGGCACAAGAACACCTACGATTCGATCGCCGCATTCTCGGCAACCGATTTCCGCCAGGACCTGAAGAAGTTCGACGTGCCGACGCTGGTGATCCACGGTGATGACGATCAGATCGTGCCCATCGACGTTGCCGGCCGCATGTCGGCCAAGCTGATCAAGGGCGCCCGCCTGATCGTCTACCCGGGTGCGCCGCATGGCCTGACCGAAACCCACAAGGACAAGGTCAACCAGGACCTGCTGGCCTTTCTGCAGCAGAAGTGAGTGCAGGGCCCCGGCGGTGAGCCGGGGCCTTCTGCCGTGATCGACGGGCGAATGGCAGGTCATCGCAGGGCCCCTGCGGTGCCCGCTGGGCGATAATGCCGCCCTCTGAACTCTCCGGCTGCCTCCACAGCCAGGACTCCGGCAATGAAGAACGCAAAGAAGTACTACAAGCACTGGGCCGAATCGGGCCTCGGCAAGGGCAACGTGCTGATGGAAGCACGGGGCGACAGGATCGTCCGCCAGGTGGAGATCTACGGCTCCAAGCTGGTATGGGCCGATGAAAACGGCCAGAGCGATGACCGTTTCATGCTGGCCGACCAGCCCGTCTCGTTCCTGGATTTCGATTCCGACGATGAGATCAGCGCGCGCGAATTTGAAATCGCGTGGAAGAAGGCCAGGGAAGCGACCGGGTATCCGTCTGCCTGACGCCCGGCAGACCGGCGTCCCCGATGGTTGCCAGAACTGAAATGTTATAAAGTTTCATTTTTGGCACTCCATCTCCTTCCCCATGAAGACCCCCACGCTGCTGGCCGCCCTGGCGGCGGCTCCCCTTGCCCCTGACGCATTGGCGCAGTCAGCCGACGCGGCGCTCACCCTGGGCAAGGTCGATGTCCACCAGCACCGGGAAGGCGCCCTCAGCGCGCACCAGGTACTCACCTCCGTCGACGTTCTGGGCGCAGACCAGATTGAAGACCGCACCGTGTCCCACAGCTGGGAACTGCTGGGGCAGATGCCCGGCATCCAGCTGACCGAAACACGCCAGGGTGCCGAGTCGGGCAAGGTCAGCTTCCGCGCCTTCAATGGCGAGGGTTACCTCAATGCCATCAAGACCCTGATCGATGGCATCCCGAGCAACGTCAACAGCGGCAACCAGCGCTTCATCGACATGCTGTTCCCGCTGGAAATCAGCTACATCGAGGTGATGCGCGGGACCAACGATCCGCGTTATGGGCTGCACAACATCGGCGGCAACGTGAACTTCGGCACCCGCCAGGGCGGCAGTTACACCGATGCGCGGCTGGCCTATGGCAGCTACAACACGCGCGATGCGCAGCTGGCGGTGGGCCGCGAACTCAACGGCTTCGCGCAGAACTACTTCATCGGCACCCAGGCCAGCGACGGTTATCGCGAGCACGACACCTCCAGGAAGTACTCGCTGGGTGGCAAGTGGTTCTACGGTTCACTGGACGATGGCCTGCGCGTGGGCCTCACCGCGCGCGCCTATCACCACGAGGCGGACGAGCCCGGCTTCATGACGGCCGAGGAACTGCGCACGCACCGCCGTGGCAGCGACCTGCGCAACGCCCATGACGGCGACGACCGCGACATGCGCCAGTTCGCTGCGCATCTGGACCTGAAGCTGTCCGACGCGCTCGTTCTCGGCACCCGGCTGTACTACAACCGTTACCAGGACGATCGGCGCGTGACCTTCAGCGACCTGCCCACCGGCAACCTGCCGCGCCAGCGGCGGCTGTGGGACGAGCGCCAGGCCGGTCTGCTCACCACGCTTACCTGGCAGCCCGCAGCCACGCTGACGGTGGAGGGCGGGTTGAACTACGAGCAGCAGGACAACGGTTACATCCGCGAGCGGTATGCCTACGCCGAACCCACCGATTTCACCCGCCCGCCGGCCCGCGTGCAGAACGACGACCGCCACAGCTTCGACAACGTGGGCGCTTATCTGCAGGCCATCTATCAGCCAGCCGCCGCCTGGAAGATCGTGCCGGCCTATCGCGTGGACCGCTTCAATGGTCGCACGCGGTTGATGGATGGCACCCGCGGGCGGCTGCAGGACTACGGCACCATCGGCCAGCCCAAGCTGAGCGTCATCCACAGCCTGGGCGACACCACCCACGTCTACGCGAACTGGGGCCGCACGTTCCAGGTGCTGACCGGCGCCACCGCGCCGGCCTATCTCACGCCCGGGCAGACGCCGATGCGCCCTTCCACCAACACCGGCATGGAGCTGGGCCTGAAGTTCCAGCCCTTTGACGGCGCCCAGGCCCGCCTGGCGATATGGCAGCAGGATGCGGAGAACGAGGTGTCCAACATGCCGGCCACCGGCACCACCGTCACCCTGGGCAAGACCCGGCGCCGTGGCGTGGACGCGCAGTTGAGCCTGCAGGTGGGCGACGACTGGACGGTGTGGGCCTCGCATGCGTACCAGGAAGCGAAGATCACCCGTGACAACCGCGCCCCCGGCGTGTCCCTGCAGGGTCGCGAAGTGGCCGCCACCCCGCGCCACATCAGCAACCTGGGCGTGGACTACCAGGCCAGCCAGGCACTGCGGCTGGGCCTGCAGGCGCGCGCGCAGGGCGACTACTACCTGGAAGAGCGCAACGTGGCCGGCAGGTTCGGCGGCTTCGCCGTGCTCGACCTCACTGCCGCGTACCGGATCAATCCGCGCTGGAGCGTGGACCTGCAGCTGAAGAACGTCACCGGACGGGAGTACGCCTACGCGTGGTACGACAGCTTCTTCTGGGACAGTGCCCGGCCGATGTTCTCGCCTGCCCCCGGCCGCACCGTCTTCGTCGGCCTCAGCATGAAGCTGTAGCCCGGCGGGGCGCTGATCCCATCACCAAAGTAGGTGCCCACCGGAACCCCAAAGTCTGTGCAGCCTGTGAGGGTTTGGACCATGCTTTGCCCCCCATTGAGTGGCAAAGATTGTGTGGTGCGAGGCAAACGAGCGTAGCCCGCCGCAGCAGACAATGGTCCAGGACCATTGCGACAATGCGAGGCGGCCTAACAGCACTAGGTACTGCCTTAGAAGGGCCTATGCGTCGGAGTCAGGGTGCATCCGAGACGGGCGGCAGGCACCTGCCCAGAAGACAAACAGAACAGGGGGAGAGGGAAGATGCTAGTGGTAGTTAGGCATGCGCAAAGCATGGCTAATGCGGGATTTGCAACCGCCGATCCCGAATCCATTGCCCTTACTGCCGCAGGGGAGGAGCAGGCTCGCGCATTGGCAATGACCTGGTCGGCTGCGCCTGACCGCATCTTTACCTCACCATTCCTCCGGGCTAGGCAGACATCACAACCACTCGCCGAACGCTTCAAGATGGTCGTTGCGCCCCTGGGGGTTCACGAGTTCACTTATCTGTCGCCTGAGCGGTGCGTGGGCACCTCGGCAGCAGACCGCAAGCAGTGGGTAGAGGACTACTGGTCCCGTTGCGATCCAAACTATGTGGATGGACCTGGTGCCGAGTCATTTGCCCAGCTAGTTGCCCGCGCTGCGCGATCGCTGCGCATTCTTAAATCCTATTCCGCGCATGAGCAGTTGGTCGTGTTTAGCCACGGCCAATTGATGCAGGCAATGCGCTGGATTTGCGGGAGCAAGGCTCCCTCCGTGGTGAACGCTGCAGCGATGGGCGCGTTTAGAAAGCTGGATTTGGATCAGCCTATAGCCCATTGCCAGAGGGTATCTTTCAAATAGAAGGCGATCGCGGATACTGCCAACCTCCCGGCCCCGCCCCCCGGCCGCAGATCTTTGGCCTGGTCGGATCAGAAGACTACCCGTTACGCGCGAACAGCAAAGGCTGTTGATGAGGGGCACACTTTTGGTATCGGTAGGAGATGATTGGGCTCACAGGCTCTGGGATGTGAACGCCACGCCTTTCAGCAGCCCGCCTCATCAAGTACGAGGGCTCGTGGACGTCGTTCCGGATCTGATCCCAGATCACGTCGTCATTCACGTGAATTGGAAAGCTCGTGTCCGGCAGCAGGCGAAGAAGTTGCTTCGTCTGTGTGATCAACTCATGAGCGTATGGACGCACTCTGGGATCTCTGCATGCTCCAGATAGTGCTCGTATCATGTGGCTTGCCGCATACCACTGGCGATCAGCCAACCGCTGCAAGTGGAACAGGCGATACGCGCAGGCGAGCATGAGAAAGCCATAGATGTCACCTCGTTGATACAGGCCATCCAGGTCATATGCCATCACCGGCAAGCGGTTCTCATCAGTGCTGGCCGTGTCGCCTGGGAATGAATAGCGCACCCCGAGCAGCCCGGCGCTGGATGTAAATAGGCGATTCCAGCCAACAACTGTCCTCATATCCCACTCTCGATGGCTGAGGGCTGCAAAGGGCCACTTAAGCACCGCCTCAAGTTGGGGGTGCTGCAGGGCAAGGTGCTTGCGCCGCCTCAGTGATAGTGATCGCAATCCCCGCCGATATGCACTGAACTCATCGCTGCGCATCATCAACGCACCATCTAGGCTCTGGCGCCGAAGAACATAGCGTGCCCTCAACTCTTCCTCCCCGCCTTCCACCAGAGACCATGTATTCCAGAGAATCCTGGAGTGCAGCCTGTCCGATGCATCAGAGGCAGGACGACCTAAATTGGAGCACTGCATCGCTTGGAGTGCTTGGCAAGCTTCGTGCAACTCCCCCATCGGAAACCTCCAAAAAAAGTAGACGTTGGAAGGGTAGTTTTGCTGGATGAAAAGGCTACGGTAGAGCGCTAGGGTTACCTGGAACCTAGCATCACTGGAGCGTACGTGAGCCTACCAAGTAAAGAGCCGGATGCATTGTCTGTGGCTTGGGTGGCGCAAACCTATGGCGGGCTAGTGCCGGCCAAAGACCTGTCGCGACTGCTCGGGTTCAATAGCCCGGCAGCACTTAGGCGGGCAAGCGCCACAGGTCGTTTGCCAGTGACGCTGTTTCGTCCACAAGGTCGTCGCGGGTGGTTCGCTCACGCCGCCGATGTCAGCGCATACCTTCGATCTCAGGTACCTCAATCTCCGAGGGAGGCAGGCAGCCCATGACCTAGCCCAATCTGAACTTCCCTTGCCGGAAGTTGGAAAGAAAAAACCCGTGAGGTAGGACTCACGGGTTTTCAGGTCGGCGACTTTGCAGGTCTTGCCGATACTTTCCCCTTCCCTGACTCCCCTGTCAAGCCTGCGCAGGCCTGTCACGGGCACCTATGTCCGACTCGCCTGGTAAGGCTCGCCCAGGCCTTTGGGACGGTGCCACCGTGGGGTGCGCATGAGGAATCGGCATGTCCACAGACCCAAAATTTGGTGGCTTAACGTTTGAAGACCGTCACCTTCTTTACACCCGCATAAAAGCAAGTGAGCTCAGTATTCGGCAGCTCGAGAACATGATTGCCGGCAGCGGAACCAAGACCGTAGGCAAGGCGGCGCTGAGAAACGTTCGTGTTAGACACAACTCAATCAAGAACGGTAGTGCGCGAACAGTTGAAAGCCACACGTGCGAGTTGGTCTTCGCCTATGAGCTTGAGCTTGATCCCGAGGTGCTGGGCTACTACGTACAAGTACCATGCCGCCGCGTGCAGCGCACCACGGCGTCCGGGCGCAATCACATCAGCACTGCACATGTGGATTTTCTTGTATTTCGCAGGGACCACGTAGAGCTAGTGGAGTGCAAGCCGCTATCGTGGCTGGAGAGTCAACTGGCGCTTCCGGACTCCCTTTGGGTCAAGCAGGACGCGGTATGGACCTACTCCCCCTACGCCCAATGGGCGCAGCAGCATGGCCTGGTGTTCAGAGTCTGGGTACCGCCCACTCCAACCGGTGTGTACCTCCAAAACCTTGAGGCGTGCTACGCGATAGCCGGTGATGCCCTTCAGCAACATGAAACTACCGCAGTATCCAAGGCAGCTGGGCTAATCGCCAAGCGCCCCCTTCTGCTGGACAGTCTCTTCGCTGAGGTGCCTGGTTTCACACCGCGCCTAGCGCTTTGGATGCTGGGAAGATCGGCGGCCTTCGGTCCATGGCAGAGCACTCCCGCGGCTAGGACTGACCGCTTCCATCTGTATGGCACGAAGGAGCAGGCCAAGGAGGCGGACGAGCTACTGCTTGGAGCCATTGTCAAAGCTCAGTCGCAACCAGCTGTGGATGATCCATTGCTGGTGGCAAGCGCTACAGACCTCCAGCGGGCACACCAGCGACTCAGTAGGCTTGCGCTGATTGAGGCCGGAAGTCTGCCCGCAACACGACGGATGGGCGCTCTGCAGCGACATGTTCGAAAGGCTGTTGCCGAAGGAAGATCCGCGCTTTCGGCTTGTCTTACCAAATATGCGTTTAGCGGAAACCGAGCATCGCGCCTGCTTCCGGAACACGAACAAGCCATAGAGACCGTCATCGCGCTGCACTGGAACACCGGGAGGGTACATAGACCGAAGGACTTGCTCTATGTGTTCGAAGAGGAGTGCCTTCGGTTAGGAGTTGAGCCCTGCGGTAGGGGCCGACTGGATGCTAGACGAAGAAGCGAGAGCCCAACACGCCATGCGCTATCCACGGGCGGCTTTCGCGCCTACCACGCGACGCGTACACGCACCGATCCTCGCCATCGCTCGCTGCCTCCGATCGGATATGGCCACACACTGCACGTGGATTCGTCGGATCTGGATGTTCGCTGCGCGCCGAACCTGATTCACTGCTTCCCAGCAAGCAAAGCAAAGTTCTATATCGGCATAGACGGAGCGACGGGCTATCCGATGGCTCATGCATTGGTATTTGGATCAGCAAGAACCGACGCCTTGGCATTGCTCATGCGTGAGTACGTCAAAAGACAGGGCTTCCTACCCAAGTTGATCCATCTGGATCGAGGGCCGGAGAACACCTCCCGCTGGCTACAAGATTTCTGCCATGGCGAGATCAGTCTAAGGTTCTCCCCAACGGCGGGCAGCGCCTGGAATGGCATTGCTGAGAACGCCATCAAGCAGGTCAATGAACAAGTAGCACAGCGATTCCCGGGAAGCACGCGGCCCGACCAGATGGGACGTAAGGTCGACGGCAGGTTCAAGAGCCGAAACAATGCGAGGACGGACTTTGTCCGTGTGCACGAGGAGTTCCTGAAGTTCGTCTATCACGACCTTCCTATGACACCGGGCCCAGATGATGCAACGCCAGCCGAGAAGAGGGTTGAGGCGCTTGCGGCCTACGGCGCCGTCGGAACACCATGCGAATGGGACGATGGGTTCCTAATCAGAACTGCGATCAAGGTGGAGACCAAGAAGCGAATCGACCGCCAGCGTGGCGTACGCACTGCCGATGGTTGGTTCACCAGTGATGAGCTTCTACGGGCCCTGCGAACTGAGAATGCCAGTGAGGTTCGCAGCGATTGCTGTGACCCAAGTGTGATCTACGTGAAGGTTCATGGAAATTGGTTCAAGGCTTTCCACAACAGACTGCAAAGCGATGCGCTGCTGTCGGATCAGGAACAACTTTTCCACTTGCTCTGGGCACCCACGTTGCGGTCGCAATCGGCCAAAAGAAAAAAGGAAGTTGCCCGTTCTCGTCATTCGCGCCGAGTGCAAGCCCAGGCGGCAAGGCCCGCAACAGAGCACCTTGCCCCCGAAGCGATGCCCAGCAGCAATGAGATCCTTGATATTGGACCAGTGCCACCGGCGATCGCACAGGACATCGTCCCGTTCGATGAACGGGAGGACTACTGATGAAGATGGTTCAGCACCCCGCATACGAAGGCCCCCGCAAGCGATTGCGAATTGCGCTTGACCAGCATCGTCCCGGGCATATGGTTTTCATTATTGGACCATCCGGCGTGGGCAAGACAACGATGAGGCGCTCGGTGATGCGGGAGATGTTTGGTAAGCCTGCATGCTGGCGACTTGGGCGGATACCTTTGGTCGAAACATTCGCCACACTTCCTCACGGCGCGTACTTCAGTTCCCGTCAGCTCGCTGTCTCAATTCTTCAGGAGTTGCACGTGCCAACGTTGGCATGGCTACTGGATGGAAGCTATCTCGGGGAGGACGCCAAACTGGAAATTCGACGCGAGCTTGCCACTGCGACATTGGAGTGGGAGTCCTTAGCGCGAACAAGACAGACGGAAGGCGAGTACTGGGGGATGGTGCAGCGAAGCCTGAGAGCGCGTAGTTGCAAGTATGTATCAATCGATCAGGTCACAGCGCTACTAGTCAACCACAGAGACAAGTCCCCCGCTGACCACACCCTCCATCTGATGGCGATAGCTGAAGCCACAGGCGTGATGTTCGTCATGACTGGGGTGCACAAAGCCACGCAGTTGTGGTCGGTCAACTCCGAGTTGCGACGCCGAGTCACAACTGTTTGGGTGCCTCCATATAGTGATAAGCGTCGGGATGACAAGGTGCCGTTCCTTCGTTTGCTCAAGTCATTGGCCACTCGCTACGGGCTTTCACAGGATGATCTGCTAATCCGGATGGCCAACGATATCCTTGCCGCTACCGGCGGCGTATTCGCTGAGGTGGTCGAACTACTGGGGCGGGCAGATATTGCTGCGAAGCAGGAGGGATGCAACAGAATTCTCAAACGACACATCGAGATCTCCTACTACGGAAGTGAGGATCTTAGGAATCTATGGCGGGACATCGACGCATTTGAGATGAGCATGGTTGCCGGCAGTGTCACTGAGCGATCAGAACATGTGAAGGCGCGCTGGGGATCTCCAACCTGAGGGAAGGAAATGGTGACTACCGACTCAAATCAGTCCCGGTGGGGCGCCGATGCAAGGCGGCGGCGCGACGATCTCGCGCGAAAACTGCACGCCAGGAGGCAGTTCGCAGCTGCATTAATCATTGCGATTGCACTCCTCTCACCCCTGGCAGAGGTGGCGGAATCCACCAGTCACGAGGGCCAAGATATAGGTCCTCCGCAGGAAGGTGCAGAAGCGCTCGACAAAGCGGAGGATTTCTGATGAAAGTTCTCCAGCACTCAGCATACAGAGGGCCGCGAGATCGCCTGAGGGCAGCTCTAGACAATCACAGGCCGGGGCATATGGTCTTCGTCATCGGTCCGTCGGGTGTAGGGAAGACCACGATGCGTCGGAGCGTTATGCGTGAGATGTTTGGGAACCCAAACCTGTGGGAAAAGGGAAAAGTTCCTGCCATCGAGACGTTCGCGTGCTTGCCAGTTGGAGCATACTTCAGTTCGCGATACCTCGCCCGCGAGTTATTGAAAGAGCTTAATGCGCCGACTCTGACATGGGCGCTGGAGGGCGGATCACCTCGGTCAAGTCCCCCTTCGGACATTCAAGCCGAAGTTCGCGACAGAGACCTTCAGCTTGGACGGTATCAACTCAGGCTCACCGAAGCGGAGTGTTGGTCGTCTGTAAGGCGGTCCATGGTTGCGCGTGACTGCAAGTATGTCGCTATCGATCAAATATCAGCGCTCCTGGTGAATCACAAAAACAAGTCACCTGCGGACCATGCATTGCACTTGATGACGTTAGCAGAGTCCGCCGGGTCGATGCTCATAATGACCGGGATCCACAGGGCAGTTCAACTCTGGTCGATCGAATCCGAGCTTCGCCGAAGTGTGACGTCTATATGGGTTCCGCCATATAGCGTTAGAAGAAAGGAGGACCGGGCTCCATTCTTGCGCCTCCTTACCTCGCTAAGCGAAAGGCACAATTTCTCTAAACAGGACCTATTGATTCGAATGGCGGCGGATCTACTGGTCGCGACGGGAGGTGTCTACGGAGAGGTGGCTCAGCTTCTGTCGCGAGCTGCGGATGCGGCCAAGCAGGAAGGAAGCGAGCGGATCCTTAAACGTCACATAGAGGCTTCCTACTATTCAGACAACGATCTTGCCAACCTTTGGCGAGATATCGAGGATTTCGAGGATGCAATGGAGGCTGGAAGCGCCACAGCCAGGGCGAAACCGCTCACGTCTAGTTGGACCTCCTCTTATGGGGAGGTGTGCCGTGAAGTCTAGTATTCAGCGATTTACCTGGTCGTCCTTGCCTCCACTTCAACTGAAGGGTGTGGGAACGTCGCGAGTTGAATCCTTGGAGCACTACGTTCTACGGCAAGCGTGGACAGTCGGCGTGACCATGGCCAATATGATGTCGATAGTCGGTCCAGCTATTGATGGTGGGCGTAGAGGACAAGTCATGGGCTCGGGCAAGTATTGCGGTCCCAGCCGCGACTTCAGTCACCGTATCAGCACGCTCAAGATGCTGACCGCCCAGGGCGACCTGCAGTGCGGCACATTCTGGGTTTTGGAGGACGTACTGGCAACCTACGGAGGAGGCCGAGACACAACGCGCCGCCGCTGGTGCCCAGTGTGCTACCGCGATTGGGACGATGATCTCTCATATGAGCCGCTATCGTGGATCGTCGACATTCAAGCTGAGTGTGACCTGCATAAATGCAAGCTCGAAACCACCTGTTCAAGGTGTGGCGCGGACCAGCCGAGCTCAACAGACTACCAGCGGCGTAGAAGATGCCACAAATGCAAGCAATCGCTTTCCGGTGATGGCGCCGCCGCAGCGATTACTGGCGACGAGGCATGGGGTCAGCAGCAGCTCGCATCCATAATCGAACTTTGCGCGACGCCCTCACAACCCCAGATTCCCTTCGAAAACTATGTTCGATTCGTGAAACTGCTCGTTGACGGACATCCGATGAGGCGCGCGTATCCTAACGCTCTCAAGGCGGAGTTCTACCGCGCTACCAAGAACTTGACCAGGGGTCGAACGACCATTCGTGCCATTGTCAATCTCTGCGCTCTCCAGTCCATCTCAGCACGCGACATCTTGCTAAGCCCGGATGCGGCGGCTTCCGAGCCGCTGTTGGATCTTTGGTTTAGCTATGCAACGTTAAAGCTACCTGTTGGGAGGCATGCGGAGCGGCTCGAGCGATGTGCCAAATGCTTTTCAGATGTTCTGAAAGCATCCGAGAAAGACCACTATGTGCCGCAGATGAAAGTTGTACTTAGACGCTTCAGGCTCAATAGGCAGTTGCTAAGAGAGATGCACCTTGACGTCTACGAGGAGTACAAATTGAGATACGAAGAGCAAGGTCCGTACAGTCAAAGAGTTCACTTGAACAGGGCAATGGATCTTGCGCTACAGATGGTTGAAGGAGATGCAGACCAAGCGGGATCCCACCGCAAACTTCAGCAGGCAGCCAAGCAAATCGGCCAGCGATGCAATGTGTCGCTGGATGTGGGATTCTCGGTGATGCTCGGAGCACGAAACGTGCTGAAGGCGCTAAGTGAGAACCGCTTACGAAAACAGCCGTCTGGTGGCCGGCGACCACATAGCGTCGCCTAGCCCTCGCGGCCTCTGTCAATTTTCATTCGTCTCGTGAGCCAGTCCCAACTCGGCGCGAATACGATTCAAGACCAGATCGCGCAACGGTCCACGGAGCGAACCATCAATGGCTGCGGCATAGATGTCATCATCTCGATCTCCGATGGGCAGGCCCTCCAAGCGTAGCGAGGCCTGAGCTTCAATGATTGCTTGGCGAAGCTGAGTTCTATTGGCCATTGCCGCCCCCGGAGGCTTAGCTGATTCTAGCGAAAGTTCACATGACGAGGGTTTGCCATGAGGGCTCTAATCCTTCGGATCCGACGCAATTTTGACCTAACGCCGTTGCTTTCGGCGACGCTAGTAGGCTGTACCGCTCGACACCGGCGTCTCTTGGAACCTGGTGAAGTGACCGAGTTGCCTAGGATCGCAGCGGCCCGAAGCTATCCCGGCCGCATTGGCCCTGATCCAGGTCCGCTTCTGGCCAGAAGCGGATACTGCAAACATTGCTGCCTGAGCGCACTCTCCAAAGGCAAGGGGAGCGCCTGCTGTTCGCCCGCTGTCACATCAACTGCGACTAGCTCCAATCTTTGATCGCCTACCTGGCAGGGCATTCCGCGCACCAGCATCCTGTTCGATCTGATGACTAGTGATTCTCAGGACCGGCTGCGGTACCGGTGTACGCCTGCCCCGTTGTCACTACTTGATCAGAAAGTCATTCAGTGATTTTCCGCTTGCTACCAGCTCGGCTATCCATCGCGGTTGCCGCCCTCGACCGGACCACGTCTGGCCGCGCACTGCAGGATTACGGTACTTGGGAGCGATCTTGGGCACTGTCGATTTGGCAGACTTCCGATCGCCTCGCTTCTTGGCGGCTTCGGAGGGCGCGATCACTGAAGCGCCGTAGAGCTCTTCTATCGTGTAGCCATGATCCTTGACGTACTTATTGATCTTGGCGCGCATCGCTGTGGCCTTAGGGCGTGACAGCACTTTAGACTGCTGCTTCTCCGCCTGAGCAATCAGTGAGCGAAGTTCCTTGGCCGAAAGGCCGCTGATATCAATAGTCATGAATTCTTCCCCCGGTGTCGAGGCCCTAGCCTATTCTCAAATGACATTGCGTGTCACTCCATCTCCACAATGAGTCGCTCAATCACAGGATCGACTACTAAAGTGGATCGTATTAGCTACTCTCTCGCTGCACATGATTTTCACGTGGTATATGGACCTGAGGACTAAAGACGAGCCGTGAGTGATTGCTGTGGCGTCGCCAGGAGTTCTTTGAGATCGCCTGTTTGAGGCATTGGATGAATCGACGTTAGACTCAAGCGCTTTCCGTAGCAAATCAGGGAGGCAACGCGCACAACCGTGAGATCAATTCCCTTCATTGTCGCTGCCGCGTTGGCGGGAACTTCGCTGGCTGCAGATGCTTCTGAGGATAGCCTCCATAGAGATCCTTACTTTGATCCAGGAGGCGCCGTCAGATTCAACTATGGCTGGCTCGACTACGGGCCGACCAGCCGCCTGCAGCTTGAACTGATGCATGCAGATCTTGACGCTGGAACCGGACCGTTTTCCTTCTCTGCCCAGTACCGCTGGTACGATGGTTTCGACGCCGTGCATCACGCGTACGCGGGCTGGCAGTTCTCCGATGCTACCCAGCTGAAGGCAGGTATCCAGCAAGTCCCGTTCGGGCTGCTCCCTACCGTTTCGCAGAGTTTCTGGTTCGGCTCCGGCTACTACCTGGGCATCGAGGATGATTACGATCCGGGCCTTGTAGTGATTCACCGCAGCGGCAGCACAACCTGGCATCTTGGCTGGTTCTCCGGAGACGAATACGGGTCCGGGGCTCGCTACGATCGCTACTCCTTTGATGTCGCGCAGACCGAGGCGTTGCCGTATCGCGAGCGGCAACGACTGCATGCACGCGTGGAGAGCGCGCGCGACTGGGGCGGCGGCGAACTGTTGCTGGGCGCGTCGGCGTTTGCTGGCAAGGTGCAGAACACTCAGACACGGCGTCACTACGGTCATCAGGGCGCGGCCCTCCATGCACAGTGGCAGCGCGATGGTTGGACCGCGCAGTTGCAGTGGGCGCGGTACCGGTATGACGTACCCGGAGATCGCATCGCAATGTCGGCGTTCCAATCCCCCTTCCAGGTTGCAGCGCAGGCGGATGTGCCAAGCGCCAACATCGCCTATTCGTTCGGCCAGAAGGGCTGGCTGGATGACATCACCTGCTATAACAACCTCAGCATGACCCGCCCGGTCGGGCACCGCGCGGGCCTTCTTGATTCGTGGCAGAACGTGACCGGTTGCAGCCTGCAGAAAGGCATCATGCTCACCTATGTCGACTGGATCGCTGGCCGCAACATGTGGTTTGCTGGTGGTGATGGTATCAGCATCGACGAAGGAGGCCCTTCCAGCTGGCATTCGCGGCTGAACCTCAATATCGGCTTCTACTTCTGATCGGCCTCGCGCAAGCCCGAGGCTATTTCACCCAATAACACGGAGGTATCCATGCAGAGCACGGCTCCGCAACATCCCCCCGTTCGCCAGCGGATTCTTCCGCAGGTGTTCATTCCCACGGCAGCCATCGTCATCGCGCTGCTAGCGCTTGCTGCCATCGCGCCCGATACGGCGACGCGGTGGTTCACCGCGGCGAAGTCATGGGCTGCCAATGATGCAGGCTGGTTCACCATCCTTGCAGTGGCCGGCTTCCTGGTCTTCGTCGTCGGCGTCGCCATCAGCAGTTACGGCCGCATCAAGCTCGGCCCTGACCACAGTACGCCGGACTACAGCTACGGCTCCTGGTTCGCCATGTTGTTCGCTGCCGGCATGGGCATCGGTCTGATGTTCTTCGGCGTTGCAGAGCCCATCATGCACTACGCCACGCCGCCGGTCGGTTCGCCCGAGTCGGCCGCCGCTGCCCGCCAGGCCATGCGCATCACCTTCTTCCACTGGGGCATCCACGCATGGGCGATCTACGCAGTGGTAGCGCTGTCGCTGGCGTACTTTGCCTACCGGCACAATCTCCCTCTGCGTGTCCGGTCCGCGTTGTATCCGCTCATCGGCGACCGTATCCACGGCCCTTTGGGACATGCCGTAGACACGTTTGCCGCGCTGGGTACCATCTTCGGGCTGGCCACCTCGCTGGGCCTGGGCGTCATGCAGATCAACGCCGGCCTGAACTACCTGTTCGGCCTGGAGGTCAGTACGCTCGCTCAGGTTGGCTTGATCACCGTCATCACACTAGTGGCCACTGGCTCGGTCGTGGCTGGCCTGGACAGCGGCGTGCGCAGGTTGTCCGAGCTCAACATGATCCTGGCGGCGGCGCTGCTGGCCTTCGTGCTGGTCTGTGGACCTACCGTGCACCTGATGCAGGCACTGGTGCAGAACACCGGCATGTACGTTTCCCAGCTGTTCTCGATGACCTTCAACCTTTATGCCTACGAACCCACGGGTTGGCTGGGTGGCTGGACGCTGTTCTACTGGGGCTGGTGGATTGCGTGGTCGCCCTTCGTGGGCATGTTCATCGCGCGCATCTCACGTGGACGCACCGTCCGTGAGTTCGTGGTGGGGGTGTTGCTTGTGCCGCTTGGCTTCACATTCCTGTGGATGACCATCTACGGCAACACCGCGTTGCAGATGGTGCGGGCAGAGGGCATCCAGCAGTTGGTGCAGGCGGTCTCAACCGACAGCTCGATGGCGCTTTTCGAGTTCTTGGAGCACCTGCCGCTGACCATGCTGACCTCTTCGCTGGCGGTCATCCTGGTTGCGCTGTTCTTCGTAACCTCAGCGGACTCCGGTGCCCTGGTAATCGACATGCTTACCTCGAAGGGTGAGGAGGAATCACCGGTCTGGCAGCGGATCTTCTGGGCGCTGCTGGTCGGCGGCCTGGCGATTGCATTGCTGGTGGCTGGCGGGCTGGAATCGTTGCAGGCTGCCACCATTGCCAGCGCGTTGCCATTTACGATCGTCATGATCCTGATGTGCTGGGGACTGCTGAAGGCCATGCATCTGGATGCCACCAAGCGCTCGATCCTGCGGGAGGCACGTATCCTGCCGGGCACCAGCGAGGATTGGCGGGCGCGCCTGCGCCTGCTGGCGCACAACCCGTTGAAGATCGAGGTGACCGGCTTCATCGAGCAGCGTGTCATCCCAGCATTGGAAGAGGTTGCGGTTGAGCTGCGCAAGCAGGATCTGCCGGTGCAGGTCTCCAAAGGGGGGGATGGTCGTGCGTGGCTGCAGGTTGGCCATGGCGAGGAGATGGACTTCTTCTACTCCGTACGGCCCCAGCCCTATGAGCCGCCGACGTTCGCCCTGCAGGATCCCCGTCGGCCGGTCAGCGAGGGTACCCGTCATTACCGAGCGGAGGTCTATCTGCGGGAGGGCGGGCAGGACTACGACGTCATGGGGTGGACCAAAGTTCAACTCATCCACGATGTGCTCGATCAGTACGAGCGCCACCGTCAGTTCCTGGACAAGGTGCGCTCGTAGAATCCGCACACAGATGCCCCCCAGAGGAGCGGCATCTGCCTTGGGTCGGGCATGACCCTGCCTTGACGTGGCCTCGGCGCCCGACCGTGCTATTGATGGTCGAACTGCACAGGAAGTGGCCAATGCTTACCAGATTGAGGCTTGCAGCCAGCAAAGTTACCAAGCGGATGTGGTTCCGCTCGACACTGTATGGCGCCCTGGGCATCATCACGGCGTTGGCCGGCGCGTTCCTGAAGTTCCTAATTCCCGCCGGCCTTGCTGCACGGATCGGCGCAGATTCCGTCGGTAACATTCTTGGCATTCTTGCCGCGTCGATGCTGACGGTCACCACCTTCTCGCTGTCCACCATGGTCTCCGCATACGGGTCCGCGTCCAGCAGCGCCACCCCGCGCGCGGCCCGCCTGCTGATCGAAGACACACGGGCCCAAGGTGCGCTGGCCACCTTCATTGGTGCCTTCCTGTTCTCGATCGTGGGCCTCATCGCGCTCAGCACCGGCATCTACGGAGACAGCGGCCGGCTTGTCCTGTTCGGGGCAACCATCGCGGTCATCATCGTCATCACAGTGACGTTGCTCAGGGCTATCGAGCAGTTCTCACGCTTTGGCCGCGTTGGCGAAACCATCGATCTGGTGGAGCGGGCGACCAAAGCGGCAATGAAGCGCCGCGCCGAGGAGCCTCGGCTCGGCGGAGCCAGTGCGGTCCCGGTAGGGGAGGGGGCGGTACTGCTGGTTGGCGATCAGGTTGCCTACGTTGAACATGTGGACGTCGGCCGGATCGACGGCATTGCACAGGAACATGATCTGCGCGTTCATCTGCTCTGCCAGCCGGGTACGTTCGCAACTCCGGTCCGTCCCTTGATAGCCATCGAGGGGAATCCACTTCCAGACGTACAGAGTGAAGTGATCTCAGCCATTTCCTTCAGTGACTCGCGCTCCATCGAGAATGACCCACGCTTCGGGCTGGTCGTGCTTGCGGAAATTGCCCAGCGAGCCATGTCACCTGCAGTGAACGACCCTGGCACCTGCATCGACGTCATCGGGACCTGTGTCAGGCTGCTCTGTGCATGGGCCAGCCACACCGGGGACGCTGCGACGTGTGATGTGCTCTATCCGCGTGTGCACGTGCAGTGCCTCGATGTCCGCGACATGTTCGAGGATGCATTCACACCAATCTGCAGGGATGCGGCCGGCTCGCTGGAGGTCAATATCCGGCTGCAGAAGGCCTTCGTAGCGTTGGCAGGGTCCTCGAATGAAGCGACAAGAGTCGCATCACAGGCGCATGCCCGCATTGCGTTGGAGCGCGGCCTATTGGCCATGGATTTCGAAGCTGATCGCAAGGCGCTTCGAGCCGTCGCATCTTATTTGACTCTGGAAGATGTGGACCAACATTCGTAGTATCTTCCTATCAATGCCTTTGAAGCGCTGCGCTGGCTATCAGTGCTCGGCTGTGGTCTGGAACACATCCGGTCAGCTCACCTTCCACAGCATGTATGCGGCAGTAATGAAGATCAGTACTGCAAATACCGTGTTCAGAGCTCCACGATAGCTGGCAAGCTTCGTCGAAGTTGCTGCTCCTGCAGTACCGCCAGCCATGCCGGCAACGACGAACACTGCCGCGAGCTTCCAGTTGATCAGACCTGCATGCGCGTAGTTTAGTGCGGTGGTCATGCCAAATGCGGCGACGGCGACGAGCGAGCTTCCGACTGCGGCGATCATCGGCATGCCCGTCGCGGCCACCAGTGCGGGCACGATAAGGAAACCTCCGCCAATGCCAAAGAAGCCGGAAAGCCCGCCGGCGGTGGCGCCCAGCCCAATCAGTGCGGGCGCGTTGCGTCTGCCGAGCCGAGCGTCCGCGAATCCAGGCGTGTTGCGCCTGCGAAGCATGGCGATGCCGACAATGACCATGACCACAGCAAACAGCGCCAGCAGCCTCTTGCCGTCGACCGCCTTGCCCAAGCTGGAACCCAGGTATGCGCCCGCGACCCCCGCCAAGGCGAGGACCGAGGCACAGGGCCAACGAACATTCCCTCTACGAGCATGTATCACCAGATTCGACACCGCATTGACCGCTACTGCCAGGGCGCTGGTGCCGATTGCCACATGCGGATTTTCCACTCCGACCACGTAGAGCATCAGTGGTACCGCCAGGATGGATCCGCCCCCACCGACCACGCCCAGGACGAAGCCGACCAGGACGCCAGCCAGGCCGCCCAGAACCAACTGCAGCAGAGATAGCGCTTCCATATGTCAGTCGCCGGACGCCGGGCCTTGCTGCAGCCGTGTTGCGATGGAAGAAAGGTCATAGCCTGCATCCGAAGCAACAGACAGGACGTGGGCAAACGCCGCTCCATTGTGAACGACTTCCGACAGCGCCCAAAGCATCGCAGAACGGGTGCCGGTTCTGCAGTACGCGGCAACAGGGCGTGGCAGCGTGTCGATCAACTTGGCATAGGTATGCACCTGATCATCGGTAATGACACCAGGCACTACGGGAAGATAGGCAAACTGCATGCCCGCCTGATGGCAGGCAGCCTGCAGCGCATGGTGACTGGGCTGCTCCGGCTGTTCGTCGTCGGGCCGATTGCAGATCACGCTCGCAAAGCCCTGCTCCTTCAGAGCTTCAATATCCTCTGGCAGGAGCTGACCGGATACCTTGAGGTTGGCAGAGAGTGGCTTGAGGTTCATGGTTGTCCCGTAGTTGCAGTGGGGCGATGAATGAGGCCATGCAGGATCACGCCTGCGATCATTGCCGTGGTGAAGATGATCGCGAAGGGCTGGCCGGTTCCCAGCAACGCGATGGCAGGGCCGGGACACACTCCGGCCAGTCCCCAACCCAGGCCGAATATCGCCGCACCGATCACAAGGCGCCGATCGATGATGCGATGGGTGGGAATGTGCAGCGATGCGGCAAGAAGCGGCGTTCTGCGGGCGCGTATCCACAAGTAGGCTGCGCTGGATGGGATCAGTGCGCCCAGCATGACCAGCGCCACAGAAGGGTCCCAGGCGTCGCTCACATCAAGGAAAGCAAGCACGCGGGCTGGGTTGGCCATATCGGATACGACCAGTCCCAGTCCGAAGAGTGCGCCGCACAGGAACGCGGCGAGACGGGTCATGCCGTGCCTCCCGCCACAATCCGTACCAGGGTCGCCGTAGCCATGCCCATGAGCATGAACACGCAGGTAGCCATCGCCGACCGCGGCGATGCCCGGCCCAGGCCGCAGACACCGTGCCCACTGGTACAGCCAGCGCCAAGGCGAGTTCCGTAACCCACCAGCAGTCCGGCAATCACCAATACCACTGCTCCGTTTGCGGAGAGCGCCGGCAATAGTATGGGCCTGGCCGCCAATGCCAAGCCTGACGCCACGGCAAGTCCTGCCATGAACAGGGCTGCACTCCCGCGTCCGCCGTCACCCGGCATGCCCAGTGTCTTGGCAAGCAGACCCGAGATGCCGGCAACGCGGCCGAGAAGGACCAGATAGGCACCGGCCGCTGTTCCGATCATGGCACCGCCAGCGAGCGGCCAATACCAGGCCAAATGAGAGAGCGTCATAGCAGGTCCACCGGCAGCTTGAGGTAGCGCACGCCGTTGTCCTCGGGTTCGGGCAGATGGCCGGCGCACATGTTGACCTGCACTGACGGCAGGATCAGCCGTGGCATCGGAAGCGTGGCATCACGAGCCTCCCGCAGTTCCACAAACATGGCTTCGCTCACGCCCTCGTGCACATGCATGTTTGTTGTCCTTTCGGCACCGATGGTTGTTTCCCATGCGAAATGGTCCCGGCCGGTGGCTTTGTAGTCATGGCACAGGAATACGCGGGTGGCGTCGGGCAGGGACAGCAGGCGCTGGATCGAGCGATACAACTGGCGAGCCGAACCACCTGGAAAGTCGCATCGGGCGGTGCCGTAGTCCGGCATGAACAGCGTGTCTCCAGGAAACACGGCGTCGCCGATCACGTACGCCAGACAAGCGGGAGTGTGGCCTGGCACGTGCAGCGACATAGCCTGCAGATTACCGATTCGGAAGGAGGCACCGTCGGCGAACAGGCGATCGAACTGGCTGCCATCCCGCTTGAATGCAGTACCGGCATTGAAGACCTTGCCGAAGGTTTCTTGGACTGCGGTGATGTGTTCGCCAATAGCCAGTGCGCCTCCCACCTGCTCCTGCAGCCATGGAGCCGCGGACAGGTGGTCGGCATGCGCGTGGGTTTCCAGCAGCCATTGCACCTGCAGGCGCTCGGCACGCACGTAGTCCACCAACGCCGATGCGGAGGAAGTGGACGTGCGGCCTGCGGCCATGTCGAAGTCCAGGACGCTGTCGATGACGGCGCACGCTGAAGAAGTTGGATCGCGTACGACGTGGCTGGCAGTGAACGTAGCAGGATCAAAGAACGTCTTCACGGAAGGCGAGGGAAGCAGGCCGGCACGCGCATCGCTGACTAGACGCACAGCCTGCTCCAGGGGGGCGTCTATCGCTACAGATGGGATCATGACTGGCTCCAGGAGGCTTCGCGGCCTGAGAATTACATAGTTACGTAATAGGTGCAACTATGGAAACATGCTAGATTGAACGGGTTACCCATGGTGTTCGCATCACCTCAGCCACCCAAGTTGCCATTGCCTGTGACCAGCCCCCCATTCAGCCCGTCTGACCTAGCCAAGATGAAGGAGCGCGTACCCGAAGTGGCCGAGTTGCTGCGCTTCATGGCCACCCCCTCGCGCCTGTTGCTGCTATGCCAGCTCGCGCAAGGTGAAATGACGGTGGGCGGACTTGAGGACGCAACTGGCATTCGACAGCCGGCGCTCTCCCAGCAACTGGGCGAACTCCGCCAACGAAAGCTTGTAGCGACCCGGCGGGAATCGCGGTCGATCATCTACCGCATGGCAGACCCGCGCGTTGCAGCACTGCTGGGCGCGATGCATGGGATCTTCTGTGCGGACGATGCATCAACTTGAAGTGGCCCAAGGCGTCCTAGAAGGGACGGGCTAGACTCACTGACCTAGGGGAATTTAGGCCATTGGCGTAGTCTGCCCCAAAACCAATTGACCGCAGCAGGCTTGAGGTCTGCTGCGGCCTAGGGATGTTTATCAGGGATGGGGTGGATGTCTGCTTATGGCCGATAGCGGGACATAGGACCCGCGGCGAATGTCCACCTGTTCTTTGGCGATTCGGTCAGAGCTCAATTCAGTCTGATCAACTGCCTACCAGCTTGTCGACCTCGCCTGCGAAATGATCTTGGGATCTGGGAAGCTACCCTTGAGAATGCACCGAGGCGACCGCAATGCCGGATTTCCCCTCAGGCGCTATGCTGGCCTACAATAGACCGTCAAATACCTAACGGATCGGCTAGCGATGACTCCACCCTGACGCTTGATTGAAGAAGCGATCCAGACACTTAGGTCTGGAAGGGTGCCTGTTTCTTTCGTTTGGCGCGCACGGCTGTGCGCGGAGATCATTTCCTATGTCTGCAATTTATCCCCTGCGCCAGCAATGGCTCGGTAACATCCGTGGTGACCTGCTGTCGGGCATCGTCGTTGCGCTAGCCCTGATTCCTGAGGCAATCGCGTTTTCCATCATCGCCGGCGTCGACCCAAAGGTAGGTTTGTATGCCTCGTTCTGCATCGCCGTCATCACCGCCATCGCCGGTGGCCGCCCTGGCATGATCTCGGCTGCGACCGGCGCCATGGCGTTGGTGATGGTTACGCTGGTGCGCGAGCACGGCATCCAGTATCTGTTTGCCGCCACCATCCTGGCCGGCGTGCTGCAGATGCTGGCCGGCGCCCTGCGGTTGGGCTCGCTGATGCGCTTTGTGTCGCGCTCGGTGGTGACCGGATTTGTGAATGCACTGGCGATTCTCATTTTCATGGCGCAGCTTCCCGAGCTCATCGGCATGCCGTGGATGGTGTATGCGATCTGTGCTGTGGGTCTGGCAATCATCTACCTGCTGCCGCTGCTGACCAAAGCCGTTCCTTCGGCATTGGTGGCGATCGTGGTTCTTACGGCCGCTTCCATGTATTTCGGCTTCCAGGTACGCACCGTAGGCGACATGGGGGCGCTGCCTGACAGCCTGCCGTCGTTCCTGATTCCGGACGTGCCATTCACCTGGGAGACACTCCAGATCCTGCTGCCGGTTTCGGCGACTTTGGCGGTCGTTGGCTTGTTGGAATCGCTGATGACCGCGCAGATCGTCGAAGACATGACCGATACCCCGAGCCAGAAGAATCGCGAATGTGCGGGCCAAGGCTTGGCTAACACCGTAACGGGCTTCTTTGGGGGCATGGCAGGCTGTGCAATGATCGGCCAGTCGGTGATCAACATCACTTCCGGTGGCCGAGGCCGTCTCTCCTGCCTGGTGGCCGGCGTGGTTCTGCTCCTCCTCGTTGTTTATGGGTCAAACCTGGTGAGTCAGATTCCAATGGCCGCACTGGTCGCGGTGATGATCATGGTCAGCATCGGAACCTTCAGCTGGCGCTCGCTGCGCGAGCTGGCCGTTCATCCCAAGAGCTCTTCAATTGTGATGATTGGGACGGTCATCGTGACCGTGGCTACCCACGACCTTGCCAAGGGCGTGTTGACAGGCGTGGTCCTGTCGGCCGTGTTCTTCACCCGCAAGGTCGGAAAGATGCTGAGCATCGACGACACCCAGGTCGACATCGACTCGCGCGTCTACGTTGTGAGGGGGCAGGTGTTCTTTGCGTCTGCCGGACAGTTCGTGAGCAGCTTCAACTATCTGGATGTCCCCAAGAACGTCAAAATCGATCTGAAGGACGCCCACTTCTGGGACCTGACCGCCGTTGATGCGCTCGACAGGGTAGTGATGAAGCTGCGCGAGCACGGCGCGACCGTTGAAGTGTTCGGTCTCAACGATGCAAGTGAGACCTTGGTTGATCGCCTGGGAAAGCACCGTACGCCAGGCACCGCGCTGTCGTCGGGTCATTGAATGAGCGAAGCGGGCACCGAAAGGTGCCCGCGTCCTTTCCGGCGGTCATCGAACTGACATATGGGAAGGTAATACTTCGATTGTTCTAGATAAATAGTTGCGATGGTATGCGTACCCTGAATGTTCTGTTCCTCTGCACAGGCAACTCGGCGCGCAGCATTCTTGCCGAGGCACTAGCCAACCATTTAGGGCGCGGACGTATCCGCGCTTACAGTGCCGGCAGTTATCCCAAGGGCGTAGTTCATCCAGTGGCCCTGCAGGTGCTCTCGGAGATTGGCTTCGACGTTGCCGGGCTGTCGAGCAAGCCGTGGGAGGCATTCGCAGGTCCGAAAGCACCACAGATGGATCTGATCGTGACCATGTGCGATCGCGCAGCGGGTGAAGCGTGTCCAGTGTGGCCAGGTCACCCGGTTACGGCTCACTGGGGTATCCCCGACCCGGCTGCAGTACAGGGCAGCGCGGAGCAGGTCCACAAGGCGTTCCTGAGCACGCTTCACCAGCTCCAGCATCGTCTCGGCTTGCTCTTGGCGCTCAAGCCTGAAGCGCTGGACCGCATGACCCTGCAATCGCAGGTGCGGGCGCTGGGCAATGGCGCCGAGGCTCACGCGCCAGATGACAGCGGAGAAAAAGCCCCAACGTAGTCGCTGATTTGCCTTACTGCCTCGCGCGCGTATCGGGTCACCCCGATCAGCGTGGCCGACGCTGCGCCATTCCAGTCGCCATAGCCAAGCAGCCAGACCGATGGCGCTGCGACCGAACGGACCTGGGTGTCATCCACGTCGATCCGACCCAGGGCGTTGACCATGCCCATTCCTTCCAGGTGCGACAACGCCGGCCGGAAGCCGGTGCACCAGATCACGGCGTCCAAGTTGCGTTCGCTGCCATCTGCCCACTGCATGCCGGTGGCGGTGAAACGGACGGGTGGCGGCATGGAGACCAGTACACCGCGGCGCCGTGCATCCACCACCGGCGGCACCATGACGATGTCGCCAAAACCACCCTGCGGAACATCCGGTTCGCGGCCTTCCTGCTGGGCCCTCCACTTCTCGGTTGCGCGTGCGAACAGAACGCGCCCGTCCACATCGTCGGCCAGGAAGGCTGGCTTGCCCTGGGTGATCCAAGTGGTGTCGGCCACCTTTGATACCTCGGCCAGAATCTGTGCCCCTGAGTTGCCGCTGCCGATGATCGCCACGCGCATTCCGGCAAAGGATCCAGGATGGCTGTAGTGGGCCGAGTGCAGCTGCACGCCGCCGAATGCGTCCATACCTTCATAGTCGGGCGTGTAGGGATGCCGCCAGGTACCTGTGGCGCTTATCACTGCACGCGTATGCCACTGTCGGCCGTCATCTGCTTCCACCAGCAGCCGGGTTCCCGAACGACTGACGCGTTCCACCTGCACGGGACGGACGACGGGCAGTGCATATTTGTGCTCGTAGCGCGTGAGGTAGTCCAGCACTTCCGCCTGCGAAGGGTACGGTTCCCGGGTGGCGGGCATCGGCCAACCGGGAATCGAGCTCCAGCCCGCCGGCGAGAACAGATGCAAGGATTTCCACGCATGCTGCCACGCCCCACCAGGTGACGTTTCAGCATCAAGAATCACATAGGACAGCCCGCTGCGACGCAGGAAGTAGCCAGCCGAAAGACCCGCCTGCCCACCTCCGATCACCACCACATCGACGCTGTCCATCTGGAATTCCTCACATCTCTGCACTCAGGCGGCGTTCCTGTGCTGCTGTTGATCGGAGATCTTAAGTGCATCCAGATAGCGCTCGGCATCCAGTGCGGCCATGCAGCCGAAGCCGGCGGAGGTGATGGCCTGCCGATAGTGCTGGTCGGCCACGTCGCCTGCGGCGAACACGCCTTCCACCGAGGTCTGGGTGGCGTTGCCGCCCAGCCCGGAGCGGATTTCCAGGTAGCCGTTGTTCATCGCCAGCTGGCCATCGAACAGGGTGGTGTTCGGGTGGTGGCCGATGGCCACGAAGAAGCCGTGGGCATCGATGTCGCGGGTGCCGCCGTCCAGGGTGGACTTCACGCGCACACCGGTCACGCCGGCGTCGTTGCCCAGCACTTCCTCCACCTGGTGGTGCCAGACGGTTTCGATCTTGCCTTCGGCCACCTTCTTGAACAGCTTGTCCTGCATGATCTTTTCCGCCTTCAGGGTGTCGCGGCGGTGGACCAGGTAGACCTTGCGGGCGATGTTGGACAGGTACAGCGCCTCTTCCACGGCCGTGTTGCCGCCACCCACCACTACCACGTCCTGGTCACGGTAGAAAAAGCCGTCACAGGTGGCGCAGGCGGAGACGCCGCGGCCCTTGAAGGCCTCTTCGGTCGGAATGCCCAGGTACTTAGCGGTGGCGCCGGTGGCGATGATCAGCGCATCGCAGGTGTACTCGTGGCTGTCGCCGATCAGCTTGAACGGGCGCTGCGACACGTCAGCGGTGTGGATGTGGTCGAAGATCACCTCGGTCTCGAAGCGCTCGGCGTGGGCCTGCATGCGTGCCATCAGGTCCGGGCCCATCAGGCCATGGGCGTCACCCGGCCAGTTGTCCACCTCGGTGGTGGTCATCAGCTGGCCACCCTGCTGCAGGCCGGTGATCACCACCGGGTTTAGATTGGCGCGGGCTGCATAGACAGCGGCGGTCCAGCCGGCCGGGCCGGAACCAAGGATCAGCAATGGAATGTGTCGGGTGGTGCTCATGGCTCAGCGGCTCCGTGCGTCGGCAGGAAAGTAGCGCTTGCCCAGCCGCAGGGCGACATGGACTAGCAGGATCAGTACCGGCACTTCCACCAGCGGGCCGATGACGGCGGCGAAGGCGACCGGCGAGGCCAGGCCGAAGGCCGCGATGGCTACCGCGATGGCCAGTTCGAAGTTGTTGCCTGCCGCGGTGAACGCGATCGCAGTGGTGCGTGGATAATCCTTGGCGATCAGCTTGCCCATGAAGAAGCTGATGACGAACTGGATGATGAAGTACAACGTCAGCGGGATCGCGATGCGCACCGCGTCCATGGGAATCCGCAGTACGTCACCGCCTTTCAGGCTGAACATCGCCACGATGGTGAACAGTAGTGCGGCGAGCGTTATCGGGCTGATGGCAGGCAGGAACTTCTCTTCATACCACTGCACGCCCTTGCGCGCCTTCAGCCATCGACTGGTGAGGAAACCGGCCAGGAACGGGATGCCCAGGTAGATCAGAACCGCCTCTGCGATGGTCCAGACGCTGACATCGATGACGCTGCCCTGCAGTCCGAACACCGGCGGCAACCAGGAAAGGAAGAACCACGCGTAGACGCTGAACAGCGCGATCTGGAAGATCGAGTTGAATGCCACCAGGCCGGCCACGTACTGGCCGTCGCCGCGGGCCAGCTGGTTCCACACCAGCACCATGGCGATGCAGCGCGCCAGGCCGATCAGGATCAGGCCGGTCATGTACTCGGGGTAGTCGCGCAGGAACAGCACGGCCAGGCCAAACATCAGGAACGGGCCCACGATCCAGTTCTGCAGCAGCGAGAGCATCAGCACGCGCTTGTCGGCAAAGACGGTGGGCAGTTCCTCGTACTTCACCTTGGCCAGCGGCGGGTACATCATCAGGATCAGGCCAATGGCGATCGGGATGTTGGTCGACCCCACGGAAAGGCTGTTCAACGCGCTGGGCACGCCTTCGAACATCGCGCCCAGGCAGACGCCGAGCGCCATGGCGGCGAAGATCCAAAGCGTCAGGTACCGGTCCAGAAACGACAGGCGGGAGGTGTCAGTGGTCATGGGGTTTTCCGGGAAGACGGTCAGTGGATCTGCGCAATCGGATCAAGCTGGGCCTTGAGAGACTCACGGTCATCCCATGCCCCGTCAGGAATCTCCAGGAAGGCCTTCAGCCGGGCCTTGATGATCTGATGTGCCCGGTCGAACGCTTCAGCCTTCTGTGCATCCGAGCCTTCCACACCGGCCGGGTCGAACAGGCCCCAGTGCACGCGCACGAAATCGCCAAACACAACCGGGCACGCCTCAGCGGCCGCGCTGTCGCACACGGTGACAATCAGATCCATGGCAGCAGCATCCGCTTCGGCAAATTCGTCCCAGGACTTGCTGCGCAGGCCCTCCACCGGGAAGCCCTCGCGCTGCAATTGGGCAATGGCGAACGGATTGACCCGACCGGCTGGCTGGCTGCCTGCACTGAAGGACTGATAGCGACCTTCGCCCCACATTTTCAGGGTCGATTCGGCCAACACGCTGCGCGCGGAATTGCCGGTACAAAGGAACAGAACACGACGGGTCATTTGGGCGATCTCTGGGATATGGGGGTCAGCAGCCTGCGGGGCGTTCACAGGCCTGTTCGTCGGCACAGCAGTTTTCGGTGAGGTAGGCCACCAGCTCGTTCATCGCCACGAACTCAGCCCGGTAGCAGATGGTCCGGCCACGTTGCTCGGCGCTGATCAGTCCCGCAGCCAGCAGTTCCTTCAGGTGGAAGGAGAGCGTGGCGCCAGGCAAAGAGAGGGCTTGGGCAATGTCGCCGGCCAGCTTGCCGGCGCTGCCAGCCTGAACCAGTAGACGGAAGATCGACAGGCGGGTGGCATGACCGAGGGCTGCCAGGGCGTGGGTTGCGTTCTTATGTTCCATGATTCTAGAATAATCGAAGCAAAATGACAGGACAACCCCCGTGCAGCAGATCCCCAACGTGGTCCCGGGTGCCATGGACATTCCCACGGCCGCCAAGCTCAACGATCCGGCCGCGCAGCCACACCGGCCACGCATCCTGATTCTGTACGGGTCGCTGCGGCCGCGGTCGTTCAGCCGCAAGCTGGCGCTGGAGGCGCAGCGGCTGCTGGAGCAGCTTGGGGCGGAAACCCGCCTCTTTGATCCACATGAGCTACCGATGCTTGACTCGGTGCCGGCCACTCACCCCAAGGTGCAGGAGCTGCGCCAGGCCTCGCTGTGGTCGGAAGGACACGTGTGGGTCAGCCCGGAACGCCACGGCACCCTTACGGCGGTGTTCAAGAACCAGATCGACTGGCTGCCGCTCGAAGAGGGCAGCGTGCGCCCCACCCAGGGCCGTACGCTGGCAGTGATGCAGGTCTGCGGCGGTTCCCAGTCGTTCAACGTGGTCAACGCGCTGCGCGTGCTCGGCCGGTGGATGCGGATGGTGACAATTCCCAACCAGTCCTCGGTGGCCAAGGCCTGGCAGGAGTTCGATGACGACGGTCGAATGAAGCCTTCGGCGTATTACGATCGCGTGGTGGACGTAATGGAGGAACTGGTCAAGTTCACCCTGCTGGTGCGCGGGCGCAGTGACTACCTGGTGGACCGTTACAGCGAACGCAAAGGGGCCGTCGAGACGGCGGCGCTGGCGGCCGCTGCAGGCGTAGTGGAGACCGTTTTGAACCAGGAGGAAAGTGCTTGAACGCTGTCATCTATCACAACCCCAAGTGCGGAACCTCACGCAACACCTTGGCGCTGATCCGCTTTGCCGGGATCGAACCGGACGTGATCGACTACCTGGCCCACCCACCCAGCCGTGCGCGCCTGGTCGAGCTCATTACGGCGGCGGGGTTGAGCGTGCGCGATGCCATCCGGCAGAAGGGAACGCCGTATGACGAACTCGGGCTAGGCGACGCAGCGCTGAGCGACGACGCGCTGCTTGATGCGATGCTGGCGCACCCGATACTCATCAATCGTCCTTTCGTACAAACCGATAGGGGTGCTCGTCTGTGCCGGCCTTCGGAAGTGGTGCTGGAGATCCTGCCGCCGCTGCCCGGACCATTCCGAAAGGAGGATGGAGAGTTGGTGACCGGGCACCCCGGAAGCTCGACGCTGTGATCCCATTGCCAGGCTGGGCTTGCCACCGCTGAGAACCACAGGAGGTCATGCCCCATGCGGGCGCTGAATCCCACGACAAGCGACAGCGCATGGCGCGTCTTCCTAGTGTTCCTGCGACTGGGGCTGACGTCGTTTGGCGGTCCAATCGCCCACCTGAGCTACTTCCGCCTCGAGTTCGTCGAACGCCGCCGTTGGCTGACGGACTGTAGCTACTCCGATCTGGTGGCCCTGTGCCAGCTACTGCCAGGCCCGGCCAGCAGCCAGGTAGGCATGGCGCTGGGCTTGCGTCGCGCCGGCTGGCCTGGCCTGTTGGCCGCTTGGGCCGGCTTTACGCTGCCGTCGGCCGTGCTGATGTTCCTGTTCGCTTTGGGCGTTGCCAAATACCAGGCCATCATTGAATCCGGCTGGCTGCATGGCCTGAAGATCGTGGCAGTTGCAGTGGTGGCCCAAGCAGTATGGGGAATGGCCCGATCCCTGTGCCCGGATCGTCTACGGGCAGCGATGGCGGTCTTCGCGGCTGTGTTGACCTTGTCCATGCCCTCGGTCGCCGGCCAGATCGTGGTGATCATCGCCAGCGGACTGCTCGGTCGCTGGGTACTGAATATCGAACCGGCTTCCGGCCAATTAGACGGCGGCTATTCCGTCTCGCGAAGAACCGGCACGGTGGCACTGGTGCTACTGGTCCTGCCGCTTGTTCTGCTGCCCTTGTGGGCGGTGGCTAGCGGCTCCCCCTTGGCCGTGCTGTTGGAGGGTGTGTACCGCGCTGGCGCCCTGGTCTTCGGCGGCGGCCATGTCGTGCTGCCGTTGCTGCAGACCGCGGTTGTCCAAAGCGGCTCCGTGAGCACGGCGGATCTGCTCGCCGGATATGGTGCGGCGCAGGCGGTGCCGGGCCCTCTCTTCTCCTTTGCGGCTTACTTGGGGGCTATAGCCGAGGGGTCGCTCGGTGGCTGGGCAGGAGGCCTTGCGCTGTTGGTGGTCATTTTCCTGCCAGCCTTTCTTGTGCTCGTGGGGGTGCTGCCGTTCTGGAAGTCCCTGCGCCACCGCAAGGATCTCCAAGCTTCGATTGCAGGCGTCAATGCCGGGGTGGTCGGCATCCTGCTGGCGGCGTTGTATGACCCGGTGTGGACCAGCGCGATCCATGACCGATGGGATGTCGCGATGGCACTGGTTGCGTTTGGGCTACTGGTCG
Source organism: Stenotrophomonas sp. 2201_Sma (assembly GCF_056486685.1). NCBI lineage: Bacteria > Pseudomonadati > Pseudomonadota > Gammaproteobacteria > Lysobacterales > Lysobacteraceae > Stenotrophomonas > Stenotrophomonas sp. 2201_Sma. Next base: position 211,222 of record NZ_CM151329.1, read on the forward strand.
TTGCGCGTGCTCCGCCGGTTCTGGTCGTGTTGCTGGCTGCCGTGGCGGGTTGGGCGATGACGTGACAACGCCGCCAGGTTGGTCAAGAGCGGCTCGGCAGCGCAACCTGACGTCCGCTTCTGGCCGAAAGGGGGCATTTGCCCAAAGCTTAGCCTTGGGGAGCAGATATCCAATACTGGGTCTATGGACTTTTATCGGGGGTACCGAAGGCCAGTTTCCGACCCAAAGGGGCATTTAAGCCAACATCTCGCCTAGCCGACGCATCCAACCACGAACTTCGCCATCGGGATCACGCTCTTCCAACATGGCTGCTGTCATGCAAGGGAACGCATGCTGAGCCAACTTTCTCTTGGCGTTGGAGTCTTTAAGCGGACTGCCTACGCCGGCGTGGGCGACAAAAGCCTCCCCGAAGACCTTTGGAACAGCTTTGCCCGCCATGGGGTGATCAGTGACTTCAATCTCAAATCCGAACGCGAGCGCAATTGCGTCCTTGTGCAAGTAGCTCTCAATCTCATGCTTGGTTGTGACGACAGCCCATGACCCGTCCCCACGGTCATTGACCTGCTGCGCGCTTAGGGCATATGCCGGGACATCGCCGTCGTAGATGTGCACCTCCTGCTTGCCTAGGCCCCGCAGGTAGTGGTGATTGACCCAGTGCTCCAGCGTTCCACCGCCCAGGACAACAAATGCCAGTCGCTCATCGGATGAAAGATTTGGCAGGTTGGAGTCGACCTCGTGGAGCGCTTTGGAAAGGGCTTTCAAGGCTAGTACATCGGTTGGACCTTCGACGCACACTAGTACCTGGACCCGGCTGTCAGGCGTTACGCCCAATGCTTCAGCCACCTTACCGAACACGTCGACCCCCGACTCAACCTGCGGCTTTTTCGTGTCGGAGTGGCGAGAGATGTAACGAATGCTCTGCTGGGGTAGCGCCGAGGCAAATCCGGGACTGTGAGTGGTCAATACAACCTGACAGCCGGGGTCTTCTGACAATACCTTGAAGGAGTCGATGAGAATCCGTTGGTTGCTGGGGTGCTGAGCCGTCTCTGGCTCCTCGATCGCGTAGATGATGCTGCGCTTGGTGCTGGTTTTGAGCCGTCGCTCCGCTTCGGCTTTGAAGAAGCTCACCAGCACAAGCCGCCTGACGCCGCTGCCTCGCTTGTTCAACGGTATGCCATCGTCGGTGTTCAGGCCGAGCGAAAACAGTCCCTGCCACTTGGCGGCGGTGGGAGGGCTGAACTCTGGTGTAAGTTCGCTGGCAAGGTTGGGATCAATCGTGGTCAAAGCTCTGTGCGTGTTCTTCGCAATCTCTTCGGCCTTCTCGCGAACCTTTGTTTGGATTCGAGCGATGTCATCTTGGACCTCTGCAATGGCCGCAGCGACGGCTGCCTTCATCGGGCTTTGGACCTCGCTGTCCGAGTCCCGACTGCTCCGATCACTTTGGAAGAGAGCGAACATCGGCAAGTGAGGCTCAATCTGGTCCCAGATACGTTTGACGTCCTCCTTGGACTTGCCGACCGCGATCGCGACCTCTTGAAGCTTGAGGTCGCCAGCGGCCGCCCAAAGTGCGCGGCGCATGCCAGGGTTGCCCTTCAATGCAACCGCCAAGCCAAGGTCCTTCACCCTCTTCTGGAGCTCCTTCTCCTTCAATTCCAGCAGGTTGTCGTAATTGGCCGCAGTGGGGTGAAACGCAAGCACCAGCACCTCTGCGGATGGCTTCTTGCTGGTGCAGTCGTAGGTTTTACGAATTTTCAGCCGGCCGTCCAAGGTCAAAAGATACTCATCGGCCAACGTGGTATCTGCCCCCGCGTCTAACGTCAGTGTTGGCGGAAGCTCCGAGAACTCACACGTGATCGAAACGGTCTTGTCTACGCTGTGAACATGAGCATCTCCCTGCTCCATGGCCACCACGTCTGCGTTGAAGAATATTTCCAGCGCTTCCAGAATCGCTGACTTGCCGATGTCGTTCCGGCCGACAAAAGTAGTCAAGTCGTCCAGTTCGACCCGGATCTCATCCCCATAGCAACGAAAGTTGGTAATGCTGATTGCTTCCAAGCGCATATCTTCGCTCCCCCTGAGCGCCTTCCATGCAGCCAAGCCGGCCGCCACTGGATAGTGCCTCGAGGCTGGGGAAGCGGCAACCGAGGCAATCTGAGGGCCTGAGCAAGGGTGCTAGCCTTCGGCACCTAAGATGGTCCGCTACTCTTAACGCTTCATTCTCACGAATGCGTTCGTGGCTGGCCAAACAGGCGTACGCTCTCATCTGGTTCCGCAGTGCCCTGAACTGTCGAATCTGGGAACCCGCCCTGAAACTACAGTTCGGCATAGTTCGTACTCATGCGATTCGCCATAGTTGGTGCCTACAGCACTGACTTTGCCAAAGCGTCCAGCGCTCCGGGCCGCGGAAGGAACGCATCTGCCACGCTTTTGCACTACATTGGTGCAATGTCCGACCCCGCGCCGCCACCTTCCCTCGATGCCCTGGGTACCCCCTTGGCCTGGGCCGCTGCCGACGGTCGCATCACCGGCTGCAATCCGGCCTTCGGCCGCTGGCTGGGCGTCAGCGGCCGTCGCCTGCTGGGCCAGCCCCTGGCGGCGCTGGAGGTGCAGGGAGAGGCGCTGGCCCACTTCCTGGCCCGCGACGAGCGTGACAGCCTGCGCCTGCACCGGCTGGCACTGGCGGTACCGGGAGAGGCACCCCGCTTCGCCGAAGGCTGGATGAGCCGCCGTGATGATGGCGGCTGGCTGCTGGAGGCGCATCCGGTCGATGAGTTCCCCGGGCTTGACCCCACCCAGGCCTTGCCGAGCGCACTCAGCGCGGCGCTGAAGGGCCTGGCCCACGAACTGCGCAACCCGCTGGCCGGCCTGAAAGGCGCGGCGCAGCTGCTGGCGCGCCGTGCCGCACAGCGCGATGCCAGCGAGCGCGAACTGATTGAACTGATCGGTTCGGAGATCGAACGCCTCAACGGGTTGCTTGACCAGCTGCTGTCGCCGGCGCCGGCCGCACCGCATGCCGCCTTGAACATCCATGCAGCACTGGAGCGGGTGCTGCGCCTGGCCGAGAACGAAGCGGGCTGGGCGGTGCGCCTGCAACGCGACTACGACCCCAGCATTCCCGAGCTGGATGGTGACGCCGACCGCCTTACCCAGGCAGTGTGGAACCTGGTGCGCAATGCGATCCAGGCCGGCGCGGGCACCATCACCCTGCGCACGCGCGTGGAGCATGGTGCGCGGGTTGCCGAGCGGCTGCATACGCTGGCGCTGCGGCTGGAGATCGCCGATGACGGTCGCGGCGTACCCGAGGAGCTGGCCGAACACCTGTTCCTGCCCCTGGTCAGTGGTCGCGCCGAAGGCACCGGCCTGGGCCTGGCGCTGGCCCAGCAGGTCGCGCGCGAGCATCGCGGCACGCTGACCTACCGCTCGCGGCCCGGCCATACCGTATTCACCCTGCTGCTGCCGATCGGCAGCGGCACCGTTCCGGCCGAGGAGGCCCCGCGCGATGTCTGACGCGTCCCCTTCACCCCAGCGGATCTGGGTGGTCGACGATGACCGCGCCGTGCGCTTCGTGCTGTGCACCGCGCTGCGCGAGGCGGGCTACCGGGTCGATGATTTCGACAGCGCCGCCGCCGCCCTTCAGGCGCTGGCCGAGGGGTCTCCGCCCGCACTGCTGTTCACCGATGTGCGCATGCCCGGCGATGACGGCCTGGTGCTGCTCGACAAGCTCAAGGCTGCCTTGCCACAGCTGCCGGTGGTGGTGATGTCGGCCTACACCGATGTCGCCAGCACGGCGGGCGCCTTCCGCGGCGGCGCGCACGAATTCCTGTCCAAGCCGTTCGATCTGGATGATGCCGTGGCGCTGGCCCAGCGCGTGCTGCCGGCGGTCGCGCCGGCACTGGCCGCGCCGGTACCAGCCACGGAGGCCTCCGCCGACCCGTCGCCGCAGCTGGTTGGCGATACGCCGCCGATGCGCGCGCTGTTCCGCGCCATCGGCCGGCTCGCGCAGGCGCCGCTGGCGGTGCTCATCACCGGTGAAACCGGCACCGGCAAGGAGCTGGTGGCCAACGCGCTGCACCGCGAATCGCCGCGTGCGCAGGGCCCGTTCGTGGCATTGAACACCGCCGCCATTCCCGCCGAGCTGCTGGAGAGTGAACTGTTCGGCCATGAAGCCGGTGCATTCACCGGCGCACAGCGCCGGCACATCGGCCGCTTCGAGCAGGCCGACGGTGGCACCCTGTTCCTCGATGAAATCGGCGACATGCCCCTGCCGCTGCAGACGCGCCTGCTGCGCGTGCTGGCGCAGGGCGAGTTCTTCCGTGTCGGCGGTCGCGAACTGATCCGTGTCGATGTGCGCGTGATCGCAGCGACCCACCAGGACCTGGAAGGACGGGTGGCGCAGGGGCTGTTCCGCGCCGACCTGCTGCATCGCCTGGACGTGGTGCGCCTGCAGCTGCCGCCGCTGCGTGAGCGCCGCGAGGACATCGCGCAGCTGGCCACCACCTTCCTGGCGGCGGCCGCACGCCGGCTGGATACGCCGACCAAGCGCTTGACCGCCGCTGCACTGCAGGCGCTCCGCGAGCATGACTGGCCGGGCAATGTGCGCGAACTGGAGAACGTGTGCTGGCGGATGGCCGCACTGGCCGCCGCCGACACCATCGGCGTGGCCGACGTGGATACCGCGCTCAACCGGGCACGCACCCGGCGCAGCAGCACCGGCGGCACCGACCCGGGGCAGTGGGAGGCGCTGCTGTCGGAGTGGGCGCGGCGGCAACTGGCGGAGGGCGTGGAAGGGCTGCATGCGCAGGTGCGCGAGCGTGTCGATCACGCGCTGCTGGACGCTGCCCTGCAGATCACCCACGGTCGCCGCGCGGAAGCAGCGGCGCGGCTGGGCCTGGGCCGCAACACGCTGACCCGCAAGCTGGGCGCAGGCCGCCGCCGCGGCCCCCATTGAACGGTCCCTGCACGCGATCCTCGCATCCGCTTGCCGAACCGTTGATCCCTCATGGACGATGCCGTCCGTAGTGTCACCTGCAAGGAGTCTTCGATGCGCCTGTTACCTGCCCTTCTTCCGCTGTCCGCCGCCGCGCTGCTGTCCGCGTGTGGCAGTACGCCGAAGCCGCAGCCCACGCCACCGCCGCCGGTCGTGACCAGTACCGCACAGCAGGCCGAGGCGAATCTGGCCCCGGCGTCGGCCAGCATCGTCAGTGGCCGGCTGGTGCTGAAGGTCGAACCGGCAGGCGTACATATCACCGGCCTGGTCGGTGGCCTGCAGCCGATGCAGCAGGCAGGCTTCCATATCCACGAGCGTGGTGATTGCAGCGCTGTGGATGCCAGCAGTGCGGGCAATCACTTCAATCCCGGCGGCGTCGCGCACGGTCGCGCCGGTGCCGGAACGCATCACCTGGGCGACATCGACAACCTGCGTGCCGATGCCCAGGGCCGCGCCAACGTCGACATCCACCTCAAGGGCGTTACTCTGGGCGGAGGCGCCGCCACCGATATCGCAGGACGCGCATTGGTCGTGCATGCCAATGCCGATGACTATCGCAGCCAGCCTGCCGGCAATGCCGGCGTTCGCATCGCCTGCGGCGTGATCCGCGTGACGCGCTGATCGCCGCCGGCCATCTTCCAAGGAGAGCATCCATGCGTCTGATCCATACTTCGCTGTTCGCGGCCATCGCCGCCCTGGGCCTGGCGGCCTGCGGCAAGCCGGCCGACACCCCGCAGACCGAGACGCCGCCGGCCGCGCCGGCCGAGAGCGCAACCACCGAACCGGCGCCCGCTGCAGAACCGGCGTCCACCGCCGATGCCTCGGCCACGGCCGAGCTGGCACCCACCCAGGGCAACGAGACCAAGGGCAGCGTCACCTTCAAGCGGGTTGACGGCAAAGTGCACGTCACGGGCCAGATCAGTGGCCTGAAGCCCGGCAGCGAACACGGTTTCCACATCCACGAGAAGGGCGACTGCAGTGCGCCGGACGGCACCAGCGCCGGCGGTCATTTCAACCCGGGCAAGCAGGACCATGGCAGCGTGGCCAGTGATCCGCACCACGGTGGCGACATGCCCAACATCAAGGCCGACGACAAGGGCGTGGCCACCATCGATGGCCCGGTGTCGAGCAACGTGAACATCGGCAAGGGCGATGATTTCGACATCATCGGCCGTGGCCTGATCGTCCACGCCGATCCGGATGACTACACCAGCCAGCCGACCGGCAACGCCGGTGCGCGCCTGGCCTGCGCAGTGATCCAGAAGGCCCCGTAAGGCCAGCCCCGCTGGATTGGAAAACGCCGGCGCAGGCCGGCGTTTTTCTTTGCATCGCTTTCTGTAGAGCCGAGCCCACGCTCGGCTGCTCTTCCGGCGGCCTGAGCCGAGCATGGGCTCGGCTCTCCAACACGCGGCCGCCGTTCCCTTGTCAGCGCGCCAGCAACTCGCGCGCGTCCTGTCCCGCCTCGCAATGCACGAACAGCACCGGCACACCGTGTGCTTCCAGCACTGCCGCCATCTGCCGCTGGCGCATCAGGAACTGCTCATAGATGCCCTGCAGGCGATCGCAGTCGCCACTGTCATGGCTGTAGTGGGCGCACCAGCCGGCCGGATCGAACAGTGCCATGCGCGCCTCGCCATGGCTGTAGCGCAGCAACGGCTCCGGTGCGGCCTCAAGCCATTCATCCTCGCCCGGCGCCATGATCGCGGTCTCGATCAACGGCCACAGCGCGGCCAGGCCCTGGTTGTCGTACTGCATCGACATCATCGCGGCCAGGTCGTTCACGGTGAAATAGCGCGCATGCTCGATGCGGGCACCGAAACTGTTCTGCGCCATCAGCGCGGTATCGGCATGGGCCATGCCATTGGCCAGCAGCACCTCTTCCAACGCATCGGCCACCGCACGGGTGGTCGCCACATCACTGCCGGTCAGCAGGAACGGCAGCACACGCAGGCCGCCACCCACCAGCGTCGCATCGGCCTGGAACGGCAGCGGCACATCGCCATTGGCATCGGTACCGAAGGCCAGCAGCCGCGGGCCCTGGTTGCGGCCCGGCGCGCGCATCTGCAGTTCTTCCAGACGGCGATGGATCGGCCAGCCCGGGCGCAGCACTTCGGCCGGGTCGAAATGGGCGGCGGCCAGGACCAGGTCCAGCTCGGCCACGGCCGGCACCAGCTTGGACAGGTCGCGGCCGACGCGCTCGGCCAGTTCACCGGCCTGGTCTGCGCTGAGTACCGCCTGGCGGGGGATCTCGCCGCCGGCCAGTTCCAGGGCCAGCACGCCAAGGGCATTCATCGCGGGGTCGGGTTTGCTCATGGTTCCACGGTTGGCCCATCACAGGGCGGCAGCTACACTTGGCCCCATTATGCCTGCTCTGTCGTGCAGGCCATGTTGCAGACACCCTCATCCATGCCAGGTATCTCCATGCCCAACGCTCGTCCCGTCGCCATTCTCGGTGGCGTCCGCATTCCGTTCTGCCGCCAGAACACCGCGTATTCGGATGTCGGCAACCTCGGCATGTCGGTACGCACGCTGGGTGCGCTGGTCGAACGCTTCGGCCTGCACGGCCAGCAGCTGGGTGAAGTGGCGATGGGTGCGGTAATCAAGCACTCCAGCGACTGGAACCTGGGCCGCGAAGCCACGCTGTCCTCCGGACTGTCGCCGCTCACCCCGGGCATCACCCTGCAGCGCGCCTGCGGCACGTCGCTGGACAGCATCATCACCGTCGCCAACAAGATTGCCCTGGGCCAGATCGAATCGGGCATCGGCGGCGGGTCGGACACCACTTCCGACGTGCCGATCGTGTACGGCAAGAAGCTGCGTGCACGCCTGCTGGCCGCCAACCGCGCCAAGAGCACCGGCGACAAGATCCGCGCGCTGACCTCCGGCTTCAAGTTCTCCGAACTCAAGCCCGAGTTCCCGGGCGTGGCCGAACCGCGCACCGGCAAGAGCATGGGCGATCATTGCGAGGACATGGCCAAGGAATGGAACATCTCGCGTGACTCGCAGGACGAGTGGGCGGTGTCCTCGCACAAGAAGCTGGCCGCCGCCTATGAGCGCGGCTTCTTCAACGACCTGATCGCGCCGTTCCGCGGCGTGGAGCGCGACAACATCCTGCGCCCGGATACCTCGCTGGAAAAGCTGGCCACGCTGAAGCCTGCGTTCGACAAGGTGTCCGGCCGCGGCACCCTGACCGCCGCCAACTCCACGCCGCTCACCGATGGTGCCGCGGCGGTGCTGCTGGCCAGCGAGGAATGGGCCCGCGCCCACGGGCACGAGCCGCAGGCCTACCTGCGCGATGCGCATGTCTCGGCCGTCGATTTCGTGCACGGCGAAGGCCTGCTGATGGCACCGACCGTGGCCGTGCCTGAGATGCTCAAGCGCAATGGCCTGACTCTGCAGGACTTCGACATCTACGAAATCCACGAAGCGTTTGCCGCACAGGTGCTGTGCACCCTGCGCGCGTGGGAGAGCGAGGATTACTGCCGCAACCGGCTGGGCCTGGAGGCACCGCTGGGCCGCATCGATCCGGACAAGATCAATCTGCTGGGCTCGTCGCTGGCTACCGGTCACCCGTTTGCCGCTACCGGTGCGCGTGTGATCGCCACGGCCGCAAAGCAGCTGGCCGAACGCGGCGGCGGCCGCGCGCTGGTGTCGATCTGCACGGCAGGCGGCATGGGCGTGGTGGCGATCGTCGAGCGCTGATCGCTGATCGCTGATCGCTGATCGCTGCAGAAGGCTGTACATGGAAAAGCCGCCCGGATGGGCGGCTTTTTCGTTGCGGACCCGGTGGGGTGCCGATCCTTCGCCGGCACTGCACCGGTCAGGGAAGACGGGGGTTGCCGAACTCGTCGCGCTCTTCGTTGGCGTTGTACACCGGCGGTTGCGGCACCGTCGGCAGATCTTCCACGGTGGCGCGCGGCGGCACTTCATCGGCACCGGCCCCTGCCGTGCGCACCAGCGCCACACTGTCCTCGCCGCGCTGCAGGCGCAGCGCGTTGGCCAGGCACTGTGCAGCCAGGGCATGTTCACCCCGCTGGGCGAACAGCTCACCCAGCGCTTCCCAGGCCGGGGCACCGGCGCCGCTGGCGATCGCTTCGTGCAGGAACGTATCGGCAGCGTCCCATTGCTGCTGGGCCAGAGCGACGCGGCCCTGTGCCAGGCGCAGCGCCGCCGAATCGTCATGCACGTTGCGCCAGCGCTGCAGGTTGGCCTGGCGGGTGGCGAGGCGTTCGGCGGGCAGGCGGCCATACAGGGCCACCAGTTCGTCGTCCCAACGCTGGTCCAGGGCGTGCTCCAGCGCCAGCAGCGCCGGCTCGTCCCAGTTCAGCGCCACCGCGCGGCTGGCATAGGCGCCCACCACGTCGGGGGTCGGCCGCAGCGCTTTCGGCGTGGCTTCCCACTGCGCGGCCAACGCATTGACGTCGGCCGCTTCCAGCAGCGCCTGCGCGGCCAGGCGCGCTTCCAGTTCGCTGTTGGATTCGGCCGGCAGCACCTTGCTCTGACGCAGGGCGCCCAGCTGTCCATACGCTTCGTGCGCACGACCGGCGCGGGCCAGTGCCTCGGTGCGCAGCCACAGGCCACGCGGCGGAAGCGGCTGGATCGCGGCCACGTCCAGCACGTTGATCGCGTCCACCGGCAGGTCGCGCGCCAGCAGTTGCTCGGCGCGCAGCAGCGCCTGCAGGGTGGCATCGGATTCACCCAGCCGCTGCAGCAGCGCCTCACCTGCGCTGGCGTCAGCACGTGCCTGTGCACTGCGCACGGCATTGGCCAGCGCCACCGCGCTCACTTCCGGATCCTTGGCGGCGCCGTCGAGCAGCTTTTCCGCGCGCTGCCACTGCCCGTGCTCGTAAGCCTGCAGGCCATCGATCAGGCGCACCCGGCCCTGCTTGCGGCGGTAGCGGCCCCACGCACGGAACGGTGCGGCGATCAGGCTCCACAGCAGCCACAGCACCAGGACTGCAATCACAGTCAGCAGCGCCACCTTCGGCAGGTTGCTGTGATAGTCGTAGCCGCCATAGCGCAGAATCACTTCGCCGTAGCGGTTGAGATCGTCGGTGCCGAGCCATTGCGCGGCGACCACACCAATGGCCACGGCCAGCAACAGCACGACCAGGGATTGCAGGGGTTTCATTCGGGTAGCCTCCGGTCGGTCTGGGTGCGCAGCTGTTGCAGGGTGCTGCCTAGGACGGTGTTGCTGGTCTGCAAGGGAAGCTCGCGCAAGGCCTGCAGTTCAGCACGCTGCGCGCGCAGGGCCGGTGAATCCGGCCAGCGCCGCTGTGCCCACTGCTCCACGCGCGACAGCGCGGCGTCACGGCCGGCACGGTCGCCGCGCTCGATCGCCGCCCGGGCCAGGGTCAGTTCCAGTTGCAGTGCATCGTCGGCGTTGCGCCGTTCGGCGGCGGTCAGCGGACCGTTCTGGCGGCTCGGGCTGATATCGACGAAGGGCGCCAAAGCGGCCTGCCACCACGGTCGCGTCTGGTCGCCGGCCGGCGTACTGGCCACCTGGGTCGGCAGCCCCTGCAGGGCGCCGGCCAACGCATCCAGTCGCTGCAGCGCCTGAACGCGGGGTCCGGCACCCAACGCATCGAGGGCATCGCGCTCCTGTACCAGCGCCTGGCGCAGGTTCAGGCCCTCGCTGTCGGGCAGCGCGGCCAGCGCGGTCGCGGCCTGTGCATAAAGACGGCGGGCACCTTCGACATCGTCGGCGTAGTTCAAGCGCTGTGCGGCCTGGGCCAGCAGCAGTTCGGCCTCGTCGCGCTGCACGGCCTGCCGGCCCTGGTTGGCGCTGTCGGCGAGCTTGGCGAGGTTTTCCTCCAGCAGCGCGCTGCGCTGCGACAGGCCCAGCATCTCGTCGCGCAGCACACGGTTGGTTGCGGCCGCGTCCTGCAGGCGTTGGCTGGTTGCGCGCTGGTCGCGACGCAGCGCATCCAGCGTGGCCTCCAGGCCCTGCAACTGCACCGCCATCGTCCGCGACTGTGCTTCCTGCTCATGCTGTTGCTGCTGCCAGAAACGCCAACCGGCATAGCCCCCTGCACCGAGCACGGCCACCACCGCCAGCGGCAGCAGCAGCCAGCGCAGGGAGCGGCGGGGTGGGGAAACGGGGGCGGTGTCGTTCATCAGGCTTCCTTGTCGGCGGCGTCGCCGGAAGGGTTCCGGCAGGCAGCGTCAGGCACAGCATCCCTGTTGCCGACGACAGCGGCAAGCGTGACCCACGTCCCTGTTCAGGTCGCTGCCGGCCCGGTGAGCGTGGTGTGTGCAGCGGCGATCAACTGCGGGGTGGTCGGCCCCGCGCTGCGTACCACCCGCAGGCCCAGCGCCTGCGCCTGCACGCCCAGCCGTTCGCTGGCGACCAGCGCGGTGGCATGGGCCTGCAGCCGCTGCTGCCACTGCGGCGACAGCTGCTCCCACACACGTTGCAGGGCTTCACCGCTGCTGACCGCCATCAGCCAGGGCGCAGAACACTCTCCCAGCCGTGACAGGGCGTGAGGCGACAGGCGCAGTGGTTGGCGCCGATAGACATCGGCACGTTCGATGCTGGCACCCGCCGCCTGCAGCCGGGCGGCAATCAGGCCCCGGCCACCGGGCGCGGTGACCAGCCCGATCCGCAGGCCCTGTACCGCCGCCAGTACCGGCAGGGCCAGCAACCCCTCGCTGTCCATCCGCTGCGGCGCGTGGACCTCGCTGATGCCGTGCGCCTGCAACGCGCGTGCGGTGCCCTCGCCGACCGTCAGCCACGGGCTGTGCTGCGCCGGGCGCAGCGGCAGCAGCGCGGCAGCCGCCGTGACGGCTGCGGGGCTGGTGAACACCACCCGATCGCAGTTCAGCGCGCGTTGCAGCTGGCGCACCACGGCAGGGCCCTGCAAGCGTTGCAGCCGCCACGGCGACAGCGCCACCAGCTGCCCGCCGAGCCCAGCAACGGCGCGGCGCAGCGCCGCATGCTGGCCCTGCGGACGCAGCGAGATCAGCGTCCAGCCCGCGCCGCGGCACGCGCTGCCAGTGGGTATCGTATGGTCATCCATTGCCTGCATTATGCGGGCCCGCCGTTGTCGTGGTTGCTGCTCCGATGTCCGTTGATGCCCTGAGCTCCTCGTTGGCCTCCCTGCAGGAGGTGCTGGACTGCATGCCTGCGGTCCGTGCCATGCAGATCCGCCTGGACGGCTATGCCGATGGCGTGCTGCGCATCACCGCGCCGCTGACGGCGAACGTCAACGACAAGGGCAACGCCTTCGGCGGCAGCCTGGCCTCGGTGCTGACCCTGTCCGGCTGGGCGCTGGTCAGCCTGCGCCTGCGCCTGGCCGGCCACGACGCCGAGGTCTACGTGGCCGACAGCAACCTGCGCTACCTGGCACCGGTCTACGAAGACCTGCACGCGCATGCCGAGGCGGCCGAAAGCGGTGCCTGGGACACCTTCCTGGCCACCTTCCGCCAGCGTCGCAAGGCCCGCATCAGCATCATCGCTACCCAGCCGGCCGCCGACGGCCGGGCCGCTGCCGAGTTCAGCGGTCGCTTCGTTGCCTTCGCCAAAGGGTAGGATGGCAGGCTGACGCCCTGCGGAAACCCCTGATGCGCCGCCTCATCCAGATCCTGTTGTGTTCCCTGCTGCTGGTCAGCGCCATGGCCGGTGCCGACGAGCTGAGCCGCAAGCAGCGCAAGATGCTGGAAGAGACCCAGATCGCCTACGGAGCGACGATCCGCTGGGGCAGCATGGACGACGCCATCGGCTACCTGGATCCGGTGCTGCGCAAGGAAAAGCCGCCCACCGAGTTCGAGCTCAACCGTTATGCACAGCTGCGGGTGTCCTCCTACCGCGAGCGCAGCAGCGCCTCGCTTCCTGATGGCCAGGTCGAGCGCCGGGTGGAAATCGGCGTCATCAACCAGAACACCCAGGCCGAGCGCACCGTGGTGGTGACCGAGCGGTGGCGCTGGGATGCCGAGGCCAAGCGCTGGTGGCAGGCCGGCGGCCTGCCGGATCTGTGGCAGGGGCAGTGACGGGCCGCGTCCGGCTTGTGCGACAATCGGCGCCCGCTTATCGACCCGTGACCTGAGTGAATTACGAAGAGTTGCTGGCCTTTGCAGGCCGAAACCCGATGCTGTCCGCGGCCCTGGTCGGCCTGACCGTGGCCCTCATCGTCACCGAAATCCGCCGCCTGTTCCGGGGCTTCAAGGGCATCAAGCCCGCCGAACTGACCCAGCTGATGAATGCGGGCGGCACGGTGGTGGTGGACCTGTCCGCCAGCGGTGACTTCGAAAAGGGCCACATCGCCGGCAGCCGCAATGCGCAGGCCAGCGCGTTCGGCCCGGAGCACAAGCTCGTGGCCAGCGCCAAGCAGGCGCCGGTGGTTCTGGTGTGCCGCAACGGCAACGCATCGGAAACCGCCGCCAAGGCGCTGAAGAAGGCCGGTTTCGAAAAGGTCTTCGTGCTCGAGGGCGGCATTCCCGCCTGGCAGCAGGCCGAACTGCCGCTGGTCAAGGGCCGCAACTGATTGCCGCAGGTGGCGGATCCGGCCTTGTATGGGCCTGATGCCGCCCCCATCGCAGTAATTCGACCCTAGTTTTCATTGCATTCACCTGGAGTTACTGGAAATGTCCGAAGAGATCACCAACGGCGCCGCTGCGCCGGTCGATGCCGCTACCGGCCCCGCTTTCACCGTCGAGAAGATCTACGTCAAGGACGTCTCCTTCGAGTCGCCGAACGCACCGACCATCTTCAATGACCAGGTGCAGCCGGAGCTGCAGCTGAATCTGAACCAGCAGGTGCAGCGCCTGGGTGAGAACGCGTTCGAAGTCGTGCTGGCCGTCACCCTGACCTGCCAGGCCGGTGAGCGCACCGCCTACGTGGCCGAAGTGAAGCAGGCCGGCGTGTTCGGCCTGGTCGGCCTGGACCCGCAGTCGATCGACGTGCTGCTCGGCACCCAGTGCCCGAACATCCTGTTCCCGTACGTGCGCCAGCTGGTCAGCGATCTGATCCAGGCCGGCGGCTTCCCGCCGTTCTTCCTGCAGCCGATCAACTTCGAAGGCCTGTACGCAGAAACCCTGCGCCAGCGCCAGGAGCAGGGCGACGCACCGTCGCTGGCTGACTCCGAGCCGGCCGGCAACGCCTGAATCCGCCGCGACGTCACGGATGAGCACTACCGCTGACAAGATCGCCGTGCTGGGCGCCGGTTCCTGGGGAACCGCGCTGGCCAGCCTGCTCGCCCGGCACGGTCATCCGACCGTGCTGTGGGGGCGTGATGCCGCCGTGGTCGAGGCCATCGACCAGCGCCACGAGAATCCGCGCTACCTGCCGGGCATCCCGCTGCCGGACAGCCTGCATGCCACCACCGACCTGGCGTCGGCGGTGCACGGTGCCGCCTGGATCCTGGTGGTGACCCCGTCGCACGCGTTCAACGAGACCGTGCGCGCGCTGGCGCCGCTGCGTCCGGCCGGTGCCGGCGTGGCCTGGGCGACCAAGGGTTTCGAGCCCGGCTCCGGCCGTTTCCTGCATGAAGTCGCGCGCGAGATCCTCGGCGAGGACGTGCCGCTGGCTGTCGTCACCGGGCCGTCGTTCGCCAAGGAAGTCACCCAGGGCCTGCCCACCGCGATCACCGTGCACGGCGACGTGCCGGCGTTCGCGCAGACCGTGGCCGAAGCGATGCATGGCCCGGCGTTCCGTGCCTACACCGGCGACGACATGGTCGGTGCCGAGCTGGGGGGTGCGATGAAGAACGTGCTGGCCGTGGCCACCGGCGTTGCCGATGGCATGCAACTGGGCCTCAACGCCCGTGCCGGCCTGATCACCCGCGGCCTCAACGAGATGCTGCGGCTGGCCGCGGCGATCGGTGCCAAGCCGGAAACCCTGATGGGTCTGGCGGGCCTGGGCGATCTGGTGCTGACCTGCACCGGCGACCTGTCGCGCAACCGCCGCCTGGGCCTGGCCCTGGGCCGCGGGCAGACGCTGCAGGATGCCGTGCGCGAGATCGGGCAGGTGGTTGAATCGGTGCAGACGGCCGATGAGGTGATGCGTCAGGCACGCCGACACGGCATCGACCTGCCGATCTCCGATGGCGTACGCGCCGTACTGCACGGCGAGCAGACCCCGGCAGAAGGCCTGCGCGCATTGCTGGCGCGCGAACAGAAGCCGGAGTATCCGGACACGCTGTTCAAGTAACCGAAAACCCCGGCCATGCGCCGGGGTTTTGTCATCAGGGAGTACCCCATGCGGGTGCCGGACCGGACACAGGCTCTGGTCGGTGCCAAGCTTGCTTGGCATCACGCGCGCAGCATATCCACGCATGGCGTGGATCCACTGCAACGCCCGATCACCGCGCCCGTGGCGGCGCGTTGCCGTTGTCCATGTCCGAGAAGATCAGCCAGGGTCCATCGCCCGCGCGCGTCAGCGTCAGCGTGAACTTTCCGGTATCGCCGACGTTGCCGCCAAACGTGTAGGCACCAATGATGTAGGCCGTGCTCCTGTCCACCGCGTACGCCAGCGCGCGCAGGCGCAGCGGGCTTCCGCCCTGTCCGGCGTAGGCGGCCGCGATCGCGTCGCGCCCGCGCACCGGCGGCTGGTGGCTTTGCAGGATGAATCCGTCTTCGGCGAACAGCGCCGCCAGTGCCTTGCCATCGCCGGCGCTCCACGCCCGCTCGTAGTCGCGCAGCACCCGATCCAGTGCCGCAGGCAGTGCCACGTCGGGCAGGCGTCCAGTGGGCGGCGGTGCGCTGCTGGCGTGCTGCGCGAGGGCAGGACCGGCCAGCAGCACGGTGGCAAGAAGGAGCACGGCATGGAAGGGTCGGCGCATGCGAAGAGTCCCGGGCAGTGGCAGAAGCCTGGCCTCAAGAATAACCACACGGGCCGGCCCCGGATCACGCGGCCGAGGGTGCGCGAAACGTCCCTGTCAGCCCGGACGCAGCAAGGTGCCGGCCTGCACTGACAGTGACAGGCAGGCCATCACCAGTCCTTCCATCACGCGATCGCCCACGTACTGCTCCTCCGGCCCGTTCTGCCGGACACGCTCGGCGGCCAGCAGCATCTCCAGCGCCACCCGCAGGCCGGCGTGCGCGCAGTCGGCATCGGCCAGCGCCAGCTGACGGCCAGGCAGCGGATGGCGTTCCGGCCAGGGCAGGCCATCGGCGGCTGCGCCGCTGCCGATCCGTTTCAGCGTGGCGATGAAGGTGTTGGGGTCGGACGGGGACTGTTGGGGGGTCGCATCGGCATCGTTGGCCGGCGCGCTGTCGGAATGCGGAGGGGGAAACTCGGGTGTGGTCATTGATGAGGCTCCGTGCAGGACAGACGGTAGCCGCCACGGATAAAGGTGGCGGGCGGAGACGTGGCTCGAAAACCGGGAGGTTGCTAGGCCGGCAGGCACAAGGCCTCCACGCTCCGCCCGCCATGGCCGGCGGACGCGTTGCCAGCCGGCACCACACGAGGTGACACCGGCTGGCAACCGTAATCAAGCAACTCCACGGGTTTTCGATGCCCGGCCACCTTTTGGGGTGGCACCGCATCTGTACCTGTGTCACTGCGCAACGCCAATGAGCCGAGTTGTATTCAACCCACGATGCTCGACGCTTTCAGCATCCTCGCACACGGTTAAGTAGTCGCAGACGTTGATGGCGCAAGGGCCTCACGCGTTCGGGGAATCTGCGACACGAGTCGTGCTTGAGTGCTTAAGGGCGCCACGAAACCTGGACGATTGCGACAGGTGAGACGAGCGCAGATCGCCTGCGCGGCTTTCGTCAGAACGCAAGAGTCGCGCTCGCCATGACGTGCTTCCGACTGCGTCGACATCCATGCGTAGATCCGCTGAGTCAGTCATCGGTGCGTCCTCTCAGCGAAGGTAGCGAGCGGCGACCTCACTGCGTGAGAGGTTGGGCGCCATTGCCAGGCGGGCCTGCTGAAGGGCCAGGTACTGTGCTTCGTCGGGCAACGGAGGGATGGTGACCGTTTCTCGGCGGTCGAAGCCCACCAGCGCAGCATCGACCATCGCATCAGCCTCCATCAGGAAGCCAGGTGGAAACTCGTCCATGCTCCGCCCTGCCTTTTCCCAGAGTTCCGTGCGGGTCGCACCAGGCAGGACTGCCTGGACGTAGATTCCGCGAGGCCCCAGTTGCGCCGCCAGCGCTTGACTGAGATTCAATAGATAGGCCTTGGTCCCGCTGTAGACGCCTTCGAACATCTCTGGCGCCAGTGCAAGCACGGACGACAGATTGATGATCGCGCCTTCGCCTCTGCGCAGGAACGCGCGGGCCGCCGCAGCACACAAGCGGGTCGGTGCGGTGACATTCAACGCGATGATTCTCTCCAGCGCTGCCGGCTCGTTCTCGAGCATTCCGCCTTTGAGTGACATACCGGCATTGTTCACCACAAGGCCGATATCACCTTGATCGATGCGTGCTTCGACCACGGCAAGCCCTTCCGGCAGCGTCAGGTCAACGGAGATGATCTCCACCGGCACGCCGGTCTCAGCCCGAAGCGCATCGGCGAGCGAGCCGAGCCGTTGTGCGTCGCGCGCGACCAGTACCAGGCCGTAGCCGCGACGCGCGAGGCGGTCCGCGTACACCGCTCCGATTCCAGTGGAGGCGCCAGTGACGAGTGCAACAGATTGGGAACTCATCGTCTTATCCTGATTGGAGTGATTCATCAGCGATTGACATCGACCAAGGTACGGCCTTTCGAATTGCCTTGAAGCATCTGCGCGGCGGCAGCCGGAACATCGCCCAGACTGATCTCCCGGGTGGTTGATGCCAGCTTGGCCAGGTCCAGGTCAGCGGCAAGCCGCCGCCATGCTTGCTCGCGCAGTTCAGCCGGTGCGCGGACGGAATCAATACCGGCAAGGGTCACTCCGCGCAGAATGAAGGGCAGAACCGTACCTTGCAGCTCGCGCCCGCCGACGAACCCGCAGGTAGTGGCGATACCGCGATACCGCGTCTGCGCCAGGGCGTTGACCAGAGTACGGCCGCCAACCGCGTCTACCGTAGCCGCCCAACGCTCGGCTTGAACCGGGGGAGCCTCTGCGGACAGCGTCGAGCGATCAATTATGTCAGCAGCGCCCAGCGACTTCAGATAGTTCGCCTCGCTTGCTTTGCCTGTAGACGCCACAACTCGATAGCCCAGATCGGATAGCAGGGCCACGGCGACGGATCCGACACCACCCGATGCACCCGTGACCAGTACGTCCCCATCGCCTGGCTTGACGCCGTGTCGTTCAATTTCCAGCACGCTGAGCATGGCCGTGAGGCCTGCGGTTCCGATTGCCATGGCCGAACGTGCGTCGATGGCAGCCGGAAGCTTTACCAGCCAGTCGGCCGGAACTCGAGCAAGCTGCGAGAAGCCGCCATGGTGGGTCTGGCTGAGATCCCAGCCCGTTGCCACAACCGTGTCTCCCGCGCTGAAGCGCGGGTCTGCCGAAGACTCGACCGTGCCGGCGAAATCAATGCCTGGAATCAGCGGAAACTTCTGGATGATCTGCATGCCGGCCAGGGCGATCGCATCCTTGTAGTTCAGGTTGGACCACGCCACCCGTACGGTGACGGCATCATCTCCCAATGAAGACTCTTCCAACTGCTGAACGTCTGTGGTGACCGGACGGTCTGCGGATCGGTCGGAGACCAGAGCACTGAATGACACGGCGTATCCTTGGGGTGTGTGTGGTGCGAATATAGGCGTGCTCGGCGATGTTCGTAAGAACGTACATTTATCGCCCTTACTATCATCCGTGTGCCTATGAGCCTGGAGAAGACGCATGCGTACCAAACGACTGGATCCCAAAAGCGGGTGTGCCGTAGAGCTGACCCTCTCCGTCATTGGTGGGGTCTGGAAACCACTGTTGCTGTTTCACCTGCTCATGGGAAAGAAGCGTTTCATGGAATTGACCCGGCTGATTCCCACCGCAACCCAGAGAATGTTGACGCTCCAGCTGCGGGAGCTGGAAGCCGACGGCCTCATCAATCGCCATGTATATGCTGAAGTTCCGCCTCGTGTTGAGTATGAAGCGACCGAACTTGCGCGCACTCTTGCGCCAGTAATGCTGAGCCTGCGGGAATGGGGAGAGAATTACAGAGAATATGAGCAGCGGTTGCCGCCAATTGAATGCGGCTGCGATGCTTCGGCAAACGCAGTGAAGCGCAGGAAGAAAGGGGCGCAGAGTGCCGCCATGGAGGGTGAGGGCACCGTACATGCCGCGCAGAAGGTCGCTCATTGAGTACGTCCGCTTCTGGCCGCAAGCGACCCTCGACGGGCGTTGGACTTCGGGTTCGAGGACTACAGGACTGAAGAGAGACTGCGTTGTCTCCTCGGCCTTGGGCGAACAAGCCCCAGACGATGCTCGTGCCTGGGCAGTGTTCCGATCCCCCTTTGGCTTTCATGCGCATCGTTGCGGCGCATGCTCTTCCCTCTTTCGTTGTCGTCAGCGCAGCTGCGCAGGAGACGTCTGATGCCGGGGTTGACCGATGGGAAGCAACAACAGCGTGATGCACAGTGGTCCAAAGTCTCGAGGTTGTTCTGGCCTGCAATGGCAATGAGCGTTGCACTCACCGCCTGCGCGGAGTTGCTTCATCGGACAGGCGTCTATCCTCAATCGGTCTTCACTGCGAGCGATGTCGATGCACGCACGTCGTTGTACGTGGGACTGATGTACGTGTTCCTGGTTCCGACGTTGTTTCTTCGAATGAGAGAACTGCTCTCACACTATCCGGTTCCTTGGAACCCCCGCGGAAAGCGTTGGTTGCTGGGCCTTTTCTCGCTCATTCTCTGCACCGGAATGATCATGCTGCCGGTGATCGTGCTTGCTGTGGGAGATGACGCTGCTGGTCGCGGCCGGAGCGTGTACCGACTGTTCACCGGTAGCCTGTTCGGCACCTGTTTAGTGGGTGGCGTACTCGCATATGGGGCTGCCATGGCAGCCTGGCTACTATCCGCAACCCCCAGGTTGCTGTTTCCGAAGCCTCCGTCCCGGTAACTGCCCTGCCGACAGCCCGCGCCGGTGGAGACGCGCAAGGAGATCGGGGTTCCGCCTCCGCCCAGAAGCAGGCATCGGCCCTCTACGACTGCCCGCGGCTACCCGCACCCTGCCTCTCGTACCAGCCTTCAGTACGGTTCACGATACGAACGACCGACAACATCACCGGCACCTCGATCAGCACACCGACAACGGTGGCCAGCGCGGCGCCCGAATGCACACCGAAGAGCCCGACGGCGGTTGCGACCGCCAGCTCGAAGAAGTTGCTCGCGCCGATCAGCGCCGACGGGCCGGCCACGCAATGGGCGACGCCCAGACGACGGTTGAGCAGATAGGCCAGGCCCGAAGTGAAATAGACCTGGATCAGGATGGGCACGGCGATCAACCCGATGACCAGCGGCTGCTCGACGATCTGCTGACCTTGAAAGCCGAACAGCAGCACCAGTGTCAGTAGAAGGGCCGACAGCGAAACCGGGCCGAGTCGGGCCAGCGCCAGCTGCAGACCCGCCTCGCCGCTGCGCGAAAGCATCCAGCGCCGCAGCAGGCTGGCAACACCGACAGGTGCCAGGATGTACAAACCCACTGACAGCAGCAGGGTGTCCCACGGAACAGTGATCGCGGACATGCCGAGCAGCAACGCAACCACCGGCGCATAGGCCACCACCATGATCGCGTCGTTCAGCGCGACCTGGCTCAACGTGAAGTTCGCATCGCCGCGGCACAGGTTGCTCCACACGAACACCATCGCGGTGCAGGGCGCGGCTGCCAGCAGGATCAGGCCGGCGATATAGCCGTCGATCTGGCCGGCTGGCAGCCATTCCGCGAAGAGGTGACGCAGGAATACCCAGCCCAGCAGTGCCATCGAAAAGGGCTTGACCGCCCAGTTGATGAACAACGTTACGCCGATGCCTTTCCAGTGCTGCTGCAACTGGCGCATTGCGCCGTAGTCGACCTTCAGCAGCATCGGGATGATCATCAGCCAGATCAGTGCCGCGACCGGCAGGTTGACCTTGGCCACTTCGGCGGACGCCAGTGCCGCAAAGGCGCCGGGCAGGACGTGCCCCAGCAGGGTACCGGCCGCGATGCACAGCGCGACCCACAGGGTGAGGTAGCGCTCGAACAGGCGCATGCGCGCGGGCGCCGTCACGGTGTGCTGTCGGTCGGCTGCAACCGGCCGATCTGATCCAGAGCGTTCTGCATTGCCTCGCGGTCGGACCACAACGATCCGGGCAGATCGATCAACGCACGCAGCCGCGATTTCACGATGGCATGCGCGCGTGCAAACGCGGCTGCTTTCTCGGCATCGCTGCCTGCAACTGCGGCCGGATCCGGCTGGCCCCAGTGGCTGCGAATGAAGTCGCCAAACACCACCGGGCAGGCGTCTGCCGCAGCCGAATCGCACACGGTGATCACCAGGTCCATGGGCGCAGCATCCACGAACTCATTCCACGATTTGCTGCGCAGCCCATCGATGGTGATTCCTTCGGCCTGCAGCTGTGCGAGCGCGAATGGGTTGACCTGGCCGGTGGGGTGGCTGCCTGCGCTGAATGCATTGAAACGTTCAGCGCCCCAGGCTCGCAGCGTGGCCTCGGCAAGGACGCTGCGCGCGCTGTTGCCGGTACAGAGGAACAGGACGTTGCGTGTCATGGGGCAGTCGTTGTGATGGCAGGAGGTTGGATCGGGCTTCAGCACTTGCATGCGGGCGCAGTGGGCCCGCACTCCTCGCTCGGCGAACCCGCGCAGCAGTTGTGCGTGAGGTACTCGATCAAGCCGGTCATGGCGGCGAAGTTGGCGCGGTAACAGACATTGCGGCCCTGGCTCTCGTTCTCCACCAGGCCGGCCTGTACCAGCTCCTTCAGGTGGAAGCTGAGTGTGGCCGGTGGCACCTGCAGGGCCGCCGCGATGTCACCGGCCACGCGCCCCGCTGGACCGGCTTCCACCAGCAGGCGGAAGGCCGCCAAGCGGGTCGCGTGGCCCAACGCGGTGAGCGCGACGATTGCATTTGACGTTTCCATATTTCTAGAATAGTCGAATGAATAAGACGATCGCAAGTACCCAGCTGCCGAATCTGAGGGAAGCCTCGCTGCCCCAGCCCGACCCCAGCCTGCTCGCCGCGGGGAATCTGGGACCGCCCCGCATCCTGCTGCTCTACGGTTCGCTGAGGCCGCAGTCGTTCAGCCGCAAGCTGGCCCTGGAAGCCGAGCGGCTCCTGCAGCATCTGGGTTGCGAAACCCGGGTGTTCGATCCGCATGCGCTTCCGATGGTGGACAGCGTGGACAGGAGCCATCCCGAAGTGCAGCGGCTGCGCGCGTGGTCGCAGTGGTCTGAGGGGCAGGTGTGGGTCAGCCCGGAACGGCACGGTACCGTCACCGGCGTGTTCAAGAACCAGATCGACTGGCTGCCGCTGGAGGACGGCAGCGTGCGGCCCACGCAGGGCAGAACGTTGGCCGTGATGCAGGTGAGTGGCGGCTCCCAATCGTTCAACACCGTCAACACCCTGAGGGTGTTGGGGCGCTGGATGCGCATGCTGACCATCCCCAACCAGTCTTCGGTGGCCAAGGCCTGGCAGGAGTTCGATGAGGACGGACGAATGAAGCCCTCGCCATACTACGACCGGGTGGTGGATGTCATGGAGGAACTGGTGAAGTTCACCCTGTTGACGCGGGGCCGGGCGGACTACCTGGTGGATCGCTACAGCGAGCGCAAGGGCGACGCTGCAGCGGCAGTGCTGGCGCAGGCCGCAGGGGCGACGACCGCAGCCGGCACCGGGTGACGGCGCCGTGCGCCGCCTCCCGGGTACGCCAGCCTCAGCCCGCAGCCCCCATCCGGGTGCTCCCCTCAAGGCGCGCCGCCGACAGATACCGGCAGTAGCGGCCGATGAAGATGCCGGTGAAACCACCGGACAGCAGCAGGTAGGCAGCGCTGAAACCTGCGTTGGCGCTCAGCGCGGGCGACACTGCGAGCGCCGTTTCGAAGCCATACTTCACCAGGAACGTGATCAGCAGCAGCGGCAGCAGGCTGTAATCCGCGCTGCGCCACAGCCGTCCCGTCGCACGGTTCATGGCCACACGCGCCCGGCGCAGCAACAGCCAACCCAGGCCCGTTCCTGCGCCGACGCCGACCAGCCACTCGCCCCAGGCCGACCACGATGCGCCGTAGCGGTGGCTGATGGACCACACCCCCCATGCCGCGAACACCGCCGGCACGATCGCCAGCGTAGGCAACGAGGTTTCGCCGGGCTTCATGGCCGCGATGCCCCGGGTGATGAGAAACACCATCAGCACCCAGACCCAGATCGGAGTATGCGAAAGGAGTTGCTGGAACAGGCTCATGACAGGTCCCCTTGGTGAGTGCCGGCGCAGTGGTGCCGGGCGGTGACGCGTACTATTCGCGCCGGAGCCTTCCCGAACCAGTGACAGGTGTCAGCCGCCTGAAGGGACATGACGGGTAGGTGGCGCTGGCATGCAGCAGCATGCTGCTGTCGACCAGCCCCAGAGTTCCCTGAACAGCAACTTCATTCATGTACCGGTCAGTTCAATATTCAGGGCTGATTTCGCCAACAAACGGATAATTCACACCTGTCGACCGCCTCTCCTCTCTCCCCCTCCCGGGAGGCGGTCGACGAAACCAAAATAATTAAAGGTGTGTCCCGATGAACAAGAATTCGCTGCTTGCCCTGGGTCTGCTGGCTGCCCTGCCGTTCGCTGCATCGGCTGCCGATGGCCTGTCGTACAACTACGTTGAAGGCGGCTACGTGAACACCGATGCCAAGGGCGGCGACGCCGATGGCTGGGGCGTGAAGGGCTCGGTGGCCGTCCACCCGAACTTCCACATCTTCGGCGACTACAGCGCGCAGGAAACCGACCGCTTCAAGAATGACGTCGACCAGTGGCGCCTGGGTGTCGGCTACAACTACGGCATCGCACCGAACACCGACCTGGTGGCCCGCGTGGCCTATCAGAAGTACGACGAGAAGCGCGGCCTGGACTTCAATGGCTACTCCACTGAAGTGGGCGTGCGCACCGCGTTCAACCCGTACCTGGAAGGCTACGCGCTGGCCGGCTACGAAGATTTCAGCAAGAAGCACGGCTACAACCCGGACGGCGAGTTCTACGGCCGCGTCGGTGCCACCGCCAAGTTCAACCAGAACTGGGGCCTGAGTGGCGAAGTGAAGCTGGCCAAGGCGGGCGACCGCGAGTGGTTCGTCGGCCCGCGCTTCACCTGGTAAGAAACGCTCTGTCGTTAGTGCGTGTTACTGGCGTGTGACTCTCTCTCTCCCGCACGCCATCGAAGCCCGGCCTCGCGCCGGGCTTCACTTTTCTGCGCCCCAAGCGGCTGGCGCGCGACTGAGAACCGCTCCGTCGCAGCGCAAGCCGTTCCGCTATGATCGCCCGCACATCGCTGCACCATGCGCGATGCGCCCGCCTCAAGCCCGCAGGAACCGCCGTGAATTCCCAGCCCGCACCGATCACCGCCCTCAATCACACGCTCGACAACGAGCCGCAGCAGATCACTGCGCCGCTGACCCACTCGGCCGCCTTCCTGGTGCTGAAGGTGAAGGATGATGCGGACTCGATCGCGAAGGTGCGCGACGTGCTGGCCAGCACCGATGACCTGATCAAGAACACGGCCATCCGCGAGATCGAACGGACCTTCACCTGCAATGTGGCGATCGGCCACCGTGTGTGGCAGCCGCTGGTTGGCAGCACGCCGCCGCGCGAGCTGCATCCGTTCCGCGAGATCAAGGGCGCCACCCACACCGCGGTGTCGACCCCGGGCGATCTGCTGTACCACATCCGGGCACGCACGATGGACCTGATCGTGGCGTTCGAGCGCAACCTGCTGATGGCGTTCGGCGATGCGGTGGAGACGGTCGATGAGGTGGCCGGCTTCCGCTATTTCGACGGCCGCGACCTGCTGGATTTCGTTGACGGCACGGCCAATCCGGAAGGGTTGTCGCTGCCGGAAGCCACGATCGTCGGCGACGAGGATCCCGCGCATGCCGGCGGCAGCTACGTGGTGGTGCAGAAGTACCTGCACAACCTCGACGCATGGCGCGCGCAGAAGACCGAGGTGCAGGAGGCGATCATCGGCCGCACCAAGCACGACAACACCGAGCTGGACGATGCGCCGGCCGACGCGCAGAAGTCGCACAAGACGCTGTGCACCATCGAGGACGCCGACGGCGAGCACGACATCCTGCGCGACAACATGCCCTTCGCCAATCCGGGGCGCGGTGAGTACGGTACATACTTCATCGGCTACACGCGCCGCCTGTGGGTGATCGAGAAGATGCTCGAGCGCATGTTCATCGGCAACCCTGCGCCGCTGCATGACCGCATCCTGGACTTCTCCACCGCGATGACCGGCGTGACCTTCTTCGCGCCTTCGCGCAAGGTGCTGGCCGACCTGGGCGGGTGATGCCTGCCCGCCATCTGCCTGTCATCCGCGCCGTCGACGATGGAGCGCTGGACGACTGCATGAGGGTGCTGCCATGGAATCCGTACTTCGCGCCGACCGTCGCCGCTGGTGGCGACCGCTGGCATCGCTGATCGGCCTTCTGGCGCTGGGCGGCGCCGGGGCCGTCTCGGCCGAGGAGGCTCCACCACACTGGATGGCCTACGCCGCCACGGCAGGCAGTGAGCTGCAGCAGCGCCTGCAGCAGGAGCAGGACCCGAAGGTGCAGCGCGTGCTGGCCTGGCTGCAGGCGCACCCACAGATGCCCACGCCGCTGCCGGTCAGCCTCTGGATCGCAGCCGATGGCCGCATCGCGAAACTGGAATTCGACAGTCTCGGCGATGCACAGGCGGACGCGGATCTGCGCGCGACGCTGCAGTCGGCGCCGCTGTCGTCGGCGCCACCGGCCGACATGCGCCAGCCGTTGCGGTTGGGGCTGGTGCTCGCCGCTGCCAGCGTCATCGAGGACTAGCGCAAGGCGACTCGTGTTTGGTTGGGGCCGCATGTGGTGACGCATTCGAATGACAAGGATGACGTATCCGGATCGGTCATCTGGTCCAGTCCGCCGATGGACAGAGGGGCGCTGGCTCCCGGTCAGCGGCGCAGACGCACTGCTTCCTCTATGGATGGATCTCGCCGTGGCCGCGCCGTACGAGATCCGGTTGGTGAGACCGGGGAGGCCATGGAACACAGCGCTGCAGCAGTTGTGATCTCATCCGCGAGCCACCGGCGACCGCAAGGCAACCGGTAGAGTGGCAGCGCGAGACGCTCGTCGATCCATCTTTCTTTCAAGCCCTTCACGGTCCGTGTGTGACGGGTGTTCTCGGCGAAGCGTGGTGAGCGACATCGGTATCCGGTAGGTTCAAAGCAACGGACTTTCCACGGAGCGAGAGAAACATCCGATGAAGCCGCACCAACACCTAACGATCGTACTTCTGATCTCATCTCTGGCGGGCCTGTCGCATGCTTACGCGTTAGGCCCTGAGGCATCGCGGCCCTCAGCCAAAGAGCTGGCACCTGTGCAGGTTGGGGTGAAGTCACCGCCCCTCTGGCTCTTCAGCAAAGGGGACAAGAAGCTCATCGTCCTGGGCACACAGTTGCCACTCCCCGACTCGGGAATTCTGGTGAAGGAAGCGATACGTGACCATATCCGTCGCTCGGATGTCGTGATGACGGGGCCAGGACTGCGCGCAGGAGACGGAGTGGGTCTCGTTCGGGGATTAACGATGATCTCCAGCATGCAACGTGCGCAGAAGAACACGTCAGGGCGCAGGCTCGCGGATGTACTTCCGCATCAATCCTATGAGAGATGGCTGGCGCTGAAAGCCACGTACATTGGACGAGATGATGGAGTGGAAAGAAAGCGACCCATGTATGCAGCCTACTCGCTGTACACCGCTGCATTAAAGCGCAATGGAATGACTGATATCCCCTCGACAGGCGCTGTTATCGCAAAAGAGACCAGGGACGCGGGGCTGCAGCGTCTGGATGCCCGGTACAGACTGCCGACCGATGGGCTGCGTAAAGCAGTCAAGCAGTTCGATGTTCCATTGGATTCAGATGTGGCCTGTATGGAGAAGACACTGGACTCCCTGGAGGCCAATCTGCTGTTCTCCCCGGCTGCCGCTGAAGCGTGGTCAGTCGGTGACATGCAGCGGTATCGTGACGTTGAACGTCGCTACGTCCCAATCGACTCCTGCTGGGCCAGGCTGACCAACGAAGCAATGGCTCGCAGCTCGGGTGTCGCGGATCCCTACGGCATGGTCGAATCGACGTGGCTTGAAACCCTTCACCGCGCCTTCGAAACGAACAACACGGTGTTCTCAACCCTCCCGGCTCGTGATCTCGTTGACGCAACTGGCCTCGCCCGGAAGCTGCAAGAGGATGGATACAGCCTGACGGCGCTGTTCGACAATCCTAGTTGAGTGTCAAATCAGTGGCGTAATGGACATTCTTGCGTTGAAGGCGCCTGTCTTCCAGCGACCTCTCTCTCATGCTGGGGCGGCAGCTGGGGCATTGCGTCAGCCGGGCGAGATGCTCTCTGCAACGGATGGACGCTCCCGCGCCGCCGCACTCCAGGCGCGCAGGCCGAATACTGCCAGCCCCAGGAAGAACACATACAGCGCGGCCGTGACGTGCAGCGACTTGAACAGGTACGCGCCCACATAGACCACGTCCACCCCGATCCACACCCACCAGCACGCCACATGGCGGCGCGCCTGCCACCACTGGCCGACCAGGCTCAGGGCGGTCAGCATCGCGTCCAGCCATGGCAGCGCGGCATCGGTGAAGGTGTGCATGACCGTGCCCAGCGCCACGCCACCGCACAGGCCGATGATCAGGTCACGCAGCAGTTTTCCGCGTGCCAGGGGCACGATGCGGATGCTGCCCTCGTCGGCGGCGTGCTGGCGCCAGTTGATCCAGCCATAGACCAGGAAGCCGGCGAAGGCGACCTGCAGCAGCGTGTCGGAGTACAGCCTGGCCTCGGCGAACACCAGGCCGTACAGCGCCACCGACAGCAGGCCGACCGGCCATGCTGCCAGCCGCCGGCGCGCCATCAGCCATACGCCCAGCACGCTGCACAGCGCGGCGGTCCACTCGAGCACGGCGCCGCTCACAGCGCGAACGTCACCGACAGGCGTGCCTGTCGCGGTGCGCCGGGGAACAGGTAGTAGTCACCGCCGCTGCTGCCGGTGTCGCGCCAGTAGAAGCGGTTGAACACGTTGTCCACCGACAGGTTCCAGGTCACGGCGCGCTCATGCACGCGGTGGCGGAAGCGCAGGCCGGCATCGAACACCGAATAGTCCGGCGCACGCACGCCGCCGTCGGCACGGGCCACATTGGCGGCGGCATAGCGCCAGCCACCGGTGACATCCAGGCCCTGCACGAACGGCAGTGCGTAGGCCAGATGCACACTGGTACGCACCTTCGGCACGTTCACCAGCTGATGGCCTTCCTGGCCCGGCGTGCCGGTATCGCGTGCACGCGCCTGCAGCACGCTGGCGCTGGCGACGATCTGCAGCGCATCGGTCAGCTGGCCGTTGGCGGTCAGCTCCAGGCCGGTATGGGTCTGCGTGCCGCGCTCGACGAAGGTGTAACCGGCATCGCTGTCATCCGGCATGGCGTACTGGTAGGGCTGCGAGATGCGGAACAGCGCGGCGCCCAGGGTGAGCGAGGCAGCTGGCACGTACTTGACGCCGGCTTCCAGCTGCCGTGACTGCACCGCCGGCAGGAAGGCATCGGCGTTGGAGGTCCAGAACGGTGCCTCCTGGCCCAGCGCAATGCCGCGCACATAACTGGCGTACGCGTTGAGCTGGTCGGTGGCCTTCCATACCAGCGCGGTCTGCGGCAGGAAGCGCGACAGCCGGCTGTGCCGCTGCGGCGTGCCGCGCTTGTCGTAGGCGCGCTCGTCCAGGCGGACGAAGCGGCCACCGGCCAGCCATTGCCAGTCATCGCCGAACTGCATGCGGTCCAGCGCGAACACGGCGGTCTGGCGGCTGTCCAGACGCCGTGCGGACGGGCCGGGCATCAGCGGCGAGGGCTCGTACACCGGCACCTGCGTGTCGTGGATGTTGCTGCTGCCTACGTACTCGTTGACGCTCGGTCGCCTGTCCACCGTGCGGCGGAACGTGTCGGCGCCGACCGTCAGCTGGTGGCCGACGCTGCCGGTGTCGAAGCGGCCACGCAGCTCGGCGCGCGCCTGCTGGTTGCGGCGGGTATCGTCCGGACTGCGGTAGTCGTAGATGTCGTAGTCGCCGTTGGGGGCGAAGTAGTTGCCGGGCACGCTGCCGTCAGCGCATGCGTCGGCGTAGTAGCAGCCATAGGCGAAGGCGACGTTGTCGTCGATCACCGAGCGGCTGTGGCCCACCGACAGCCGCGACTGCCAGCGCTCGTTGAAGTCGTAGGTGTGTACGGCGGTGATGTTGGTGCTGGCGATCTCCACCGGGCGCTGCCACGGCTGATAGCCCAGCAGGTGCTCGCGGTCGACGCCACGAGGCAGCTCCCGTGCGCCCAGCAGCTGGTAACCGGACACCGAGCGCTGCGAACTGGTCTGGTAGTTGGCGTCCACTTCCAGCTTGCCGCGCTCACCGATCAGCCAGTCCGCTGCAAGCGAATAGAAGTTGCGGCGGCCGTCGGCGTGCTCGACGTAGGACTCGCTGCCCTCCCAGGCGGCATTGAGGCGGATGCCGAAACGCGGCGTGATCCAGTGGCCGACATCGACGGCGGCATAGCGCGAGCCTTCCGAATCGGTGCCGAGGGTAGCCGCGCGCACTTCCGCCGGGCGCTTGCCGATGTAGTTGATGATGCCGCCGGGCGCCATCACGCCCGCGGCGAGGCCGGCTTCACCCTTCAGGATCTCCACCGCCTGCACGTTCTCCAGCGCCAGCCGCTGCTCGCCGGCGATGGCCAGGCCGTTGAAGCGGTAGCCGGTGGCGGCATCGAGCGCGAAGCCGCGGATGGCGACGTTCTGGTAGTAGCCCACCGGCGCGTAGGCATCACCGAGCGAGGCGTCATTGCTTGCCAGTTCGGACAACGAGCGCACCTGTCGACGGTCGAGGTAGTCGCGTTCGAGCACGTTCACCGAGGCCGGGGTGTCCTTCCAGGAGCCGGCGCCGAATGCACTGACCCGCGCGCTGTCGGCCGCCGGCCTGCCGGCCTGCACGCGGACCGCTGCCAGCTCGGTGGGCGAACGTTCGCCGCTGTCGGCTGTCACGTCGGGGGAGGCTCCAGCCTCGCTGGCATGCAGCGGCAGCGCGGCACAGAGGGCGAGAGCGAGCAGGGTGGGACGCAGGCAGCGGTTCATTCGATTCGTCTTCGGACAACAGGGGAGACGAAGCGACGGCGCGCAGGTGCACCGGCCCGGAACGGGGGTGTGGCTGCGGCTCAAAGCTCCCTACGCCGGTGCAAACCGGATCAGGTTCCAAGGGACTCTCTCAGCCTGCAGATCCAGGCACCCCCGCTTCAGGCCGCTATTTCACTACAGATGGCAGGGATTTGCGAGCCGATGCCCTTCAGGCGGCGGCATGCAGCGCCTGCAGCAGGGCCTGGCCGGGTGCGCTGGCGAACCACGCGGCATGGCCCAGCATGAAGGGATACCAGGCGACATCGGCGTTCGCCGTCGAGCCGGTGATGCCTTCGAAGTACTCCACTTCGGACAGTGCGAAGTCGAAGTGGACCATCGGCAGC
Source organism: Stenotrophomonas sp. 2201_Sma (assembly GCF_056486685.1). NCBI lineage: Bacteria > Pseudomonadati > Pseudomonadota > Gammaproteobacteria > Lysobacterales > Lysobacteraceae > Stenotrophomonas > Stenotrophomonas sp. 2201_Sma. The sequence goes on from NZ_CM151329.1 coordinate 241,789, forward strand.
AGGTCCGCCAGCAGGTGCAGGCGGGTGGCCGACAACGGCAGCACTTCGCGGTAGCCGTCGAGCAGCGCCAGCGCGATGTCGATGCGCACCGCCTCATGGCCCCGCTCCAGCTCCAGCCAGGCCACGGCATTGCGCTCGATCGCGGTGGCCAGGTCGAACAGCGCGCTGGTGGGTGAGGCGAGGCCGAAATCCAGCACGGTGCTGACGTCGTCGCCGCGCCACAGCAGGTTGGAGACATGCCAGTCGTTGTGCGCCCACAGCGGCGGCTCGGCGGACAGGCGCGCGGCCAGGCCGGCATGCCAGGGCAGGACGTCGCGGCGCAGCTGCGCCTGCCACGGAATCCGCGCCAGGTAGCGCGCCAGTCCCGGGCGGTCGGGAAGACCCGCTTCCAGCGCGCTGATGGGGGCGGCGGCGCGGATCAGCTCGTCGCGTGCCACCAGGACATGCGTGCTGCGCTGTGGGACCTGGTAGCTGGCGGCGGCCTGATGCAGCCGGGCCAGCATGCGTCCGGCAGAACGCGCCCGTGCGATGTCCGTCAGCAGCGTCCAGGAGGCGGCGTCGCGGTACAGATCGTCACCCACCCCCGGTGAATGCAGTTCATAGGTCCAAGGCCCATGCTCGATGGCGCTGTCGCCTCCGGCGGTGGGCAGAACCTTCACCACCGGCACGCCGGCAGCGTCCAGATGGGCGATGAAGCGGTGTTCTTCCTGCAGGCAGGCGGCACTGCGCACGCTGCGGTGGTGGCGCTTGATGAACACCCGGCCGCGGGAACCCTCGACCAGCGCGGCGGCCGACAACGGCCGGGGGCTGTGCCAATGCAGGGCGCTGTCCGCGTCCAGCACCGGATAACGGCGGGCCAGCCAGGCAACCTCGGCTGCATCGATCGCGGGCCAGTCGGCAGCGACCTCATCGTTGTTGAGGCCCTGCACGCGGTGGGCGGTGGAGGTCATGCGGGGGCCGGGGGCAAAGGAGTCATCCAGGGCTGCGCATTCAACGCCATGGACGGCCCGGACGCAAACGGGCGGGTCATCGACCCGCCCGTTGCCGGTGATGCCGGGCAGTGCCGGCGAGGGTTACCAGCCGCGGTGGCGACCGCGGTCGTGGTAGTAGCGGCGGTCGCTGTCGCGCCAGCGGCGGTCATGACCGCGGTCCCGATAGCCATAGCCCCGGTCGTAGCCGCGATGGTAGCGGCGGTCATAACGGCGGTCGTGGCGGTCCGGGGTGGTCAGGTTGCCGATCGCGCCGCCGGCCACGGCACCGCCGACGGTGGCGGCCGGATCGCCATTGGAAATCAGGTGGCCGGCGACGCCGCCCACCACCGCACCGACGACGGTGCGCTTGTCCTTCCTCGACATGGCGCTGGCGTCGCTGACCACGGCGACACCGGCCAGCAGGGCCAGGGCCATCGCCACGCCACGCCACGGAAGCTGAGAGCGGAAGTACTGAGCATGTTCGGTTCTCCTGTAGGGGCATGCCACGGTGGGCAGGGAGGGCGCGGGCGCCCTGGCTGCCGTAGTGACCACGCTGGCGCCCGGAGATTGCCGGAACATTGCGTGGGCCACTGGGCGGCGTGCGTATTCATCTAGCGTCAGGCGGCATGAAGCCTGCCTGAAAGTTCAATGGCCGGATGGACAGGATTCAGATTTTGCCGTCACGCAGATAGTCGAACAGCTCCGCATCGCCTTTCAGGCCCAGCTTCAGCATCGCATCGCCCTTCTGCCGGCTGATGGTGCTGACGCTCTTGTGCAGCTGCACCGAGATCTCCTTCACCGTCATGCCGGTGCCGAGCAACCGCAGCACCTCCAGTTCGCGCGGCGACAGCGGTTTGCCGTCGCCTTCGCGCATGCGCCAGCTGCCGGCGGCCTCGACCCGCTCGCGCAGGCTGCGGCTGATATACAGCTGGCCGCGGTTCACCGCCTGGATCGCCTGCGGCAGCTCGTCCATCGACGAACTCTTGTCGACCAGGCCGAGCACGCCGCTGTCGAGCACCATGCGCAGGATCGCCAGGTTGCTGGAAACGCTGAGCATCAGCACCTTGAGGTCGGGATGGCGGCGCCGGATCATGCCGATCATGGCGAAGCCATCGGCCTGGGGACTGCCGGGCATCGAATAGTCGGTGACCAGCAGGTCGCATGGCTGGCTGGTCAGCAGCGCCATCAGCGCCTGGGCGCTGTCGGCTTCACCGACGACCTGGCCAACGCCGCTGGACTCGATGACGGCGCGGGTTCCGATACGGACCACGGGGTGGTCGTCTGCGATGATGATGCGCAAGCTCATGCTCTAGTATGACCACCGGGCACGCCGGACCGCGACCATCGCGGCTCCTGGCAGGATTCTAGGAGATCAACGCCGATGCGTAGCTGGGCTGTTCGCGGGCGGGTCCTGCTGCTGGCCATGTTGGGTCCTGCCGTCGCCTGGGCGCAACTCGCGCCCGGCCCATTGCCGTTGAGTCCCCTGCAGCGCGAATACCTGACCGCGCACCCTCGCATCGTCGTCGGGCAGTATGACAGCGGTTGGCCCCCTTTCGAGTCGATCCACGAAGACAAGCAGGTCGGCCTGGGGCCGGACTACTTGTCGCTTTTGGCCCGTCGTCTGGGCGTGAACATCGAGGCGCGTCGCTATACCGACTGGACGACGGTACTCGATGCGGCGTGCCGGGGCGAGGTCGATGTGGTCATGAACATCGGGCTCAGTGCGGACCGCACCCGTTGCATGGTCTATACCTCGGCCTATGCGGAGGCCCCGCTGGCCGTGGTTGGACGGCCCGGAGACCTGCGCGCTTCGGAGATGCCGGACCTGGACGGCCTGCGCGTCGTGATCGAGCAGGATTTCCTGACCGCACCGCAGGTGCGTGCACGATTTCCGCGCGCTCGACAGCTTGTCGTAAGTGACACGTTGACCGCATTGCAGATGGTCAGAGACGACAAGGCCGACGTCTACATCGGCAACGCCTACGTCGCCAACGAACTGATCGGGCGCCATCAGCTGAAGGGGGTGGCCCTGCTGCGGCCCAGCGATCTGCCTCCCGAACGGCTGCACTTCGGTGTCCCCAACGGCAAGCAGCCGCTGGCCGAGGCCCTGGACCTGGCGCTGGCTGCCACCAGCCAGGCGCAGCGGGACGCGCTGGCCCAGCGCTGGCTGCGGCCTCCGGAATGGTCCGCGTCGGCGCAGCTGGCCCTGAGCCAGGCCGAAAAGCGCGTGCTGCAGCAGCCGTTGAAGATCACCTTTGCGCCCAATGCCGCGCCGCTTTCGTTCACCGACGACGACGGCCAGCCCAGCGGCCTGACCAGCGAGTACCTGCGGCGGCTGATCCAGGTCGGCGCCAACCTGAAGGTGGAAACCAGCCACGACTGGTTCGAGGTGCGCGAGAAGGCGCTGCAGGGTGAGGTGCAGGCGGTGATGGGCATTCCCACCGATTCGCGCTACCTGGGGCCGGACTGGGTGTTCAGCCAGCCCTTCATCAGCGTGCCGAGCGTGATCGTCGGCACGCGCGACAGCCCGGCGATCCTGGGGCTGGCCGATCTGCAGGGCAAGCGCGTGCTGCTGTCCGACCCGGAACGCCTGCGCGGCTACGTGCTGCAGCAGGCGCCACGGGCAAAGATCATTCCCGCGCGCAGTGGCGAGCAGGCGTTGCAGCGATTGGCCAATGGCGAGGCCGATGCCTACGTGGGCAACCTGGTCCTGGTCGATCACCTGTTGCGCAACCGCTTCCCGGGCCGTCTGCAGATCCTTGCGCCGGCCGGATTCGGCGACCAGCTGGCGCTGGCTGTCGACCGTCGCCATGCCGCCCTGGCGACCACCTTCGACCGCCTGCTGCTGCAGATGTCACCGCGGGAGCATGAGGCGCTGCGGGGCGACTGGCTGGCCGTGGAATATCGCAGTGGCGTGGACTGGGACGCCGTGCTGCATTGGGGGCTTCCGCTGCTGCTGGTACTGCTGACCGGGGCGGTGGTGCATGGCGTCGGTCACTGGCGGCTGCGCCGGGAGGTGGCCGGTCGCCGCCATCTGGAGCAGCGCCTGGCCGAGGTCACCGACAATCTGCCTGCGGTGGTCTACCAGGCACGTCGCGACGCGGACGGCAGCCTGGCCTTCCCCTTCATCGCCGGCGACCTGCAGGCACTGTTCGGCATTCCGCGGCAGCGTGCCGAGCAGGATGCGCAGGCGCTGCTGGCGCGGATCGAGGACACCGACCGCCAGGCCGTGCTGCAGGCCATCGACCAGGCGGCCCGCCAGTTCGCGCCGCTTGCCTTCGAGTTCCGCCTGCTGCCGGGTGATGACGGCACGCCCGCGCGCTGGGTACGCAGCCAGGCTCACCCTTACGCCACCGAGGCCGGCGCCGTCACCTGGAGCGGCTACTGGGTGGACGTGACCCAGGCACGCGTACAGGCCGATGCGCTGGCGGCGGCCAAGATCGAGGCGGAACAGGCGGCCGAGGCCAAATCACGCTTCCTGGCCACGATGAGTCATGAGATCCGCACGCCGATGAGCGGTGTACTGGGCATGCTGGAAGTGCTGGCGCACTCGCCGCTGGATGCAGAACAGCAGCGCATCCTTGCCGTGATCGAGGATTCTGCGCAGATGCTGCGGCAGATCCTCGATGACATCCTCGACTACTCGCGCATCGAAGCCGGCGCGCTGCGCCTGGAACCGGTGCCATTGTCACTGCGGACGCTGCTGGAAGGCGTGTGCCGGCTGATGTCGGCGCAGGCCAGCGCGCGTGGCCTGGCCCTGCACGTGCAGATCGATCCGCAGCTGGCTGCGGCGCATGAAGTGGATGGCGTGCGCCTGCGGCAGATCGTCTTCAACCTGCTCAGCAATGCCATCAAGTTCACCGCGCAGGGCGATGTGTGGCTGCGGCTGGAGGTGCTCGGGCCGACCACCGCCGATGGCAGTCAGCCGTTGTGCCTGAGCGTCATCGATACCGGCATGGGCATCGCGCCGGAACAGCTGCAGCACCTCTTCGCGCCGTTCACCCAGGCCGGTGCATACATCCAGCGCGACCATGGCGGAACCGGCCTGGGCCTGAGCATCTGCCAGCGGCTGGTGCAGATGATGGACGGCACGTTGACGCTGCAGAGCACGCTCGGCGAGGGCACCCGCGCGGAGGTCCGTCTGTCGCTGGTGGAAGCCGGCATCGAGGACGTCGCCGTGCTGGCGAGCGAGCACGAGCAGGCGGCGCTGCTGCCGACCGCGCTGCGCCAGAGCCGCGTGCTGGTGATCGAGGATCATCCGACCAACCAGGCGATGATGGCCTGGCGGCTGCAGCAGCTGGGCCTTCCGCACGTGCTGGTGAGTGATGGCCAGCAGGCGCTGGACCGGTTGGCGTCGGAACGCTTCGACCTGGTGATCACCGATTGCCGCATGCCGGTTCTCGATGGCTTTGCGTTCACCCGCCTGCTGCGCGAGCGCGAAGGCCGCCAGGGCCAGGCGCGCATGCCGGTACTGGCATTGACGGCCAGCGTGCTGGACGACGACGCGCGACGTTGCCGCGAGGCCGGCATGGATGAGGTGCTGGCCAAGCCGTTGTCGCTGGCTACGCTGCGCGCGGCGTTGATGCGATGGCTGCCGCAGGCGTCCGTGGCACCGGAGGCGACCGCCGAGTCGTCCGCAGCGGTGGAGGGCGACGCATCGCTGGACCTGGCGGGCCTGCAGCGGCGCTTCGGTTCGCATGCGGTCGCCGTGCAGCTGGCCGCCACCCTGCTGCAGGCCAGCGAGGTGGATATCGCGGCCGTGCAGCGTGCGGTGCAGGCCGGCGACCGCGAGGCCGCCGCCCTGCACCTGCATCGCCAGGCCGGGGGGCTCGGGGCGGTGGGTGCGCATGCGCTGGCAACGCAGGCCAATGCCCTGGTCGAACGCCTGGAAGACGCCGGAGAAGTGGACAGCGCGCCGTTGTTCGCCGAAGTCCAGGCGTTCCTGTCACGCCTGCAGCAGCAGCTGCAGGGGCTGTCTCACTGAGCGGACTGCTGCTGCAGGTAAGCGATCACCAGCGCACGTCGTTCGGCGCTGGGAAACGCGTTGTACATGCGCGTGCCGGGCACCTGCTGCGTTGGTGACTGCAGGAAGGCATCCAGGGTCTGCGCGGTCCAGACGATATCGGCTCGGCGCATGCCCTGCGAATAGCCATAGTCGGGCAGGCTGCCAGCGCGGCGTCCGATCACACCGTGCAGGTTGGGGCCGAACCGGTGGATGCCACCGGCCTGCACCGTGTGGCAGCCCGCACACAGTTCGAATGCGCGCTGCATCGCCTGTTGTCGCGCCTGCTCAGGCGTGGCCGGTGGCGTGGCCGTGCGCTGGCATCCGCTGCACGCCAGCAGCAGGACGAGGGCAGGGAGCAGACGGAAGGCACGCATGGGCGGAGAGGATAGCCGTGGCCGCCGCGGGCCGGGCTGCGACACGCGGTCGCAGCCCCCTGCGGTCACATGCCCGAGTAGTTCGGGCCGCCGCCGCCCTGCGGGGTCACCCAGACGATGTTCTGGGTGGGATCCTTGATGTCGCAGGTCTTGCAGTGCACGCAGTTCTGCGCGTTGATCTGCAGGCGTGCGTTGTCGGCTTCGCCAACGAACTCGTACACGCCGGCCGGGCAGTAGCGCGCTTCCGGGCCGGCGTACTCGGCCAGGTTCACCTTCACCGGAATGCTCGGATCTTTAAGGGTCAGGTGGCTGGGCTGGTTCTCGTCGTGGTTGGTGCTGCTCAGGAACACCGAACTGAGACGGTCGAAGGTCAGCACCCCGTCCGGCTTCGGGTAGCTGATGCGGGTGTGCTGGGCCGCCGGCTCCAGGCAGGCGTGGTCCGGCTGCGTACGGTGCAGCGTCCACGGCGGGTTGCGCACGCCCAGCTTGGGCAGCAGCCACTGCTCCACACCGGTCATCAGCGTGGCCACGGTCTGGCCCTTCTTGAACCACTGCTTGAAGTTCTTGGCCTGCTGCAGTTCGGTGAACAGCCAGCTGGCTTCGAAGGCCTGCGGATAGGCGCTCAGTTCATCGTGCTGGCGATCGGCGGCCAGCGCGTCGAACGCGGCGTCGGCGCACAGCATGCCGGTCTTGATCGCGGCATGGCTGCCCTTGATGCGGCTGGCGTTGAGATAACCGGCCTCGCAACCGACCAGCGCGCCACCGGGGAACACCGTCTTCGGCAGCGACAGCAGGCCGCCGGCGGTGATCGCACGCGCGCCGTAGCCGATGCGGGTACCGCCTTCCAGGTGCTTGCGGATCTGCGGATGGGTCTTGAATCGCTGGAATTCCTCGAACGGGCTCAGCCACGGGTTCTTGTAGTCCAGGCCGACCACGTAGCCGATGGCGACCTTGCCGCCGTCGGCGTGGTAGAGGAACGCGCCGCCGTAGGTGTCGCTGTCCAGCGGCCAGCCGGCGGCGTGCACCACCAGGCCCGGCTCATGCCTGGCCGGGTCGATCTGCCACAGTTCCTTGATGCCGATGCCGTAGGCCTGCGGGTCCTTGCCTTCGTCCAGCTTGTAGCGGGCGATCAGCTGGCGGCCGAGGTGGCCGCGCGCGCCTTCGGCGAAGACCGTGTACTTCGCATGCAGCGCCATGCCGCGCTCGAAGGCCGGGCCGATGCTGCCGTCCTTCTCGATGCCCATGTCGCCGGTGGCCACGCCGATCACTTCGCCGTTGTCGCCGTACAGCACCTCGGCGGCGGCGAAGCCGGGGAAGATCGCCACTTCCAGCGCCTCGGCCTGCTGCGCCAGCCAGCGGGTCACTTCGCCCAGGCTGATGATGTAGTTGCCTTCGTTGTGGAAGCACTCCGGCAGCAGCGCATTGGGCGTGCTGCGCGACCCGGTCTCGCTGAGGAACAGGAACTCGTCGCGGGTGACCTTCTGCTTCAGCGGTGCGCCGCGTTCGGCCCAGTCCGGGAACAGTTCGGTCAGGGCGCGCGGGTCCATCACCGCGCCGGACAGAACATGTGCACCGGGCTCGGAGCCCTTCTCCAGCACGCACACCGACAGTTCGCGGCCGGCTTCGATCGCACGCTGGCGCAGTCGGATCGCGGTGGCCAGGCCGGCCGGGCCGGCACCGACGATCACCACGTCGAACTCCATTACTTCACGCGGGGGCAGGGCGTTGGCTTCAGCGCTCATCGATTGCATGACTCGTGGGTAGTGCCGGTAGCAGGGCCACCGGCGGTTGCCTGGAAATCGCGCGTGCAGCCACGGCGAAACGGTTGTTTGAATGTGTCAGGGTACCGGGACGGGCGTGATCGAGCTAGATCGCCGATGTTCACGTCGTGATTGCTGCAGTGCAGCGTACGCCCGCAGCCGGGTGGGTGCCGACCTGGGTCGGCACGCGCTTCCCGGATGACCGACAATGGCCCGGTCCCGACTGCGTGTGAGTGCCATGGCCCTGGATCCGTACGACCTGTTCGATGTCCGTTCCCTGCTCAGCGAGGAAGAGCGCGCAGTACAGGACAGCGTGGCCCGTTTCACCAACGAGCGCGTGCTGCCGATCATCGGCGATGCCTTCGACCAGGCGCGCTTCCCGGCCGAACTGGTACCGGAGATCGCATCGCTGGGCCTGCTGGGCGCGACACTGCCGGCCGAATACGGTGGCGGTGGCCTCGGCGCGGTCAGCTATGGCCTGATCTGCCAGGAGCTGGAGCGCGGCGATTCGGGCCTGCGCAGCTTCGTTTCGGTGCAGAGCTCGCTGTGCATGTATCCCATCTACGCGTACGGCAGCGAGGAACAGCGCCAGCAGTGGTTGCCGGCGATGGCACGCGGCGAACTGATCGGCTGCTTCGGCCTGACCGAGGCGCACGGTGGGTCCGACCCGGCCAGCATGAAGACCCGAGCGGTACGCGACGGCAGCGACTGGCGCATCAGCGGCAGCAAGATGTGGATCACCAGCGGCCCGGTGGCCGACCTGGCCATCGTCTGGGCACAGACCGAGGACGGCATCCAGGGCTTCGTGCTGGAGAAGGGCATGGCCGGTTTCACCACGCAGGAAATCAAGCACAAGATGAGCCTGCGCGCCTCGTTGACCGGCGCGCTGTTCTTCGACGATGTGCGCGTGCCCGACAGCCACCGCCTGCCGAACGTGAAGGGCCTGAAGGGGCCGCTCGGGTGCCTGACCCAGGCGCGTTACGGGATCAGCTGGGGCCCGATCGGCGCGGCCATCGCCTGCCTGGATGAAGCGCTGGGCTACGCCAAGGAGCGCGTGCTGTTCGGCCGCCCGCTGGCCGCCACCCAGAGCGCGCAGATCAAGCTGGCCGAGATGGCGCGACGCATCACCACCGCGCAGTTGCTGGTGCTGCAGCTGGGCCGTCTGAAGGAGGCCGGAAAGCTGCAGCCGCAGCAGGTCAGCCTGGCCAAGTGGAACAACTGCCGCATGGCCATCGACATCGCCCGCGAATGCCGTGACCTGCTCGGCGGCGCCGGCATCACCACCGAACACGTGGCGATCCGGCACGCGCTGAACCTGGAATCGGTGATCACCTATGAAGGCACCGAGACCGTGCATCAGCTGGTGATCGGCCGCGAACTGACCGGCATCAACGCGTTCTGACAGCGGGTTCCGGTGGGTGCCAACCTTGGTCGGCACATTTCTTCGGCGCGCATCCGGGCATCGGTGCGGACCAAGGTCCGCACCCACCATAAGCAGGTCACACGTACGTGTAGAGCCGAGCCCATGCTCGGCTGCTTCCTCTCACGCGCCGCCGGCAAACCCGTGCTGCCGCCAGGCTTCATACATCACCACGGCAACGGTGTTGGAAAGATTGAGGCTGCGGTTGTCCGGCCGCATCGGCAGGCGCAGGCGGCGGCCATCCGGCAGTGCATCGAGCACGTCCTGCGGCAGGCCACGGCTTTCCGGGCCGAACAGGAAGGCATCGCCCTCTTCAAAGGCCACGCTGTCGTAGCGCACGCTGGCGCGGGTACTGAGTGCGAACAACCGCTTCGGTGCAATCCGCGCCAGCGCGGTGTCCAGATCAGGATGCACCTGCAGGCGCGAGTACTCGTGGTAATCCAGGCCGGCGCGCTTGAGCTGCTTGTCTTCCAGTGCGAAGCCCAGTGGCTCGACCAGGTGCAGCTGCGCGCCGGTGTTGGCGCAGAGCCGGATCACATTGCCCGTGTTGGGCGGGATTTCCGGTTGGAACAGGATCACGTGGAACTGGGGTGCGGCATTCATCGGCGCAGTGTACCTGCGACGGCGGCCCGTACGGCGCACGCCCTGCCAGGGCAGGGCGGGCACCGCTTACGGGCGCAGCAGGACCTGGGCGGTTTCGGTGGCCAGGGCCTGCAGGTCGGCCGCGCTCGGACGCACCTGCAGGGTCGGCAGGTTGACGATCACCTGGTTGGCGACGCTGGTGGCGGCGGCGGCCAGGGTGGCGGCGTAGCGCTGGGCTTCCAGTTCGGCGGCCAGGGCGACGCGCTGTTCCAGGCTCGGGCGCACTTCCACCGCGGCCAGGGTGGTGATCGGCAGGGCGGCGGCGACCGGGGCAACGGTGAAGCCGTCGCGTTCGGCCAGCTGCTCGGCGCTCGGCCGCACTTCCACCGTGGCCAGGGTCGGGATGCTGCTGGCGCGCTCCCAGGCCTGCTGGGCCAGCTGGTCGGCGGCAGGACGAACCTGCACGGTGTCCAAGGTCTTGATGGATTCGGAGGCCTGCACCGACGAAACAACCGCGGTGCCGGCGATCAGGGCGATGGCGATGGCAATGGTCTTGGCGTTCATGACGGGGCCTGTTTAGTGTTGTTGAGCGGTGGTGTGGTAGTAAGGTAGAACACCAATTCGGGGGATGCAAGGAAAATTTTCGATTTCTTGCATTTGTTCAGTCTTCAGTCAGCTTTTGTCTGAAGCCCTTCTTGGCGCAGGAAGTACCAAGCAAACCCCGTGCCAACTTTTAATCATTGATTTGAAAGGGTTTTTATTCCGCCTGAAAGTGTCCGCGGGGCGGACACCTGTCCATCCGAGGGGGCGCGGACACTGTCCGGACGCGGGGGCGGGGGAGGCGTGACTGCTGTCGGGGGCGGCCGACAAGGCCCTGAACGGCTGCGAGGGCAAACACCCCCAGTGACTGCTGGCGGATTCCGGGCACCGGATGGGCACGCTAGGATCGGGCTTCACCAACGTGACCAAGGATCCGGAAATGTCTCTCGCCCTGCGCCCGCGTGCTGCACTGCTCGCTGTTGCCCTCAGCACTGCCCTGGGCACGCTCGCGCCCACTCCTGCACTGGCGGCCAAGACGGTCACGCCGGCCAAGGTCGATATTCCGTTCGAGCAGTTCACCCTGCCCAACGGGCTGCGCGTGATCGTGCATACCGACCGCAAGGCGCCGATCGTGGCGGTGAACATCTGGTATCACGTCGGCAGCAAGGACGAGCCTGCGGGCCGCACCGGTTTCGCCCACCTGTTCGAACACCTGATGTTCCAGAGCAGCGAAAACCACGACGGCGAGTATTTCGAACCGTTCAAGCAGGTGGGTGCCACCGGCCAGAACGGCACCACCAATACCGATCGCACCAATTACTTCGAGAACGTGCCGACCACCGCGCTGGACATGGCGTTGTGGATGGAGTCGGACCGCATGGGCCATCTGCTCGGTGCGATCGACCAGGCGGCGCTGGACGAGCAGCGCGGCGTGGTGCAGAACGAGAAGCGCCAGGGCGAGAACCAGCCCTACGGCCAGGCCTGGGAGAAGCTCAACCGCGCGATGTACCCGGCCGGCCACCCGTATCACCACAGCGTGATCGGCTCGATGAACGACCTCAACGCGGCCTCGCTGGATGACGTCAAGACCTGGTTCCGCACCTGGTATGGCCCGAACAACGCGGTGCTGGTGCTGGCGGGCGATATCGACGTGGCCACGGCCAAGGAGAAGGTGGCGCGCTACTTCGGCAGCATCCCGGCTGGTCCGAGCATGGCGCAGCCGAAGGTCGACGTGGCCAAGCGCCCGGCCGACACCCGCGAGACGATGACCGACAAGGTGCCGCAGTCGCGCATCTACCGCGCCTGGAACGTGCCGCAGGTCGGCACCACCGACGTCGACCAGCTGCAGCTGCTGGCCTATGTGCTCGGCGGCGCCAAGTCCTCGCGCCTGAGCCAGCGACTGCAGCACCAGGACAAGCTGGTGGACAACATCAGCGCCGGCGCCTACGCCTCGCAGCTGGGTTCCAACTTCATCGTCATGGCCACGGTGAAGCAGGGCCAGGATCCGGCCAAGGTCGAGAAGATCATCGACGAAGAACTGGACCGGTTGATCAAGGAGGGCCCCACGGCCGACGAGCTGGCGCGTGCCAAGACCGGCTCGCGCGCAGCGTTCATCCGCGGCATCGAGCGCATCGGTGGTTTCGGTGGCAAGGCCGACGCACTGGCCGAATGCGCGGTCTACACCGGCGACCCGGGCTGCTTCCGCACGTCGCTGGCCAACATCGACAAGGCGACCGCGGCCGACCTGAAGCGCCTGGGCGCACAGTGGCTGGACGTCGGCAGCCACACGCTGGTGGTCGAACCGGGCGAGCGCGTGGCGCTGAAGGAAGATCCCTCACAGGCGCCGAAGCCGTTCAACGTGCCGGCGGTGGACCCGAAGTACAGCACTCTGCCGGAGCAGGTGGACCGCAAGGCCGGCGTGCCGCAGACCCGTGAATTCCCGCAGCTGAAGTTCCCCGCCCTGCAGCGCGCCACGCTGAAGAACGGCACCCAGGTGGTGCTGGCCGAGCGCCACGAGATTCCGGTGGTGCAGTTCAGCTACCAGTTCCCGGGTGGATTCACTGCCGACCAGGGCCGCAAGCCGGGCACCGCCAACTTCACCATGAACCTGATGACCGAAGGCGCCGGCAAGCTCGGCTCGCTGGCCTTCGCCGATGCCGCCGATGCGCTGGGTGCCAGCCTGGACGCCGGTGCCGGCCTGGATTCGGTGACCGTGGACCTGTCGGCACTGAAGGAGAACCTGGTGCCATCGCTGGCCCTGTACCGCGATCTGCTGCGCGAGCCGCGCTTCGAACAGGCCGAGATCGACCGGGTCAAGGCCACCTGGATCGCCGGCATCCAGCAGGAGAAGGTCAACCCGAACGCGGTGGCCATGCGCGTGCTGCCGCCGCTGCTGTACGGCAAAGGCCATCCGTACGCCATTCCGTTCACTGGCAGCGGCGATGAAGCGGCCATCAGCAGCCTCACCCGCGAGGATCTGGTCGACTTCCACCGCGACTGGCTGCGCCCGCAGGATGGCACCCTGATCGTGGTTGGCGATACCACGCTGGCCGAGATCGTGCCCCTGCTGGACAAGCAGCTGGGCGACTGGAAGGCCACGGGCGATGCGCCGCAGGTGAAGGCGGCCACCGATGTGGCGCTGCCGAAGGGCCCGCGCGTGTTCCTGATCGATCAGCCGGGTGCGGTGCAGGCAAACCTGTTCGCCGGCCAGGTGGTGCCGCCGTCCAGTGACGCCAGCTCGACCCGCTTCGATATCGCCAACGGTGTGATCGGCGGTGACTTCACCTCGCGCCTGAACATGAACCTGCGCGAGGACAAGCACTGGTCCTATGGCGCGCGCAGCAGTGCGCCGAACTCGGTCGGACAGCGGCCGTGGGCGGCCAGTGCCCCCGTGCAGATCGACAAGACCGGCCCGGCGCTGGCCGAGATGCAGAAGGAAATCGTCGAGTTCAGCACGGGCAGCAAGCCGGCCACCGCTGCCGAGGTCAACCGCATCCGCAACATCCAGACGCTGAGCCTGCCGGGCGCCTATGAGACCGCCAGTGCGGTCGCCGCGACCATCAGCAGCATCGTGCAGTTCAAGCGGCCGGATGATTATGTGCTGCGTCGCAAGGCCGAGATCGAGGCGATGACGCCGGCCCAGGTGCAGCAGGCTGCGGCCGAGATCAAGCCGCAGGCGCTGACCTGGGTAGTGGTGGGCGACCTCAAGCAGACCGAGCCGGCCGTGCGCGCGCTGAACCTGGGCGAGGTGACCGTGCTGGATGCCGAAGGCAAGCCGGTCAAGAAGTAAGGGACAGGCCTGCCCGCCAAAGCGGGCAGGCTTCCCCGGGTAGCGCCGGGCCACGCCCGGCGGCGCTTCGGCGGCCACGGATACCGCGCTGCGCGATCGCCGGGCATGGCCCGGCGCTACCAGGGGGCCTCCCGGCTACCCTCGATTCAGGCGGTTCAGGCAGAATCCCCCTCATACCCTTCCAGGATCTGCCCATGCGCGTTCTGCTGCTTTCCTCCCTGCTGCTCACCGTCACCGCCTGTACCTGGGTGCCGATCGAACCGGCCGGGAAGACCGTCCGCGTGCTGCCGGCCGGCCCGGCGCCGACCGGCTGCATCACCAAGGGCGAGGTGGTGGTCACCGTGAAAAGCAAGGTCGGCTTCTACAACCGCAACCCGCTGCGCGTGCAGGAAGAACTGGAAACGCTGGCCCGCAACGAGGCCCCCAGCGCCGGCGCCAATGCCGTACAGGCCGCCGCACCGCCGGCCGATGGCAGCCAGCGCTTTGCCGCCTTCCAGTGCCCGCCGCGCTGAATCCTTCACCATACGGGCAAGCCTGAATTCGTAAAGATGCGGTGAAGGCCCGGGGGGTTATAGAATAGCGCCCCCTTTTGCCTGAGCCTTGGCGCTAACCTCGATGCTCTTCAAGAATGTCTCGATCGCCGGCCTGGCACACGTCGATGCGCCTCATACGCTGACGACGAAGGAAATCAACGAACGCCTGCAGCCGACGCTGGACCGGCTGGGCATCCGCACCGACGTGCTCGGCGATATCGCGGGCATCCACGCCCGCCGCCTGTGGGACAACGGCGTGCTGGCCTCGGATGCGGCCACCATGGCCGGTCGCAAGGCACTGGAAGATGCCGGCATCGAAGCCACCCAGGTCGGCCTGCTGGTCAATACCTCGGTCAGCCGCGACTACCTGGAGCCGTCCACGGCCTCCATCGTCTCGGGCAATCTGGGTGTCAGCGACGAATGCATGACCTTCGATGTCGCAAATGCCTGCCTGGCTTTCATCAATGGCATGGACATCGCGGCGCGCATGATCGAGCGCGGTGACATCGACTATGCGCTGGTGGTGGATGGCGAAACCGCCAACCTGGTGTACGAGAAGACGCTGGAGCGCATGACCGCGCCGGACGTCACCGCCGACGATTTCCGCAACGAACTGGCGGCGCTGACCACCGGTTCGGGCGCTGCCGCGATGGTGATGGCGCGCTCGGAACTGGTGCCGGATGCCCCGCGCTACAAGGGCGGCGTCACCCGTTCGGCGACCGAATGGAACCAGCTGTGCCTGGGCAACCTGGACCGCATGGTGACCGACACCCGCCTGCTGCTGATCGAAGGCATCAAGCTGGCGCAGAAGACCTTCACTGCGGCCAAGATCGCGCTGGGCTGGGCGGTGGAAGAACTGGACCAGTTCGTCATCCACCAGGTCAGCCAGCCGCACACCGCAGCGTTCATCAAGAACTTCGGCATCGACCCGAAGAAGGTCATGACCATCTTCGGCGAGCACGGCAACATCGGCCCGGCGTCGGTACCGATCGTGCTGAGCAAGCTCAAGCAGCTGGGCAAGCTGAAGAAGGGTGATCGCATCGCGCTTCTGGGCATCGGCTCGGGTCTGAACTGCTCGATGGCCGAAGTGGTCTGGTAAACAGACCCCTGCGTTGAATCCTGGGGCCGGTACTACCGGCCCTTTTTACAGGTGCGACCCGATGTCCAAGCTTCCCGGTTACCCCGCCCATCCCCAACGCTTCGAGGTCCGCCCCGGCCTGTCGATGAACTATCTCGACGAGGGCCCGCGCGACGGTGAGGTGGTGGTGATGGTGCACGGCAATCCGTCGTGGAGCTATTACTGGCGCACGCTGGTGGCCGGCCTGTCGGACAAGTACCGTTGCATCGTGCCCGACCACATCGGCATGGGCCTGTCGGACAAGCCCGATGACCGTGGCTATGCGTACACGCTGCAATCGCGCGTGGATGACCTGGATGCGCTGCTCAGGCACCTGGGCATCACCGGCCCGGTGACCCTGGCCGTGCACGACTGGGGCGGCATGATCGGCTTTGGCTGGGCGCTGTCGCACCACGCGCAGGTCAAGCGGCTGGTGGTGCTCAACACCGCCGCGTTCCCGATGCCGGCAGCGAAGAAGATGCCATGGCAGATCGCGCTCGGACGGCACTGGAAGATCGGCGAGTGGATCATCCGCACCTTCAATGCCTTCTCCGCCGGCGCATCGTGGCTGGGCGTGGAGCGGAAGATGCCCGCCGACGTGCGCCGCGCGTATGTATCGCCGTACAACAGCTACGCCAACCGCATCAGCACCATCCGCTTCATGCAGGACATTCCGCTGGGCCCGGCCGACAAGGCGTGGTCGCTGCTGGAGCGTGCAGGCAAGGCGCTGCCGTCGTTTGCCGATCGCCCGGCCTTCATAGGCTGGGGCCTGCGCGACTTCGTGTTCGACCACCATTTCCTGCAGGGCTTCCAGGCGGCGCTGCCGCAGGCCCAGGTGCATGCCTTCAAGGACGCGGGCCACTACGTGCTGGAAGACAAGCACGAGGTGCTGGTGCCGGAGATCCGCGCCTTCCTGGACGCGAACCCGATCTGATCGGATCCCCTCGGTAGCGCCGGGCCATGCCCGGCGTTGTCGTACAGGGGGTCAGAGCCCTTCCGTGCCGGAAGCGGGCCCGACCCCGACCGTCACGCCGCGATCGGCGCCTGCGGCGGAGACGACGGGCTGCTGCCGTTGTCGTCCGGATGATCGTCGTCGTTGTCCGCCTCGTCGCGCCAGCGCCAGTCGGCCAGCGTCAGCGGGTCCAGGCCGTAGGCGATGCGGGCCTTGTCGCACTGCGGGCTGGCCTTGCCGTACTCCCATGAGGCATCCACTTCGCGGCAAACGCTGGGCCGGTTGGGGTGGATCGTGCAGCGCGAATACACGCCGATCTGCGCATCCAGTGCCACGCAGCGCACCGGTTTGGAGTGGGTGCCGCGCATGCACAGGCGATGCGGGTCGAGCACTTCGGTCAGCTGGTGGGGCACGCCGCCCGGGGTGACCTCGTCCGATTCCATCCAGTGGAAGGCCACGCGGTACTGGGTGCAGCAGGCGCCGCAGGTCATGCAGGGGTGTTGCATGGGCAAGCCGCCTCGGGCGGCAGTCGGAATCGGGAACGAGGCTGCGGATTTTCCACGAAGTGAGCCGCCGCGCAAGAAATTCCGTAAGCGGCGACAATGAACGGATGAACCGACCCTGCAACATTGCTGCGCGGTTGCCTGAACTGGCCCGTGAACGCCCCGACCAGATCGCCATCCGCTGCCCCGGCCGCCGCGGCGCCGGCAACGGCATGGCGGCCTACGATGTGACCCTGGACTATCGGCAGCTGGATGCCCGCAGCGACGCCATGGCCGCCGGCCTGGCCGGCTACGGGATCGGGCGCGGCGTGCGCACGGTGGTGATGGTGCGGCCCTCGCCGGAGTTCTTCCTGCTGATGTTCGCCCTGTTCAAGCTGGGTGCGGTGCCGGTGCTGGTCGATCCCGGCATCGACCGGCGCGCGCTGAAGCAGTGCCTGGACGAAGCCCAGCCGGAGGCCTTCATCGGCATCCCGCTGGCCCACGTGGCACGGCTGGCGCTGCGCTGGGCGCCGTCGGCGACCCGCCTGGTCACGGTGGGACGGCGGCTGGCCTGGGGCGGGACCACCCTGGCCGCGCTGGAGCGCGCGGGCGCGCAGGCCGGGCCGATGCTGGCGGCCACCGACGGCGAGGACATGGCCGCGATCCTGTTCACCAGCGGCTCCACGGGCGTGCCCAAGGGCGTGGTCTACCGCCATCGCCATTTCGTCGGCCAGATCGAGCTGCTGGGCAGCGCCTTCGGCATGGAGGCCGGCGGGGTGGACCTGCCGACCTTCCCGCCCTTCGCCCTGTTCGATCCCGCATTGGGGTTGACCTCGGTGATCCCGGACATGGACCCCACGCGGCCCGCGCAGGCCGATCCGGCACGCCTGCATGATGCGATCCAACGCTTCGGCGTGACCCAGCTGTTCGGCTCGCCTGCGCTGATGCGGGTCCTGGCCCGCCATGGCCGGCCGCTGCCGTCGGTGACCCGGGTGACCTCGGCCGGTGCCCCGGTTCCGCCGGATGTGGTCGCCACCATCCGTGGCCTGCTGCCGGCCGGCGCGCAGTTCTGGACGCCGTACGGTGCCACCGAATGCCTGCCGGTGGCGGTGGTGGAAGGCCATGAACTGGAGCGCACCCGTGCGGCCACCGAGGGCGGTGCGGGTACCTGCGTGGGCAACGTGGTGGCCCCGAACGAAGTGCGCATCATCGCCATCGACGATGCACCGCTGGCCGACTGGTCGCAGGTACGCGTGCTGGCCACCGGCGAGGTGGGCGAGATCACCGTGGCCGGCCCCACCGCCACCGACAGCTATTTCAATCGTCCGCAGGCCACCGCTGCGGCGAAGATTGCCGAAACGCTGGCCGATGGCAGTACCCGCATCGTGCATCGCATGGGCGATGTCGGCTATTTCGACGCGCAGGGCCGTCTGTGGTTCTGCGGACGCAAGACCCAGCGCGTGGAAACCCCGCACGGCCCGCTCTACACCGAACAGGTCGAGCCGGTGTTCAACACGGTGCAGGGCGTGGCACGCACCGCGCTGGTCGGCGTGGGTCCCGCGGGCGCGCAGGTGCCGGTCCTGTGCGTGGAGCTGCAGCGTGGACAGTCCGACAGCCCGGCGCTGCATGAAGCGCTGCGCGCCCTTGCCGGCGCACGCCTGCCCGAGGCCGGGCTGCAGCACTTCCTGGTGCATCCGGCGTTTCCCGTCGATATCCGTCACAACGCCAAGATCGGCCGCGAGAAGCTCGCCGTCTGGGCCAGCGCCGAACTGGAGAAGCGCGCATGAAGATCCTGGTCACCGGTGGTGGTGGTTTCCTTGGCCAGGCGCTGTGCCGCGGGCTGGTCGAGCGCGGCCACCAGGTGCTGGCGTTCAACCGCAGCCACTACCCGGCGCTGCAGGCGCTGGGAGTGGGCCAGATCCGTGGCGACCTGGCGGACCCGCAGGCCGTGCTGCATGCGGTGGCCGGTGTCGATGCGGTATTCCACAACGGTGCCAAGGCCGGTGCCTGGGGCAGTTACGAAAGCTACCACCAGGCCAATGTGGTCGGCACCGACAATGTCATCGCTGCCTGCCGTGCCCATGGCATCGGCAAGCTGGTCTATACGTCCACACCGAGCGTGACCCATCGTGCCACCCACCCGGTGGAAGGACTGGGCGCGGACGAGGTGCCCTACGGCGAGGATTTCCAGGCGCCGTATGCGGCGACCAAGGCGATCGCCGAACAACGGGTGCTGGCCGCCAACGACGCAACGCTGGCCACGGTGGCGCTGCGCCCGCGCCTGATCTGGGGGCCGGGCGACCAGCAGCTGGTGCCGCGCCTGGCCGAGCGCGCACGGCAGGGCCGGCTGCGCCTGGTCGGTGATGGCAGCAACAAGGTCGACACCACCTACATCGACAACGCCGCGCTGGCGCACTTTCTGGCATTCGAGGCGCTGGGCCCGGCGGCGGCCTGCGCCGGCAAGGCCTACTTCATCTCCAATGGCGAGCCGCTGCCGATGCGCGAACTGGTCAACAAGTTGCTGCAGGCCGTGGGCGCCCCCCCTGTGGAGAAGGCAATCAGCTTCAGGACCGCCTACCGGATCGGTGCGATCTGCGAGCGCCTGTGGCCGCTGCTGCGGTTGCGCGGCGAGCCGCCATTGACCCGTTTCCTCGCCGAGCAGCTGTGCACGCCGCACTGGTACAGCATGGAGCCGGCGCGCCGTGACTTCGGTTATGTGCCGCAGGTCAGCATCGAGGAAGGGCTGCGTCGGCTGAAGGCCGCGTCGTCATGACGGCAGCCTCACGGCGCTGAAGACTTCATCGCGCGCAGAACCGGCCATCACCGGTTGCACACCGCCGGACCGCGAGGATGGACCCCACGCCACCCACGGCCGAATATCTGCGAGGAGCGCCATGCTGCATTACGCCGTCATTTTCTTCGTCATCGCCATCATCGCCGCCGTGCTCGGTTTCTCCGGCATCGCCGGCGCGGCCAGCAACATTGCCTGGATCCTGTTCGTGGTGTTCCTGGTCCTGGCGGTGATCTCGATGTTCCGCAAGCGCGGCTAGTGAGCCCCGGAGCAGTGCCGGTCGATGGCCGGCACTGCTCCGGCGGGTGCGGTTTCCTGTAGTACCGGGTATTGCCTGGCCTACAGCAGCCTGTGATCGGCTTCGTGCCGTTCCAGCGCCAGTTCGATCAGGCGCGTGATCAGCGTGGTGTAATCCACGCCACTGGCGCCCCACAGCTTCGGGTACATGCTGATGCGGGTGAAGCCTGGCAGCGTGTTGACCTCGTTGATGACGACGCGCCCATCGTCGGTCAGGAACACATCCACTCTGGCCATGCCGGCGCACTCCAGCGTCTGATACGCCTGCAGGGCGATCTGCCTGATCCGCTGCTGGGTGGCATCATCGATGTCGGCCGGCACCACGACGTCGGCGCCGTTCTCGTTGAGGTACTTGGTGTCGTAGGCATAGAACTCGTCGTGCACCACCACTTCGCCACACACGCTGGCCTGCGGCTGCTCGTTGCCGAGCACCGCACATTCGATCTCGCGGCCGGCCACGGCCGCTTCCACCAGAACCCTGTGGTCGTAGCGCAGCGCCTGTTCCAGCGCGGCCGCGAAGCCGGCGGCGTCCTTGACCTTGCTCACCCCCACCGACGAACCCTGGTTGGCCGGCTTCACGAACAGCGGCAGGCCGAGCTGGGCGATGACGCCGTCGACATCGATGTTGGCAGCCTGGTGGCGGCGGATGCACTGCCAGGGCGCCACCTGCAGGCCGGCATCGCGCAGCAGGCGCTTGGTCACGTCCTTGTCCATGGCCACGGCCGAGCCCAGCACCGGTGAACCGACGAAGGGCAGGTTGGCCATGCGCAGCAGGCCCTGCAGCGCGCCATCCTCACCCAGCGGACCATGCACGATCGGCAGGACAACGTCGATCTGGCCGAGCACGGCAGCCGGATCGGCAGGCTGCAGCTGCGCCTGTCCGGCCCCCGGGCGCACCGACAGCGCGACGCCGGACCGGTGCAGCGCGATGCGCGCCGGATCATCGGCGTTGAGCAGGAAGCTCCCGGCCTGGCTCAGATGCCATCGGCCCTGCTTGTCGATGCCGATCAGCACCGGCTCGAAGCGCTCGTGGTCGAGTGCGTCGAGGATGTTCTTCGCCGACTGCAGCGAGACTTCGTGCTCGGAGGACGTGCCACCGAAAATGATGCCGACCCGGGTCCTGCTCATGGGCAATGCGATGTCCTGGACGTTGCGTGGCCCCACAGCATGAACCTTCCTTCGCCCGGCAGGTGAGGCGGAGATGAACCCGCACCCATCCGCGCTACCCGGCCCAAGCCCGGCACCCACGAAGGTAGAATGGGGCCATGGCTCTTTCCCTGCTCAAGTCTCTCAAGCCGGTCGCCGGCCGTGCCCTGCAGATCGCCCTGAACCGCGCCCTGGCACTGGATCCGGATACCCGCCACGCGTTGGCCGGTCTGGATGGCCGCCATATCGATCTGACCCTGGAGGCTCCCTCGCTGGCCATGCGCATCAGCGTTGACGGTGACCAGCTGCGGGTGGGGCCGGTGGATGCACAGGAAGCCGATCTGGCCGTACGCAGCAGCCTGTCGGGGGTGCTGGCCCAACTGCCGCTGCTGGCCAATGCCCGGCGCGCCGACAGCACCGGCAAGGGACGCGTGCGCGTGGCCGGCGATGCCGAGCTGGCGCGCCGCCTGCAGCAGCTGGCCAAGGGCTTCGATCCGGACTGGCAGCAGCCGTTCGTCAGCGTGTTCGGCGAGGTGCTGGGCGTACAGGTGGCCAACACGCTGCGCGGCGCGCTGCAGCACGCCCGCCAGAGCGTGATCGATCTGGCCCACAGTGCAGCCGAATTCATTACCGAGGAATCGCGCGACGTGGTGCCGCGCGCCGAGCTGGACGCGTTCCACGACGATGTGGATGTGCTGCGCGATGATGTCGAGCGCCTGGGTGCACGCGTGCAGCGCCTGCGGGGTGCGGCATGAAGGCGGTGCTGCGGGCCAGCCGCATCGGCCGGGTGATCCTGCGCTACCGCCTGGACGACCTGCTGCAGGACACGCCGGCCGAACGCTGGCTGCGCCTGGCCAAACCCTTCGTTCCGCGGGCCTCGGCCGACATCGCCGCGCAATCGCGTGGCGCACGCCTGCGCCTGGCGCTGCAGGACCTGGGTCCGATCTTCGTCAAGTTCGGGCAGATCCTGTCGACCCGCCGCGACCTGGTTCCGCCGGACGTGGCCAACGAACTGACCCTGCTGCAGGACCGGGTCAAGCCGTTCGACGGCGACACCGCGCGCCGCATCGTCGAGGACGCGCTGGGCCTGCCGGTCAGCGAAGCCTTTGCCAGCTTCGATACCGAACCGCTGGCGTCGGCCTCGATCGCGCAGGTCCATGCGGCCACGCTGGCCGATGGCCGCCAGGTGGTGGTCAAGGTGCTGCGCCCGGGCATCGAGAAGCAGATCGACGCCGATATCGCCCTGCTCAATTCACTGGCCACGCTGGTCGAGCGCACCCACCCGCGTGCCGACAAGATCCGCCCGCGCGAAGTCGTGGCGGAAGTGGAGAACACCCTGGCCGCCGAGCTGGACCTGCAGCGCGAAGGCGCCAACGCCAGCGTCCTGCGCCGCTTCTGGGAGAACTCCGACGACCTGTACGTGCCGGAAGTGATCTGGAGCCACACGGCCGAGCGCGCGCTGACCCTGGAGCGCGTGTGGGGCATTCCCTCCGATGACATCGTGGCGCTGGACGCCGCCGGGATCGATCGCAAGGCGCTGGCCGCCAAGGGCGTGCGGGTGTTCTACACCCAGGTGTTCCGCGACAACTTCTTCCACGCCGATGCGCATGCCGGCAACATCTGGGTCGACCCCGATCCGGCACGCCGCAGCGATCCGCGCTTCATCGCGCTGGACTTCGGCATCATGGGGCAGCTGTCGCAGGAAGATCAGTACTACCTGGCCGAGAACTTCATGGCCATCTTCAACCGCGACTACCGCCGCATCGCCGAGCTGCACGTGCAGGCACGCTGGATGCCGGACCACGTGCGCATCGACGACCTGGAAGCGGCGGTTCGCTCGGTGTGCGAGCCGTACTTCACCCGCCCGCTGTCGCAGATCTCGCTGGCGGAAGTGCTGATGAAGCTGTTCCGCGTGGCACAGCGCTACCAGCTGACGCTGCAGCCGCAGCTGATCCTGCTGCAGAAGACCCTGCTGAACATCGAAGGCGTCGGTCGCCAGCTCGACCCGCAGATCGATATCTGGGCGGTGGCCAAGCCGGTACTGGCGAAGATCCTGCGCGAGCGCTACAGCCCGCGCAGGGTGATGCGCGAGCTCGGCAAGCGCCTGCCGGAAATCATGACCCACGCACCGGACATGCCCCGCCTGGTGCATGCCTGGCTGACCCAGCAGGTGGAGGGACGTCACGAGCTGGCGATGCGCTCGCGCGATCTGGTATCGCTCGATGCCAGCGTGCAGCGCCTGCAGAAGCATGCGGTCGGTGCCATCACCGGCGTCGGCCTGCTTGCCATTGCCGCCTTGATGTACGTGCTGCAGCCGCCCGGCTGGTACTGGGGCGACCTGCCGATGTGGAGCTGGCTGTCGGGCGCGGTGGGTGTGGCCGCATTGGCCCGGGCGTGGTGGAAGTAGCCGCCGTGCTGCAGGCGCTCAAGGACGAACTGGTGCGCTTTGGCGCCGACAACGATGCGCGCGAAAGCGAGCGGGCCCGGCGCATGCTCAACATCACGCCGGATACCGGTGCGCTGCTGTCGCTGCTGGTACGTTTCGGACAGGCCCGGCGCGTGCTGGAGATCGGCACCTCCAACGGCTATTCCACCCTGTGGCTGGCCGAGGCTGCCGCTGCCATCGACGGCCACGTGACCACGCTGGAGTACGCTGCCGACAAGGTGGCCCTGGCCGGCGCGACCTTCGCCCGCAGCGGCCTGCAGGCGCATATCACCCTGGTCCACGCTGACGCTGGGGCGTGGCTGGCGCAGGCGGCCGATGCCAGCATCGACCTGCTGTTCCTCGATTCGGATCGCGAGCAGTACGCCGGCTGGTGGCCGCAGCTGCGCCGCGTGCTGCGGCCCGGTGGCCTGCTGGTGGTGGACAACGCGATCTCCCACGCCGAACAGATGGAGCCGCTGCGTGCAGCACTGGTGGCCGATCCTGATGTCAGCGTCAGCCTGGTGCCGGTGGGCAACGGTGAACTGCTCGCATTGCGCAACGTTTGACTGCCTCGCGGCACAAACCCGGGGTCAGATCCCTTTTCCGCAGGAAAAGGGATCTGACCCCATACAGGCCGCCCGTATAATCGCGCGGTGAGCACCGAACCCGATACCCTCGCCGCGGTCGAGACCGACACCGCCCCCCTTCGGCTCCTGCACCTGGATGAACGCCTGGCGGTGGTCGACAAGCCGGCCGGGCTGATGGTCCATGACAGCAAGCTGGCCCGTGGCGAAGAAGATTTCCTGGCCGATCGCCTGCGTGAGCAGCTCGGGCGCCCGATCTTTCTGGTGCATCGGCTGGATCGTGCCACCAGTGGCTGCCTGCTGCTGGCCTTCGACCGTGACACCGCCAGTGCGCTGGGCAAGGCCCTGATGGGCGGCGAGGTGGCCAAGGACTACCTGACCATCTGCCGCGGCTGGCCGGCCGAGGCGTCCTGGCGGGTCGACCACGACCTCGACGGCGGCCCCGGGAAACCGGTCAAGAAGCCTGCCATCACCGACTTCCAGTGCCTGGCTACCGGCGAGCTGCCGGTGCCGGTCGGCGAGTTCGCCCGTTCGCGCTATGCGCTGCTGCGTTGCCAGCCGCAGACCGGACGGTTCCGGCAGATCCGCCGGCATCTCAAGCATCTTTCGCACCACATGATCGGCGACACCAGCCACGGCGACGGCCGCCACAACCGCATCTTCCGCATGCAGGGGGTGCACCGCATGCTGCTGCACGCCGAGCGCCTGCGTTTTCCGCATCCCGAGGGCGGCACGGTGGATGTGCGGGCGCCGCTGGACCGGGAATTCCAGAAGGCACTGGACCTGTTCGGCTGGCGGGTGGAGTGAAGGCAGCGCCGGACCCTGTCCGGCGCCTTCCGCCACGCAGCGGCCGCGCGTGGCACTCGCCGGGCATGGCCCGGCGCTACCGCCTCACTTCTTTTCGGGCTCGTTGACGATCGCTTCCAGATCCTTCTGCAGGTCGGCGAACAGCGGCTGCATGCGCGACTGGATGGCCACCATCACGTTCTGCATCAGCGCCGGGGTCTTGTCGAGCAGACTCTGGCCCGCCGGGCTCTCGTAGAACTCGGCCATCGCCAGCACGTCTTCCTTGCTGAAGGTCTTCTTGTAGAGATCCACGTACATCGGCCGCAGCTGCTGCCATGACAGGGCCTGGCGCAGGGTCTGGCTGGTCCGTGCCTGGATGCGCTTGAGCTGCTCCTGCTGCTGGGCATTGAGCTGGCGCTGCGACGCGACCTGCTGGAACTGCTGCTGCTGCATCGCCTCGATCTGCGGCAGCATGGTGTCGATCATGCTCTGCGCGCGGGAGGCCGACAGCAGGCGGTTGATGTCGCCGTCGGTCGGCGCGGCGGCCAGGACCGGGGCGCTGGCCACGGCAAGCGCCAGCAGAAGGGCAGCACGGCGCAGCAGGGCGGGCAGGGTGGATGCGGAGCGGATCATGCGAAGCTTCCTGCGGTACATGGGACGGCCAGCATACCCGCTGGCAAGGCGAAGGCGGCGTGTTCGGTGCCTGATCGGCGGCATACGGCGCGCGATGCCGCACTCCGCCACGTGGCTGCCGTTACAATGCGCGGATGGGCAGTGGACCGGTCACCATCAGCGCGCAGCTTGAGATCCCCGACGGCGAGATCGTCGAGCGTTTCGTGCGTGCCAGTGGTGCCGGTGGCCAGAACGTCAACAAGGTGTCCACCGCGGTGGAACTGCGTTTCGACGTGGCCAATTCGCCCTCGTTGCCCGAACCGTTGCGCGCGCGCCTGCTGGCGCGGCGTGACCGGCGGATGACCGGCGAAGGCGTGCTGGTCATCGACGCGCAACGCTTCCGGACCCAGGATCGCAATCGCGAGGATGCGCGCGAGCGGCTGGCGGCCTTCATCCAGGCCGGGTTGAGCGTGCCCAAACCGCGCAAGGCCACCAAGCCGACCCTCGGGTCGAAACTGCGTCGTCTGGACGCCAAACGCGGGCGCGCGCAGATCAAGCGCGGGCGCTCCTCACGTGACTGGGAGTGATTGCTTGAACAACCCGACTCCGTTGCTGCCGGCGATCCCGCCGAACATGCCGCAGGTCAGATCCAACCCGTTCCTGCGCTGGCTGGCGCGCTGCACCCTGCGCATGGGCGGCTGGAAGGTGGTCGGCACCCTGCCGGACATCCCGAAGCTGGTCTTCATCATCGCCCCGCACTCGTCCAACTGGGACGGGTTCTGGGGCATGGCGGCCAAGATCGCACTGGGCATGAAGGTCAAGGTGCTGGGCAAAGCGTCGCTGTTCTGGTGGCCGCTGGGCCCGCTGCTGCACCGGCTGGGCGTGATCCCGCTGGACCGCAGCTCGCCGCAGGGAACCGTCGGCCAGGCCGTGGACCTGATCCGCAACAACGACAGGATGTGGTTCGCGATCACCCCGGAAGGCACCCGCAAGGCGGTCAAGGAATGGAAGGCCGGATTCCTGAAGATCGCGCGGATGGCCGACGTGCCGATCCTGACCGCCTATTTCCATTATCCGGAGAAGGTCATCGGCGTCGGTCCGCTGTTCCATCCCACCGGCGATGACGTGGCCGACATGGCCGCCATCCGCGAGTTCTACCGGCCCTGGATCGGCAAGACCCGCGGTACGGTCTGAGCCGGCCGCCAGTGAAGGTCCAGACGCCACGTCCGGCACATGCCGGGCGAGCGCGACAGGAGTAGGGTGGACGGTCGGCATCCCATCCCGTCTGCCCAAGGAGCGTTTTACATGTCGCGTACCGTAGTCCTGGCCGCCGCCATCAGCCTGGCGCTGGCGGCCTGTTCCGGCAAGGAGTCCACCCCCGTGTCCGCAGCCCAGAATACCCCGGCCCAGCAGCCGGCCGATGCCTCCACCAACCCGCTGCTGAGCGCCAGCACGCTGCCGTTCCAGGCGCCGCCGTTCGACAAGATCAAGGACAGCGACTACCTGCCGGCGTTCGAGGAAGGCATGCGCCAGCACCTGGCCGACGTGCGCAAGATCGCCGACAACAGCGAGCCGGCCACCTTCGACAACACCATCGTGGCGATGGAGCGCAGCGGCGAGACCCTGACCCGCGTGTCGCGCATCTTCTTCGGCCTGGTGCAGGCCGATACCAACGATGCGCGCCAGAAGATCCAGGAAGAAGTCGCGCCGAAACTGGCCGCGCACCAGGACGAGATCAGCCTCGACCCGAAGCTGTTCGCACGCGTGAAGTCGCTGTACGACCAGCGTGACACGCTGGGCCTGGACCCGGTGCAGAAGCGCCTGGTCGAGCATTACTACGACGGCCTGGTGCGTGCCGGTGCGCAGCTGTCCGACGCCGACAAGGCCAGCCTGCGCAAGCTCAACGTGGAAGAGACCACGCTTTCCACCCAGTTCCATACCCGCCTGGTCGCCGCCACCGCAGCCGCTGCCGTCATCGTGGACGACAAGGCCAAGCTGGCCGGCCTGGATGAGAACGCGATCAACACCGCAGCTGCCGATGCGAAGGCGCGCAAGCTTGACGGCAAGTTCCTGCTGCCGCTGCAGAACACCACCCAGCAGCCGGTGCTTGGTTCGCTGAGCGACCGCGACCAGCGCGCCGCCGTGCTAAAGGCCTCGGAAACCCGCGCCGAGCGCGGTGATGCCAACGATACCCGCCAGACCGTGCAGCGCCTGGCCCAGCTGCGTGCGCAGAAGGCCAAGCTGCTGGGTTTCGACACCTTCGCCGACTACCAGCTGGGCGACCAGATGGCCAAGACCCCGGCCGCCGCGCTGAAGCTGCTGACCGACACCGTGCCGGCTGCCACCGCCAAGGCACGTGCCGAAGCCGGCGAGATCCAGAAGGTGATCGACGCGCAGAAGGGCGGTTTCCAGGTTGCGGCCTCGGACTGGGACTTCTACGCCGAGCAGGTACGCAAGGCCAAGTACGATCTGGATGAGTCGCAGATCAAGCCCTATTTCGAGCTGGACAACGTGCTGCAGAACGGCGTCTTCTACGCCGCCACCCAGCTGTACGGCATCACCTTCAAGCCACGTACCGACATTCCGACCTACCACCCGGACATGAAGGTGTACGAAGTGTTCGACAAGGACGGCACCTCGCTGGCCCTGTTCTACACCGACTACTTCAAGCGTGACAGCAAGTCCGGCGGCGCGTGGATGGACGTGTTCGTCGAGCAGGATGGCCTGACCGGCGCCAAGCCGGTGGTCTACAACGTCTGCAACTTCACCAAGCCGGCCGAAGGCCAGCCGGCGCTGTTGAGCTTCGACGACGTCACCACCCTGTTCCACGAGTTCGGCCACGCCCTGCACGGCATGTTCTCGAACGTGAAGTACCCCTCGATCGCCGGCACGGCCACCTCGCGCGATTTCGTCGAGTTCCCGTCGCAGTTCAACGAGCACTGGGCGCTGGATCCGAAGGTGTTCGCCAACTACGCCAAGAACTACAAGACCGGCGAGCCGATGCCGCAGGAACTGGTCGACAAGATCCTCAAGGCGCGCAGCTTCAACCAGGGCTACGCCACCACCGAGTACCTGTCGGCTGCGCTGCTGGACCTGGCCTGGCACACGCAGAAGGCCGATGCGCCGCTGCAGGATGTCGGAGCCTTCGAAGCCAGCGCGCTGAAGAAGTTCAAGGTCGATCTGCCGCAGGTTCCGCCGCGCTACCGCACCACCTACTTCGACCACATCTGGGGCGGTGGCTACTCGGCTGGCTACTACGCCTACTTCTGGGCGGAAGTGCTCGACCATGACGCCTTCCAGTGGTTCACCGAGAACGGTGGCCTGACCGCGGCCAATGGCCAGCAATTCCGCGACAAGATCCTCTCGCGCGGCAACAGCGTGGAGCTGTCGACCCTGTACCGCGATTTCCGCGGCAAGGACCCGTCGGTGGAACCGCTGCTGAAGTTCCGCGGGCTGAAGTAAGAAAGCGAAAACGGCGGGGGCGACCCCGCCGTTTTTCTTTCTGTAGCGTCGAGCCATGCTGGGCGTTCTTCTGTAGAGCCGAGCCCATGCTCGGCTGATGTTTCCTGGAAAGGCAGCCGAGCATGGGCTCGGCTCTACAAACAGCGTTACGTCCCCACGTGCACCCGGTTCGCCTGTTCGGCAAGGCCCAGGTGATCCAGTGCGATATCCAGCGCCAGCACGTAGCTCTGCGCGCCATAGCCGGCGGCGATGCCCAGGCGCTGGCCGATGCCGGCCGGCAGACAGGGCTCAGCCACCGCGCCGTCGTCATGCACCTCCACGTAGGCGTTGTGCAGATAGGGCAGCAGGCGCTGCAGACGCAGGCTGCCGGCACACGCGCCGGGATCGAGCAATGTCACTTCGCCGCGGCTGTGATCGGCCACGCGCAGGGCATCCAGCAGTTCCTGTTCCGAACCGCAGGCACGGATGGCCACGCTGGTGCCGGCATCGATCGCACGGTGTACCAGCGACTTCAGTACCGGTGCCGGCAGCGGCAGTGCGGTACGGATCAATGTGCCGGCCGCTTCCGGGCCGCGGATGATGAAGATCGACATGGCTCAGCCCTCCTGCGCCAGGCGGCGGCCGACGATGGCCAGCGACAGCGGATAACCGGCCTGCTGGCTGCGCTGGTCGACCACCACCGCGGCCGGCCCATGCTGCAGGCGCAGGCGCGCGTCCAGGCCGGGTTGGCGGGCGCTCTGCAGCTCGATGTACTGCGCCGGCAGCCGCTCCAGGGCGGCCTGCAGCGCGCTGCCCTCGGCCTGCCATTGCGCCTCGTCGGCCACGCCCACGTCCAGCAGTACCCAGTCGGCCGAGCGCGCCTGCGGCTGGCACAGGCACTGGCGCACTTCGGACAGGCTGGCGCAGTCGCTGCACAGCACGCGGTGGCCGGACAACTGCGCCGGCAGCTGCGGACGCGGTGCCGATGAAGAGGCGTGGCGGATCACCAGGAGGGTCATACAACACCTTGCGGAAAGCGCCGTTCGGCGCGGTGGGCAGACGATGCGCGCAGTGCCCGTAAAGGTGCGATGCCGGGCGCCGGGCCCGGGCGTAAAACCTGCGTAACCCTGCATCGGCAGCGCCGGGCCATGCCCGGAGACCACATGGCGCGGCCGTTCCAACACTCGGCCGGGCATGGCCCGGCGCGACCGGGAACCTCTTGCACCCGGATGGGGTCTGAAGACCCTGCCACCCCATCGGAACCTGACATGGATGCTGTTGCCCGACCGCCGTTCCCGCAACGCGCTCTCGCCTGGCTGAAGAAGGAGGCGCTGCCGCTGCTGCTCATGCTGGGCCTGCTCGCCGCCGCCCGCGACACCCTCGCCAATCATTACGTGGTGCCCAGTGGCTCGATGCAGCCGACCCTGCAGCCCGGTGACCGGGTGGTGGTGGACATGCGTGCCTATGGCCTGCGCCTGCCGTTCACCAACACGTCCCTGCTGTCCACCGGCCAGCCGCAGCGCGGCGAGGTGGCGGTATTCGATTCGCCTGCCGACGGCACCCGCTTGATCAAGCGGGTCGCCGCCGTGGCCGGCGACCACGTGCAACTGCACGAGGGCCACCTGAGCATCAACGGCCACCCGCTGCAGATGGCCGACCTGCAGGACGTGGAGGCCTTCGGCAGCCGCCGTGCCCGCCTGGACCTGGACATGGGCGGTGGTCCCGACATTGCGGATCTGGTGGTACCGGCCGGCAAGCTGCTGGTACTGGGGGATCATCGCGGCAACAGTTTCGATGGCCGCTTCTTCGGCTTTGTCGACGCCGACAAAGTCTACGGGCGCGCGGTGGCCGTCTACTACCGCCGTGGCGATGGCTTCCAGTGGCAGCACCTGTGAGCTGAATCGATACGTCAGGGATATCAATCCTGACTTTTCAGGTTATGGATCGACTGGGTGGACGGGCCTAGTCTGGGGCCCGTTCTCTCCACCCCGGCCGCCCCCAACGGCCCATCGATCCCATGACTGGCGAAACCGCCGCGGCCCCCGAACGTCGCTTCCCTCCTGCCGATTCCAGCCCCGAGACGCGCATCCAGCAGGGCACGCCAGCGTTCCGCCGCACGGCGGTCGCGCTGTTCCTGGCCGGCTTCTCCACCTTTGGCCTGCTGTACACGGTGCAGCCGTTGCTGCCCGAGTTCAGCCGCCACTTCGGCGTCTCCGCCGCCGGCAGCGCGATGTCGCTGTCACTGACCACCGGCACGCTGGCCGTGGCGATGCTGCTGGCCGGGCTGCTGTCCGACGCCGTGGGCCGCAGGCCGTTGATGATCGTCGCCCTGCTGGCCTCGGCCATCCTCTCGCTGAGTACCGCCCTGGTCGATGACTGGACCACGCTGCTGGTGCTGCGCACCCTGCTGGGCCTGGCCCTGAGTGGCGTGCCGGCGGTGGCGATGACCTATCTGGTCGAAGAAATGGACAGCCGCGCACTGGGCCTGGCGATGGGCCTGTACATCGGCGGCAACGCGATTGGTGGCATGAGCGGGCGCCTGCTCGCCGGCATCATCGCCGACCATTGGGGGTGGCGCTGGGGCATCGGCGTGGTCTCGATCATCGCCGTGGCCAGCACCGTGCTGCTGTGGCTGCAGCTGCCGCCATCGCGGCATTTCCAGGCCCGTCGCGGCGGACTGCGCCAGCTGCCGTCGCGCTGGCGCACGTTGTTCGCCGATCCCGGCCTGCCGTGGCTGTTCGCCACCTCCTTCGTGTTGATGGGCGTATTCGTCACCCTCTACAACTACCTCGGCTATCACCTGCTGGCGCCGCCGTACCACCTCAGCCAGACCGTGGTCGGGCTGATCTTCAGCGTCTACCTGGTCGGTACGTTCAGCTCGGCATGGATGGGCCAACAGGCCACGCGGTACGGCCGTGGGCGCGTCCTGTCGATCTCCTTCGTGCTTATCGGTGCCGGCATCGCGCTGCTGGCGATGCCGTGGCTGACCACGATGGCGCTGGGCATCGCGCTGGTGACCTTCGGCTTCTTCGGCGGTCATTCGGTCGCCAGCAGCTGGGTCGGCAGCCGGGCGGGCATGATGCGCGCGGAAGCCTCGGCACTGTATCTGTTCGCCTACTACCTGGGGTCGAGCGTGCTGGGCGGTGTGGGCGGGCTTGCCTACGCCGCGTGGGACTGGCTGGGGGTGTGCGCGTTCGCGGCAGTGCTGACCCTGCTTGGCGGTGGCATCGTCTGGGCGTTGCAGCAGCGCGCCCCGCAGCCGGTGACGGCCTGATGCTCGTCGGGCATGGCCCGGCGCTACCGTTTCGACCCTGACCGGGTAGCGCCGGGCCATGCCCGGCGAGCGCGCAGCGCGGCGCTTCACTCTTCGGCGAATGCGCCGCGCAGCAGGCCGGCGAAGTTGCGGATCAGCGGCGTCACTCCCTCACGGCGCCATGCCAGCTGCACCTCCGAGTGCGCGCCGGCATCGGCCAGCGCGACAAAGCGCGCGCCTTCCACCCGGATGTGGTCGCACGAGGACGGCAGGATCGCCGCACCCAGGCCTGCCGCCGCCAGGCTGATCAGCGTGGACGCCTCACCGGCTTCCTGCACGATGCGTGGAGTGAATCCGGCAGCCGCGCACAGCGCGATCATGTGGTCATGGATGCCGGCGCCGGCACTGCGTCGAAAGGCCACAAACGGTTCCTGCGCGAACGCACGCAGCGACAGCGTCCCCTGTTCCGGGAGCCGGCGCAGGGCAGGGTGGTCGGCATGCACGATCAACGCCAGCGGATCGACGAACAGGCTGTGCGCAACCAGTTCCGGCGGCAGCGCGCGCTTGCGGATGATGCCCACGTCCAGTGAACCGTCGAGCAGGGCGTCGATCTGCTGCAGCGTGTTCATCTCGCTCAGCTGCAGCCGCACCTGCGGATACTGCTGGCGGTAGCGCAGGATCGAGCGCGGAATCTGCGGCGACAGCGGTGTGGCCCGGGTCAGCCCGATATGCAGCTCACCCTGTTCGCCGCGCTGTGCGCGCTGCACCTCGTCCACTGCCGTCTCCACCTGCTGCACGATGGCCCGCGCGCGTTCCTGCAGCAGTTCACCGGCAGGCGTCAGCTGCACGCGGCGATGGCTGCGCACGAACAGACGCGCCCCGATCAGGTCCTCCAGCTGGCGGATCTGCTGGCTGAGCGGCGGCTGCGACATGCCCAGCCGCTCGGCCGCCTGGCCGAAGTGCAGGGTCTCGGCAACGGCAAGGAAATAGCGCAGGTGGCGCAGTTCGATGGACATGCGCCCAGTCTATTCATCGCCAGCCGTGAATGGGGTCAGATCCGTTGTCCGCAGGAAAACGGATCTGACCCCCGAGGTAGCTGTCATCCAGGTGCAGGGCGGCAGCCCTGCAAACCAGAACCCCCTCACCGCTCGGAATGCCCGCTCTGGTCGTAATCGCGCGGGCTGAACAGTTCCGGCTGGATCAGCTCGATGAACGCTCGTGCCTGTGCCGACAGCGCCTTGCCGCGGCGCACGATCACGCCATAGCTGCGCTCCGGGAACCAGCGCTTCATCGACCGCGCCGCCAGCCGCTCGTGGTCGGTCTCGTTCAGGCACAGCGCCGGCACGATGGAAATACCCATGCCCATCGCCACGTACTGCTTGATTACTTCCCAGCCGCCCACCTCGAGGGCGACGGTGTACGCGATGCGATGGCGCTGGAACACCTGGTCGACCAGACGGTAGGTGATCTGCCGCTTCGGCGGCAGCACCAGCGGATAGCGGGCGATGTCGGCCAGCTCCAGCTCCGCGCCCCGGGCCAGCGGATGGTCATGCGGCGCGATCAGCACCTGCTCGAAACGATAGGCCGGGGCGTAGCTGAGGTCGGCGGGCACGTCGGTCATCGAGCCGATGGCAAGGTCAGCGGCGTCCTCGCGCAGCAGGTCGGTGCCGTCCGCGCTGATCGCGTTGTGCAGGGTCAGGCGCACGTCCGGGTGATGCATGCGGAAGCGCTCGACGATCTTCGGCAGCAGGTACAGGATGGTCGAACTGTTGGCCGCGATGTTCAGTTCGCCCGCATCCAGCCCGCGCACCTTGTCGCGGAAGCGCGCCTCCAGCCCGTCCAGGCTCTCCACCAGCGGTTGCGCCATTTCGTACAGCAGCTGGCCCTCGCGGCTGGGCACCAGGCGGCGGCCGCTGCGCTCGAACAGCGGTACGCCCAGCTCCCGCTCCAGCGCCTGCAACTGCAGGCTGATGGCCGGCTGGCTGACGAAAAGCGCCTCAGCCGCCCGTGAGACTGAACCCAGACGCACGGTCTGGCAGAACGCTCGCAAGGGTTTCAGGCGGTCGGATTTGTAGGAAAAACGAGGACTTGGCGAGCTGCGCGTGGTCATGGCGTAACGAGTATTAGCACAATTTATGTAAAGCATTGCAAAAACTGTTTTGCCAAATACTGAGCGCCAGCGGCACGGTGGAGATGTTCCCCACTGCTGGAGTCGTCCCATGTCCGCCGTCGCTTCCGCTGTTCCCTCCCCCGCCGCCAAGGCCACGCCCGGCATCGCCCTGGCGACCCGGGTGGCCGGCCAGGACACCCTGCTGCCGGCGCCGCTGCTGGCCCTGCTGGTGTCGCTGCACCGGGCGGTGGAGCCGGGTCGGCAGGCGCGGCTGCAGGCTCGCCGTGAGCGCCAGGCGTTCTTCGACCGCGGCGGCCTGCCGGACTTCCGTGAGGACACCGCCGCGATCCGCAGCGGCGACTGGACCGTCGCACCGCTGCCGGCCGCGCTGCAGGACCGCCGCGTCGAGATCACCGGCCCGACCGATCCGAAGATGGTCATCAACGCGCTGAACTCCGGCGCCAAGGTGTTCATGGCCGACTTCGAGGATTCGACCTCGCCGACCTGGCGCAACCTGCTGGCCGGGCAGCAGTCGCTGGCCGCTGCGGTGCGTGGTGACCTGGAGTACACCGCGGCCAATGGCAAGCACTACACCCTGCGCCCGTACGACGAGCAGGCCGTGCTGATCGTGCGCCCGCGTGGCTGGCATCTGGACGAGAAGCACGTCCGCATCGATGGCCAGTTCCTGGCCGGTGGGCTGTTCGACGCGGCGGTGTTCGCCTTCCACAACGCCCGCACGCTGCAGCGCAAGGATCGTGGCCCGTACTTCTACCTGCCCAAGCTGCAGAGCATGGAAGAGGCGGCCCTGTGGGAGACCGCGCTGTCGCACATCGAAGGCATGCTGGGCCTGCCGCACGGGCAGATCAAGGTGACCGTGCTGATCGAAACGCTGCCGGCGGTGTTCGAGATGGACGAGATCCTGCACGCGCTGCGCGACCGCATCGTCGGCCTGAACTGCGGGCGCTGGGACTACATCTTCTCTTACCTGAAGACCTTCCGCCGCCACGCCGACCGCGTGCTGCCCGAGCGCGGCCAGGTGACCATGACCCAGCCGTTCCTGAAGGCGTATTCGGAACTGCTGATCCAGACGTGCCACCGCCGGGGGGCACATGCGATGGGCGGCATGGCGGCGCAGATTCCGATCAACAACGACGCCGCTGCCAACGAGCAGGCGATGGCGCGTGTGCGTGCCGACAAGCTGCGCGAGGTGAGTGCAGGCCATGACGGCACCTGGGTCGCGCATCCGGCGCTGATTCCGGTGGCGATGGCGATCTTCGACGAGCACATGCCTGCGCCCAACCAGCACCACGTCCTGCGTCAGGACGTGCGCGTGGGCCGCGACGAACTGATCGCGCGTCCGCCGGGCACCATCACCCGCGCCGGCTTCGAGGGCAATGTCGAAGTCTGCGTGCGCTACCTGGCCGCGTGGCTGGACGGCAACGGTTGCGTGCCCATCCATCACCTGATGGAAGACGCGGCCACCGCCGAGATCAGCCGCAGCCAGTTGTGGCAGTGGTTGCACACCCCGGGCCAGCAGCTGGACGACGGCACTGCCATCGACCTGGCACTGCTCGACACCACCCTGGCGCAGTTGCCCGCACGCCTGGGTGATACCACGGCGCTGCCCGGCGGCGCGCGCATCGGCGAAGCCATCGCCCTGCTTGGCGAACTGAGCCGCAACGATGAACTGACCGACTTCCTGACCCTGCCGGCCTACGCGCGCATCGACTGATCCCCGCGCCCGTTTCCACGCCGCTTCCCTTCCCGCTGCACGCACCACTGAACTGGAGAAAGACATGAGCACCCTGCCCACTGCCGAACAGATCCAGCACGACTGGGATACCAACCCGCGCTGGGAAGGCATCCATCGCAACTACAGCGCCGCCGACGTGGTGCGCCTGCGCGGCACTGTCCATATCGAGCATTCGCTGGCCCGGCTGGGCGCGGAGAAGCTGTGGAAATCGCTGCACGAGCGCGAGTTCGTCAACGCGCTGGGCGCACTGACCGGCAACCAGGCCATGCAGCAGGTCAAGGCCGGCCTGAAGGCGATCTACCTGTCCGGCTGGCAGGTGGCGGCCGATGCCAACCTGGCCGGGCAGATGTATCCGGACCAGTCGCTGTATCCGGCCGATTCGGTGCCGGCGGTGGTCAAGCGCATCAACAACACGCTGCTGCGCGCCGACCAGCTGCATCACGCTGAAGGCAAGGACGACATCGATTTCCTGCAGCCGATCGTAGCCGATGCCGAGGCCGGCTTCGGTGGCGTGCTCAATGCGTTCGAACTGATGAAGGCGATGATCGAAGCCGGCGCCGCGGGCGTGCATTTCGAGGACCAGCTGGCATCGGTGAAGAAGTGCGGCCACATGGGCGGCAAGGTGCTGGTGCCGACCCGCGAGGCCATCGAGAAGCTCAACGCGGCGCGGCTGGCGGCCGATGTGCTGGGTGTGCCGACCCTGCTGGTGGCGCGCACCGACGCAGAAGCGGCCGACCTGCTGACCAGTGACATCGACGGCAACGATAAGCCGTTCACCACCGGCGAGCGCACCGTCGAAGGCTTCTACAAGACCCGCAACGGCCTGGAACAGGCCATCAGCCGCGGCCTGGCCTATGCACCGTATGCCGATCTGGTGTGGTGCGAGACCGGCAAGCCGGACCTGGAGTTCGCGCGCAGGTTCGCCGAAGCCATCCATGCGAAGTTCCCCGGCAAGCTGCTGGCCTACAACTGCTCGCCGAGCTTCAACTGGAAGAAGAACCTGGACGACGCCACCATCGCCAAGTTCCAGAAGGAGCTGGGCAGCTATGGCTACAAGTTCCAGTTCATCACCCTGGCCGGTTTCCACGCGCTGAACTACGGCATGTTCAACCTGGCCCACGGTTACGCGCGCCGGCAGATGAGCGCCTTCGTCGAGCTGCAGGAGGCGGAGTTCGAAGCGGCCGAGCGCGGCTTCACCGCGGTCAAGCACCAGCGCGAGGTCGGCACCGGTTACTTCGACGCGGTCACCCAGGCGATCCAGCAGGGACAGTCCTCCACCACCGCGCTGACCGGTTCGACCGAAGAAGAGCAGTTCCACAGCGAACGCGCGGCCTGATCCAACGGTGGCCGTGCGATCGGCTGCCGACACCGCTCAGGGTGGCCAGGGAAGGGCCAGACAACGCCGGCCGGTCGGGGGACCTGCCGGCGTTGTTGTATCCCCTCGGCCCGGTCCCGCATGGCATCCGCGTCAATCGGGCGCACGCCTCGCCACGCAACTTGGCCCAAACCCTGTGAAGACGGGCATCAGCTTGATCCGGCAGGAATTTTTACGGACAGTCGTGCTCCCAAGGTGCAGCCCCCGGTCTCCACGCACCTACCGGCTGTCGATTCGTAAAAATGAGATAGGGCGCACACTTTAAAGCGGTGCTATGCTCCGCGGCTCACCAGGGGACGCTGGCGGCGGGTGCAGGGAATGACCGGCAGGGGTGCGGCCGAGAACACTGATGCAACGACCGGTATCGCCCATGTGGCGATGGCCGAGATCGTGCATGCGCTGCTGTCCGATGCCGAGGTCGCATTGTTCGCCAGATTCGGCCGGCCGCGCCGGCTCGAAGCCGGGCAGTGGCTGTTCCAGCGCGGCCATCGTGGCGAGCGCATGTACGTGATCCTGGAAGGCCGGATCGAACTGGATTTCGGCGAGGATCTGGTGATCAAGGTCCTCGGCCACCAGGAGTTCTTCGGCGAGCTGGGCCTGCTGGTCGGCGATCACCTGCGCAGTGCCGGTGCACGTGCGCTGGTCGATTGCCAGGTGCTGGAACTGGGGCCGGCCGATTTCCAGCGTCTGGTCGATGCCGATCCAGGGCTGGTGGCCTACTTCCTGCGCCGTACGATCATGCGCGTGCTGACCAACGAGCAGGCCCTGATCAGCCAGCTGCGGCGCCGCAACCACGATCTGGAAACGGCGCTCGACAATCTGTACATCACCACCCACCAGCTCACGCACACCCGTGAGCTGGTGCGTACCGACGAACTGACCGGGCTGCACAACCGCCGCGGGCTGACCCTGTACCTGCAGGAGTGCCGGGCCGATGGGCAGGGCGCACCGCAGGGCCTGCTGCTGATCGACTGTGATCGCTTCAAGCAGATCAACGACCGGCACGGCCACCAGGCCGGCGACCGGGTGCTGCAGAGCATGGGCAACATCCTGCGCTCGATGGCCGGCGAACACGACCTGGCCTGCCGCCTGGGCGGCGATGAGTTCTGCCTCATCCTGCGGCGCGGCACCCACGAAATCGTGCAGCATGCCGCCGAGTTCATCCTCAGCGCGGTGCATGGCCTGCTCGAACGCAGCCATGGCACGCCCCATGTGAGCCTGGTGAGCATCGGCGCCAGCCTGCTGGCGCCGGATGCGGACTGGAGCGAGTGGTATGCGCGCGCGGACCGCGCGCTGTACCAGGCCAAGCGCGATGGCGGCAACTGCCTGCGCTGGGTGGACGCGCCGGACGGGCACTAGAGCGGAGACACCGGTGATGAAGGGCGACAAAGGAACGTCGGCGCCACACAACCAGCAGCTGCGCGCGCTGCTGTTCACCGACCTGTGCGATTCGCTGCAGCTGGTTGAGCGGATCGGTGATGTGGCGGCGGCCGAGCTGTTCCAGCAGCATGACCGTCTGGTGCTGGGTCTGCAGCAGCGCTGGAACGGGCAGCTGATCGACCGTTCCGACGGCCTGTTCGTACTGTTCGAGCGCACCATCGATGGCGTCGGTTTTGCCCTGGCCTACCAGACTGCGGTGGAGGCGCTGGGGCGTGAGCGCGGCATCGTGCTGCGCGCGCGTGCGGGCCTGCATGTCGGTGACGTGCTGTTGTGGAACAACAGTGCCGAAGCAATGGCCCATGGCGCCAAGCCGGTGGAGGTGGAGGGCCTGGCCAAGCCGATGGCGGCGCGGCTGATGCAGCTGGCCTGGCCGGGCCAGGTGTTGCTGTCGGCCACCGCCGAGCACATGGCACGGCGCGCTACCTCCACGTTGCCCTGGGCCAGCGAGGCGCTGCGCTGGAAGCACCATGGGCGCTGGCGCTTCAAGGGCATCACCGAGCGCCAGGATGTGTTCGAGATCGGCCTGCGTGGCAGTGCGCCGCTGCGTCGACCGCGCTCGGGCGAGAAGGCATGGCGCGATCTACCCTTGTGGCGGCGTCCCGCGGCTGTGGTCACCGAGGCCGCGCTGGCGGTGACGCTGGGCGTGCTGCTGTGGATGCTGCTGCGCCCGGCGCCGGCCATCGCCTTCGCCGAACGGGACTGGGTGATCCTGGCCGCGGTGCAGAACACCACCGCCTATCCGCAGCTGGACAGCAGCCTGGAGCAGGCGCTGTACATCAGCCTGGGTCAGTCACGCTTCGTCAACATCCTCAGCGAGTTGAAGGTGCGCGACACCCTGCAGCTGATGCAGCGCTCGCCACAGGCACGGCTCGACCGAGGCCTGGCCATCGAGGTGGCCCTGCGCGACGGCGCACGCGCGGTGCTGGTACCGAGCGTGCTCGAGCTCAACGGCAAGGTGCGGGTCAGTGTCGAAGTGGTCGATCCGCACAGCGGCCAGACCGTCTATACGCGCTACGCCGATGGTCGAGGCCTGGAATCGATCCTGACCTCCACCGACCACGTGGTGGCAGCGCTGCGCGCCGACCTGGGCGAAGCGTTGCGTGATGTCGGTCGCGATCAGCGACCGCTGCCCACCGTGGCGACGGCCAATCTCGATGCCCTGCATGCCTACGCCAAGGGCGTCGATGCCACGGCGGCCGCCCGCTACGACGACGCACTGATGTTCTACGAGCAGGCCACCCGGCTCGATCCCGCATTCGCCTTTGCCTATGTGGGGCAGATGACCATCCAGCACGCCAAGGGCAACCTGGAGCAGGCCGCCGTGCTGTACCGAAAGGCGGTCAGCCAGCGTGCCCACCTGACCGCACGCGACCAGCTGTACCTGGACGCGTGGGCAGCGGATTTCGCAGGTGCACCGCCCATGCGCATCGCCGACAAGTGGCGCCTGCTGACCGAGCTGTACCCGGACGACCCGGCCGGTTGGATGAACTACGCCAAGATCCTGTACACCCAGGGCGACTATGACGGCGCCCTGGCCGCAACACAGCCGCTGCTGGCCCGCCAGCATTCTCGGCGTGCACTGGTGCTGGTGTTCGTGGCGCGGGTGCAGCTGGCCCGTGGCGAAGTCGCCGCAGCCGAAGCGGCGCTGCGTGGCGCACGCCTTCATCCGGGCTGGAATGGCGATGGCATGGAGCCGGTGATCGCCGCGCTGGCCGGTGATTTCGAGGCCGCCAATGCCGGCTTTGCGGCGATGCCCGTATCGGGGCCGGGGACGCGCATGCTGCGCGCGGCGGTGCTGGCCATGCAGGAGCGCGCGCACGAGGCAGCCACCGACATGCGGCAGGTGGCTGCCCAGTGCACGACGGTCGGTGGGCTGTGCGACATCTACGCGCTGCAGGCACTGGCCTGGCGCGAACAGGAAGGCGACCACGTGACGGCGCAGGAATACCTGCGTGTGCTGGACCGGGCGCTGGCCGCGGTCGACCGCCGCCATCCTGCGCCAGCGCGCCGCAATGCATTCATCGCCCTGGCGGCGGCCTATCATGCCGCGCGCGCAGGCCACGCCTCGGTGGTGATGCAGCGCAGGGACCCGCTGCAGGCCCTGCCCGAGCGCGACGCGGATCCGCGTCTGCGCGAGCTCTGGAACCTGCTGCGTGCCCGCATGGCCTTCGACCAGGGTGACCTGGACCAGGCGCAGGACCTGCTGGCGCAGCAGCCGTCGGCGAACCTGTTCCAGTGGCGGGTGCTGCAGCTGGATCTGGTGACCGCGCGCGGCGACCAGGCCGCGGTCGCGCGGCAGGCGGCGTGGCTGCAGCGCCACGCCGGCCTGGCATTTGCTGAAGACACCGGTGACTACGCTCTGTTGCCACTGAACGCGATGGACGTGCAGCGGCTGGCGGCAGGCCGCGCCGCCGCAGTGATGCCTGACAAGGGCACGGTGGCCGCGCCCTGAGGCCGGTCTATCGATCCAGGCCGGGCAGGCCATCCTCGAACAGGAACGGCACGGTGAACGAGGCACGCGCGTCCAGCAGCTCCCGCAGGCGCGGAGCGGCCTTGGCGAACTCGGCCTTGCTGCCCAGCGTGGCCAGCGGCGTATGGCAGGCGCGCACGCAGTCTTCATCGGCGCCCAGATCGAGCAGTGCCTGGCCCGGATCAGCGGCGAAAGCCTTGCGGAAGTCATCGTCGCTGGACAGGCGTTCCAGCAGCTGCTGGACGACGTGGGTGGGAAGCGGTGAAGAAGACATGGCGTGCAACCGACGGGCTGGGAAAATGGAAGTATCGGCGGCGATCGTGCGAAGTTGATGGCAGGCACGTGCAGCGCGCTATGATCGGCGCCCCCGCAGGCCTTTCGATTGCACGCCGATGAGATTCCGCCGTTGCCGGACACTGTTCGTCGAGCCGGTCGAACGCCCGGCCTTTGCATTGGCCGACCTGATGGCCGGCGGCACCGGGGTGACCTTCGAGCAGCGGCTGCAGGTGCGTACCGCCCACCTGCCTTCGGCATGCGAGATCGATGCCGACAGCTGCGCCTGGCTGTTGGCCTGCAGCGCCGAGCATTGGCAGCCGATGCCGGAGGATGCGGCCTGCCGCCGCCGCGTACTGGCGCTGCTGCAGCAGGGACTGCTGGTGAGCGACGATCCGACCCATGCCGAGGCCTGTGCGGCCGAGCAGCGCGTGCGCGACAGCCACTGGTGGCCGCTGTCGGCGCTGCACTACCAGCAATCCTGCTGGGATGGCGTGGACAGCAGCGCGGACATGCAGCGTCAGCAGCTGGTGACCGCGCGCGACCTGGTCCGCAGCTTCGGCAATCCGCCGCCGGAGGCGCCGCCACGCCAGCCCGGCGCGCTTGCGCTGCCCCGCTGCGATGATGATCCGATGCAGGAACTGCTGCAGGCGCGTGCCACCTGCCGGAACTTCGACGCGACCCGCGCGCTGCCGCTGTCGTTGCTGGCACGGCTGCTGCAGCAGGTGCTGATGGCGCAGGGACAGGTGGAAACCGATCCGGACGTGCGGTTCCTGAAGAAGAACGTGCCCTCGGCCGGCAGCCTGCATCCGCTGGAAGCCTATCTGATGGTGCGCGACGTGCAGGGCCTGGCGCCGGGGCTCTACCATTACCACGCAGTCGCGCATGAACTGGCCCCGCTGCCGGTGCAGCCCGACGATCCCGCAGGGTTCCGCCTGCGCCTGCTGGCGGGCCAGCACTGGTTCGCCGATGCCCACGTGCTGCTGGTACTGGTGTGCCGCTTCGAGCGCACCTTCTGGAAGTACCGCAACCACGCCAAGGCCTACCGTGCGGTCATGCTCGACGCCGGGCACATTTCGCAGGCGTTCTACAGCGCGGCCACCGCACAGGGCCTGGGCGCGTTCGTCACGGCGGCCATCAACGAGGCCGAGGCCGCGCGCGCGCTTGCCCTGCAGCCGATGGCGGAAGGCGCGCTGGCGGTATGCGGCTTCGGCTGGCGCGCGGCAACGATGCAGACCTCGGAGATGGACCCGGCGGGCCGTGTCTGGCCCGCCAGGATCACGCCGTAGCGTGGCTCAGGCCGCTTCGAAGTCGACCAGCACCGCGCCGTCGCCGACCTGGTCGCCGGCCTTCGCCCGGTAACCCTTCACTGTGCCGTCGGCCGGTGCCTGCAGGGTGTGCTCCATCTTCATCGCCTCGAGTACCACCAGCGGCGTGCCACGCTTGACCTGGGCACCGGCCTCGACCAGCGTGGCCACGATCCTGCCGGGCATCGGCGCCAGCAGGCTGCCTGCATCGGCCACCGCATGCTCCGACTCGCCGACCGGGTCGTGCAGGGTGAAGCGGTGCTGGCCATCGGCGCCGAACAGATACAGCTGGTCACCCTCGCGCAGCAGCTGCAGTGACCAGCGACGGCCGTCCAGCTGCACCGTCAGGTGCTGGCTGTCGAGGCGACCGAGCACCGACTGCGGGGCCGCATCATCACATTGCACACGCCAGCCATCGGCCTGTGCCCACACCTTCAGCACGTGCCGGCGCTCTCCCTGCTGCAGCGGCAGCACGCGGGGCGCGGGCGCACCCAGGCGCCAGCCATCCTGTGCGCGCCAGGGCGAATGGGGATCGCGCGGGTCGCTGCCGGCGTCGGCCGTGCTGGCAACCGCGGCGACCGCGGCCAGCTGCCACAGTGCATCGTCGCTGTCACCGACGGCACTCAGGGCGGCCTGCTCGCGTTCGATCAGTGCGGTATCCAGCCGGGCGTGCGCGAATGAATCGGTGTGGACCAGCCGGCGCAGGAAACCGGCATTGGTGGTCACGCCCACCACCTGGCAGTCAGCCAGCGCCTGGCTCATGCGCCGCAATGCGCTGTCGCGGTCCACATCCCAGACGATCAGCTTGGCGATCATCGGGTCGTAATACGGCGTGATGGCGTCGCCTTCCTCCACGCCGGTATCCACGCGCACGTTGGCCGAAGCAGCCGGCAGGCGCAGGCGGCGCAGGGTACCGGTGGACGGCAGGAAGCCGCGGTCGGCATCTTCGGCGTACAGCCGTGCTTCGATCGCGTGGCCGTGGATGGCCAGCTGGTCCTGGCGCAGCGGCAGTGGCTGGCCACAGGCCACGCGCAGCTGCCATTCCACCAGGTCGGTACCGGTGACGAACTCGGTGACCGGATGCTCGACCTGCAGGCGGGTGTTCATTTCCATGAAGTAGAAATCACCGTCCGGG
This sequence comes from Stenotrophomonas sp. 2201_Sma, assembly GCF_056486685.1. Lineage (NCBI taxonomy): Bacteria > Pseudomonadati > Pseudomonadota > Gammaproteobacteria > Lysobacterales > Lysobacteraceae > Stenotrophomonas > Stenotrophomonas sp. 2201_Sma. The sequence continues at coordinate 286,012 of NZ_CM151329.1, forward strand.
CCGGCGATGAACTCCACCGTGCCCGCACCGACGTAGCCCACGGCGCGTGCAGCGTCGACCGCCGCCTGGCCCATCGCTGCGCGGCGCTCGGCACTCATGCCCGGTGCCGGGGCTTCTTCCAACACCTTCTGGTGCCGGCGTTGCACCGAGCAGTCACGCTCGAACAGGTAGACCGCATCACCGTGGCTGTCGCCGAACACCTGGATCTCGATATGGCGCGGGCGCTCGACATACTTCTCGACCAGCACGTGGTCGTTGCCGAACGCCGAGGCGGCTTCGCGCTGGCAGCTGGCCAGCGCATCGATGAAGTCCTCGCTGCGTTCGACCTTGCGCATGCCCTTGCCGCCACCGCCGGCGCTGGCCTTGATCAGCACCGGATAGCCGATCGTATCGGCCTGCGCGCGCAGGAAGTCCGGCGCCTGCTGGTCACCGTGATAACCCGGCGTCAGCGGCACGCCGGCTTTGGCCATCAAGGCCTTGGCCGCGCTCTTGTCACCCATCGCGCGGATCGCGCTGGCCGGCGGCCCGATGAAGGTGATGCCGGCGGCGGCACAGGCATCGGCGAAGTCGGCGTTCTCGGACAGGAAGCCGTATCCGGGATGGATCGCCTGCGCGCCGCTCCGGCGTGCGGCGTCGAGCAGGGCCTCGCCGCGCAGATAGCTTTCGCGTGCGGCGGCCGGCCCGATGTGGATGGCCTCGTCGGCCAGGCGCACGTGGCGGGCGTTGCGGTCCGCATCGGAATACACGGCCACGGTGGCGATGCCGAGGCGGCGGCAGGTGGCGATGACGCGGCAGGCGATTTCGCTACGGTTGGCGATCAGGACTTTGGTGAACATGGCGACAGGCTCGGTCATGGCGCGGGTTACATGCGGAACACGCCGAAGCGCGTCTGCTGCGGGGCGGCGTTGAGGCTGGCCGACAGCGCCAGGGCCAACACCCGGCGGGTATCGGCCGGATCGATCACGCCGTCGTCCCACAGGCGCGCGCTGGCGTAGTACGGGTGGCCCTGCTGCTCGAACTGCTCGCGGATCGGCGCCTTGAATGCGTCCTCTTCCGCAGCGGGCCATTGCCCGCCCTTGGCTTCGATGCCATCGCGACGTACCGTGGCCAGCACGCTGGCGGCCTGTTCGCCACCCATCACGCCGATGCGTGCGTTGGGCCACATCCACAGGAAGTTCGGCGAATAGGCGCGCCCACACATGCCGTAGTTGCCGGCGCCGAACGAGCCGCCGATCACCACGGTGAACTTGGGCACCTTCGCGCAGGCGACCGCCATCACCAGCTTGGCACCGTCCTTGGCGATACCGCCCTGTTCGTACTTGCGCCCGACCATGAAGCCGGTGATGTTCTGCAGGAACAGCAGCGGGATGCCGCGCTGGGTGCACAGCTCGATGAAGTGCGCGCCCTTCAGCGCGGACTCGGAGAACAGGATGCCGTTGTTGGCGATGATGCCGATCGGGTAGCCGTTCAGATGGGCGAAGCCGGTGACCAGGGTGGCGCCATAGCGCGGCTTGAACTCATCGAAGCGCGAGCCATCGACCAGGCGTGCGATCACCTCGCGCACGTCGTAGGGCTTGCGCGTATCGGCCGGGATCACGCCGTACAGTTCGTGCGCCGGCAGCAACGGTTCCTCCGGCGGCTGCATCGCCATCGCCGGTTCCGGCTTGCGCCAGTTCAGCTGGGCGATGATCGCGCGGACCCGTGCCAGCGCCTGCAGGTCGTTGTCGGCCATGTGGTCGGCCACGCCGGAAATGCGCGTGTGCACGTCCGCGCCGCCCAGTTCCTCGGCCGTCACCACTTCACCGGTGGCCGCCTTCACCAGCGGCGGGCCGCCGAGGAAGATGGTGCCCTGCTCGCGCACGATCACCGTTTCATCGCTCATCGCCGGCACGTAGGCCCCACCGGCGGTGCAGCTGCCCATGACGCAGGCGATCTGCGGGATGCCCTGCGCGGACAGGTTGGCCTGGTTGTAGAAGATGCGGCCGAAGTGGTCGCGATCGGGGAACACCTCGTCCTGCAGCGGCAGGAAGGCGCCACCGGAGTCGACCAGATAGATGCACGGCAGGTGGTTCTGCTCGGCGATCTCCTGTGCACGCAGGTGCTTCTTCACGGTCATCGGGTAATAGGTGCCGCCCTTGACCGTGGCATCGTTGGCCACGATCACGCACTCCACGCCGCTGACCCGGCCGATGCCGGCGACCACGCCGGCTGCCGGCACAGCGTCGTCGTACATGCCATGAGCAGCCAGCGGCGCGATTTCCAGGAAGGCACTGCCGGCATCGAGCAGGGCGTCGATGCGGTCGCGTACCAGCAGCTTTCCGCGCGCGGTGTGCTTGGCGCGTGCCGCCTCGCTGCCGCCCAGGGCAGTGCGGGCGAGGGTGGCGTGCAGATCGTCGACCACGGCCTGCATCGCCGCGCGGTTGCTTTCAAACGTGTCGCTGCCCGGTTGCAGCTGGCTGTTCAGGACGGTCATGGGGTGGCCTTACAGAGTGCGCTGGAACAATTCACGGCCGATCAGCATGCGGCGGATCTCCGACGTGCCCGCACCGATCTCGTACAGCTTGGCGTCGCGCCACAGGCGGCCGGTCGGGTACTCGTTGATGTAGCCGTTGCCACCGAGGATCTGGATCGCCTGCCCGGTCAGCCAGGTGGCCTTCTCGGCGGCGTACAGGATCGCACCGGCCGCGTCCTGGCGGGTGGTACGGCCCTGGTCGCAGGCGCGTGCCACGGCGTACACGTAGGCGCGGCAGGCGCCCAGGCCCACGTACATGTCGGCGATCTTGGCCTGGATCAGCTGGAAGCTGCCGATCGCTTCGCCGAACTGGTGGCGTTCGTGCACGTACGGCATCACCACGTCCATGGCCGCAGCCATCAGCCCCAGCGGGCCGCCGGACAGCACCACGCGCTCGTAGTCCAGGCCGGACATCAGCACGCGCACGCCACCGCCGACGCTGCCGAGCACGTTCTCTTCGGGAATCTCGCAGTCCTGGAACACCAGCTCGCAGGTCGGCGAGGAACGCATGCCCAGCTTGTCCAGCTTCTGCGCGGTGGAGAAACCCGGCATGCCCTTTTCAACCAGGAAGGCGGTGATGCCCCTGGCGCCGGCGTCCATGTCGGTTTTGGCATAGACCACCAGCACATCGGCGTCCGGGCCGTTGGTGATCCACATCTTGTTGCCGTTGAGGACATAGCGATCGCCACGCTTGTCGGCGCGCAGCTTCATCGATACCACGTCCGAACCGGCGCCGGGTTCGCTCATCGCCAGTGCGCCCACCTTGGCGCCGCTGCACAGGTCGGGCAGGAAGCGCTGCTTCTGCGCCTCGCTGCCGTTCTTGCGCAGCTGGTTCACGCACAGGTTGGAGTGCGCGCCATAGGACAGGCCGATGCCGCCGGAGGCGCGCGAGACCTCTTCCATCGCCACCACGTGGGCCAGGTAGCCCATGCCGGTACCGCCGTATTCTTCCTCGACGGTAAGGCCGAGCAGGCCCTGTTCGCCCAGTTTCGGCCACAGTGCCTGCGGGAACTGGTTGGTCGCATCGGCCTCGGCCGCCAGCGGCGCGATCTCGGCGGCGGCAAAATGGGCCACGCTCTGGCGCAGCAGGTCGATCTCTTCACCGAGATCGAAGTTCAGGGATGGCACGTGCATTACAGCGGCTCCACGGCGGCAAAGTGGGGGATGGACGCACCCAGGGCTTGCCGGCGATGGTTTCCAGGACCGCGCCGGCACGGGCGAGGCCCCAGCGTAACGGGGTTCGGGAAAGAAGTGAACACAAATTCAAAAATTGAAACCAGAATCAAAACATGGCCTACAAACGCTCTGCACTGATGGAAGAACGCCTGGCCGGGGCCCGCGAGCGGATCCTGCTGGCAACCCGTGAACGGGTCGCCACCGGCGGCTGGCGAAACGCCCCGGTGACCGCCGTGGCAACCCAGGCGGGGGTCTCCACCGGCCTGATCTACCGTCATTTCCCCTCCAAGGCCGACCTGTTCGTGGAGGTGCTCAACGCGGCGGTGGCCCATGAAGTGGCGATCATGGAACGCATCGCCAGCGGCCCGGAGGCCGCCAGCGAGCGCCTGCGGCTGGCCATCGCCGCCTTCGTGCGTCGCGCCCTGGCGGGTCCGGGGCTGGCCCACGCCTTCATCGTCGAACCGGTCGATCCGGACGTGGAAGCCGAGCGCATGCGCGGCCGCCGTGCCTTCGGTGATGTGTTCCTGCGCCTGGTGGAGGAAGGCGTGGCTGCCGGCGAACTGCCTGCGCAGGATGCGCATGTGGCGGCCGCGTGCCTGGTCGGCGCCTTCACCGAAGCGATGGTTGGCCCGACTGCGCCCAGCCGTGAAGCGCATCGCGACGAGGATGCGCTGGTCGACGCCATCTGCAGCTTCTGCCTGCGTGCCATCGGCGCACCGGTAAATCGGTAGCGCCGGCCCATGCCCGGTGGCTTGTGTTGCTGGGGTCAGATCCCTTTTGCGGCGCAAAAGGGATCTGACCCCAGCCCCCGGCATGTTGCGCCGCACCAGCATTGACGCCTGTTGTCGCGCGCAGGGCGCGTTCTATACTCGGCCCATCACGCAGTCGCTCAGCCGTGGTCCAACGACTACCAGCCAGGGGTAACGAAGAGTGCGGAATTACGATCTGGAGTTCCTGAAACGCTTCTCCATGGTGATCGCGCTGTTGATGGCCATCACTCTGGGTCTGATCTTCCTTGCCGCCTTCCTGCACACCCGGATTCCGCCCGAGGTGTCGCCCACTGCGGCCAAGCGCACCGAACAGCGCATCGCGCCGACCGGAGCGGTGTACGCCGGCAGTACCGGTGCGGCCGCGCAGGCAGCGGCCAAGGCGGCCGCGCTGGCCAAGGCCGCCTCGCAGGTGGCCTACGGCGGCACCACCGATGGCAAGGTCATCTTCGACAACCTCTGCACCGCCTGCCACACCACCGGCGTGGGCCAGGCGCCGACCCTGGACCGCGCGCACTGGGACCAGCGCATCACGCAGGGCAAGGACACGCTCTACAAGCACGCCATCGAGGGCTACACCGGCCCGGACGGCGGCATCATGCCTCCCAAGGGCGGCAACCCGGCGCTGACCGAGGAACAGATCCACGCCACCGTGGACTGGATGCTGGGCAACCTGAAGTAGGACCTTTCCGCAGCGCCGGGCCTGCCCTCGGCAGCCTCTGCTCCACCTGCGCGGGCGGCTGCCGGGCATGGGCCCGGCGCTGCGATCCCGTCGTCGACGGCCCCCGGCGCTTTGCCCAACCCGGGCCGATCGCCGGGCTGCAGTCGGGCGTTCGTATTTCGGGGTTAGTCTGTGCCCCCCTTCCGTGGAGTCGCCCGTCGATGCGCCGCCGTTCCCTTGTTCTCGCCCTGTCCCTGCTGCTGCCGGCACCTGCCTTTGCCCAGGCCCAGCCGCAGGCCATGCCGGCCCCGGCGACGTCCACCCCACGCAACTCCACCGTTGTACTGGCCACCGCGCCGGCCGACTGGCGCGCGCTGGACGGCCAGCGTGTGCGCATCGCTGCGCCGCTGACCCTGGCCGGCACCGACGCTCTGGAACGCTCCGGCCAGCTGACGGTCGCCTTCGGCGGTCGCCTGTGGCAGCCGACCGAAGTGGCCGCGCCAGGCACCGCCGGCATCGAACAGGTGATGGCTGACAACCTGCGCCGCCGCCTGGTCCTGGACGATGGCAGCGACGTGCGTGATCCGGGCAGCGTGGCCTACCTGCCGGGCAACCCGGTGCTGCGCACCGGCATGCTGCTGCGCAATGTGGAAGGCATCGTCCGCGTGGACGCGCAGGGCCGCCCGCAGCTGCAGGTGGAAGGCACGCTGAGCCTGCCCGCACTGCAGCGGCCGGCGGTGCCGGACGTGCCTGGCAGCCTGCGTATCGCGGCGTTCAACCTGGAAAACTACTTCAATGGCGACGGCCAGGGCGGCGGCTTCCCGACGCTGCGCGGTGCCCGCACGCTGGAGGAGCACAAGGCCCAGGTGGCCAAGCTGGTCGCCACCATCAATGCGCTCGATACCCACATCGCCGCCCTGATGGAGCTGGAGAACGATGGCTACGGACCGCAGTCGGCCATTGCCGAGCTGCTGGCCGCGCTCAATGACCGGCCACACGCCGGACCGGACGACGCATGGGTGGCGGTCGATCCGGGCGAAGGCCCCGGCACCAATCCCATCCGCGTCGGCATCATCTACAAGCGCGGTGCATTCAAGACATTGGGCCCGCCGTTGACCAAGCTTGACGGCCCGTTTGCCGAGCACAGCCGCGCACCGCTGGCACAGGCTTTCCAGGGCAAGGGCGCACCGTTCATGGTGGTCGCCAACCACTTCAAGTCCAAGGGGTGCCGCGACGCCAGCGGTGCCGACGCCGACCGCAACGATGGCCAGGGCTGCTGGAATGCGACGCGCGTCGAATCGGCCCGCCAGCTCAACCAATGGGTGCAGGCCGAAGCCGCGCGCCTGAAGGTGAAGGATGTGGTGATGCTGGGCGATTTCAACGCCTATGCGATGGAGGATCCGATCCGCACGCTGCACACGCTGGGCTGGCAGGACGCCTTCAAGGTGGCCAAGGTCGAACATCCCTACAGCTACGTCTACAACGGCTACAGCGGCCGCCTCGACCACGCCCTGCTGAGTCCGTCCATGGCCCGCCGCCTGGCGGGCGCCGCCGAATGGCACAGCAATGCCGACGAGCAGGACGCCAGCGGCTACCAGGGGCGCAATGTGCCCGGCCCATGGCGCAGCTCCGACCACGACCCGCTGCTGCTGGGCTTCGACAAGTAATGCCCAACGCCGGGGTCGGATCCCATTCCAACGGAATGGGCTCTGACCCCGATGCATCGCCGGGCCATGAACGCGTGGGCCGCACGTGGGGTCAGAGCCCATTCCGTTGGAATGGGATCCGACCCCCGGGCCGTACTCACCCCCAGGCGATCAATCCGATCGCCAGCACTGCCAGCGCCAGGCCGGCCCGGTTCCACTTCGTGGTCGGTTCGCCAAAGGCAAACACGCCCACCAGCGCGCCCAGTACCACCACGCCGATGTTCATGCCGGCGAACACCGTGGCCGGGCTGTCCGGCATCGCCTGGTGCGCGTGCACATAGAACAGGATGTTGCCGCCGTTGAGCAGGCCCAGCAGCGCACCCGCGCCGAGGTTGTGCCAGGCCAGCCGGCTGCGACCGCTGAAGTGCCGCCACAGCTGCAATGCCAGCATCAGTACGAAGGCCACGCTGAAGCTGGCCAGCACCGCCGCCATCGACGGCGTGCCGGACAGCGCCACCTGCTTGAGCAGCACGTCCACCACCGCGAAGCCGCCCCACACGCCCAGCAGCCAGCCCCAGCCACCCGGCGAGGACGCCACCGCCGGGCCGCGCGGACGCAGGCTGATGGCCACCATCGCCAGCAGGCCCAGGCCGAGCCCGGCCAGCTTCCACGGCGTGGCGGTCTGGCCGAAGAACAGGAACGCCGCCGCCAGTGACAGCAGCAGCGACAGCCGCTGCGCCACGTCGCTGCGGACGATGCCGGCCACCGCCACCGCGCGGCCCAGCACCAGGAAGATCGAGGGCAGCACCACCGCCAGCGCCAGCAACGACGGCCACGGGGCATGCGGCGCGCGCAGCGCATCCAGCGGCGGCTGCAGCACCACGGCGGTCAGGGTCGCAGCCACCAGATAGTTCCAGGTGACCATCTGCGCAACATCCAGTTGGCGGCGTCCGGCCACCTTCAACAACACCGAAACCAGCACGCTGCAGATCACGGCCAAAGACAGGTAGAGCATGGGGCGGGCACAGGGCAGGGGCGGGGGACGGTATCATGGTGCCATGCACAAGCCTTCGTTCCCCGTCGCCCCTGGCGAAACCGCCTGCCTCGAACTGGACGGCCCGGCCGGCCCGCTGGAAGTGGTCGTCGACCTGCCCAAGGCCGATGTGCCGGTGCAGCCGATCGTGGCCATCGTCTGCCATCCGCTGTCCACCGAGGGCGGCACCCTGCACAACAAGGTGGTCACCATGACCGCCAGCACCCTGCGCGAGCTGGGCATCGCCACGGTGCGCTTCAACTTCCGCAGCGTCGGTGGTTCGGCGGGCACCTTCGATGGCGGCGTGGGCGAGCAGGATGACCTGAAGACCGTGACCGCCTGGGTGCGCAGCCAGCGCCCCGACGACCGCCTGTGGCTGGCCGGCTTCAGCTTTGGTGCGTTCGTTTCGCTGAAGGCGGCCGCCACGCTGCAGCCGGAGGCGCTGATCTCGATCGCGCCGCCGGCCGGCCGCTGGGATTTCGACGGCGTGCAGCCACCGGCCCGCTGGCTGGTGATCCAGGGCGAGCAGGACGAGATCGTCGACCCGCAGGCGGTCTATCAGTGGCTGGACGCGCTGCAGGCTCCGCATGAGCTGGTGCGGATGCCCGACACCAGCCACTTCTTCCATCGCAAGCTGATCGACCTGCGCGGTGCGTTGACCCACGGCGTCAAGCACTGGCTGGGCGCAGCGGCATGAGTGCAGTCGAGTTGACCCCGTCGCAGCGGTATGCGGCCGGGGTTGCCCGGGGTGACTGGCAGGACGACCCCGCCCAGCACGCGGCGCTGGCCGAGCTGGACCGCATCCACGTGGGCCTGCTGGACAACGCCGACGACGGCTGGCTGGACCGGTTGTCCTCGTTCTGGAAGAAGCCCGAGCCGGTCAAGGGGCTGTATTTCTGGGGGGGTGTCGGCCGCGGCAAGACCTTCCTGGTGGATCTGTTCTACGACGGGCTGCCAATCAAGCAGAAGTACCGCACCCACTTCCATCGTTTCATGCGCAGCGTCCACGAGCGCCTGCGCGAGCACCAGGGCCAGAGCGACCCGTTGGCGAAGATCGCCCAGGAATGGCGCAGCAACCTGCGCGTGCTGGTGCTGGACGAATTCTTCGTCACCGACATCGGCGACGCCATGCTGCTGGCGCGCCTGCTCGAACGCCTGTTCGCCGAGGGCGTGACCCTGGTCACCACCTCCAATACGGCGGTGGAGAACCTGTATCTCAATGGCCTGCAGCGCGAGAGCTTCCTGCCCGCCATCAGCCTGCTGCAGCGCTTCTGCGTCGAGCTGTACGCCGAAGGCACGGAGGATTACCGGATGCGCGCGCTGACCCGCTCGCCGGTGTACCGCGCGCCGCTGGCCGCCGACAGCGACGACTGGCTCGCCACGCGCTGGAACGAACTGAGTGGTGGTCAGCCCGCCAAGGCCGGCAACATCGAGATCGAAGGCCGCAAGATTCCGGTCCGCGGCCGGGGCAAGAGCATCGCCTGGTTCGACTTCGCCGCCCTGTGCGAAGGCCCGCGCGGCCCATCGGACTACATCGAGATCGCGCACGAGTTCAATACGGTGCTGCTGGGCGGCATTCCCGCCTTCGATCGCCTGAACGAGGACGCTGCGCGCCGCTTCGTCAACCTGATCGACGAACTGTACGACCGCCACGTCAACCTGGTCTGCACCGCCAGCACCTCGCCGGTCGAGCTGTACACCGGCCAGCGCCTGCAGGGCGCGTTCGAGCGCACCGCCTCGCGCCTGATCGAGATGCAGAGCGCTGAATACCTGGGTACCCCGCACCGGGCGTGAGGGCCCGGGAGCTGCACGATCTGCCGGAAGGGCAGCCGCGCGCAGGCGCTGCAGCGGCAGCTCGACGTTACCGGCTGGGCGCCAGTGCGTTGCCCTGCGGCCGCTCCTCCGGCCCGGTCGACACCTGCAGGCCGTTGTCGCTGCGCTCCAGCAGCCGCAGCGGCTGGCCCTGGTAACGCACTTCCAGCGCATCGTGGGTATCGGCCAGCGCACGCACCAGCGGGCACAACGCCATGGCGCTGGCCTCCACACGCTGGGCACCGGCTTCCAGGCGCCGGTCCAGCTCGGCATCCAGGCGCTCGGCACGTTCCTCCATGGCGTCGCTGCGGCCGGTGAAGACCTGCCAGAGCACGCTGCGGGCGATCGAGCCGGACAGCGTCTCGGCCATGTCCTGCACCTTCGCCTCGAATCCGGGGCCAAAGGTCGCCTGTTCCCAGTAGCCCTTTCCGAGCGTCCCCTCGATCCAGTCATCCGCCTGCCGCCGCAGGCGCCTGACCTTGCGGCTGTTGGCGGTGCCGGTCAGGCTCTCGTAGACGCCATCGAGCGCGTCGAAGCTCAGCTGGCTGACATCGCGCGCCAATGCCGTGGCGGCGGGCATCAACCGGCGCGCGCCGGCCTCCAGCTGGCGCAGGCGGGCGGCATCGGCGTCGCTGACCGGCACGATCGTGTCATCCAGGCTCAGCACACCATCGTGGAACACCACCTCGTGCGGCGCCTGTGGGCCGTGTCGCAGCCAGATGCCGCCGCTGTCCACCAGCACGTCATAGTCCGTGCGGATGCCACACTGGTCCGCGTGCAGCTTCGGCGCGTCGGCCGCCTGCGCCGGCATGATGCACAGCGCCGACAGCACTGCCAGGGCAGGCAGTCGCAGGTCCATTGGACATTCCTTTTCCAGTCGCCAGAGCCCAGCGTCCGCCTCTCCGGCCTGTCCGTCATCGGCCGGAAGTCACGCCGTCCACCGGCTGCCCACCTTCTATCCACAGGGTTGTCCCTTGGTCATTCCGTTACTGTCATGTGAAGCTGTCATTGTTCTGTTTCCGCACTCCGTTGTACTGCCGGAATGACGCGTTCCGGTCTTGACTGCGCGGCCCGTTCCGGCAGGTCCAAAGCGTCTGATCCGGGCGCCGATGGCACGATCCTTGCGGCGCAAGGGATTGCCGAATTTCACTACATTTGGCGTTGACGGACCCCACCACCCCCACTATCTTGTGGCCATCGGTCGCAGCGACCCCACGTCGCAAGGACAACGGGGAAGGCGCGGAGGCGGGAGCTACGCGGCACCCACGTCCACCGCGATACCCGTCGGCGACCGTCACGGCAGCGGCAGGCGCAGGTCTCACCTCCTGCGACGCCCAGCTGCCATCCTGGACCGTCATGTCCTGGGCCGCGCCACCGATGCACCTGCAACCACCCCATCACGCCAAGAGGACACACGCCGTGACCACCGAAACCAGCGCCACCATCGAAAAGGAAAGCGAGTTCCTGTTGACGTCGCCGCCGACGGCCAACGCGATGAGTGTGACCAAGCGCAATGGCACGACCGAACTGGTGGACCTGAACAAGATCGTGCGTGCGGTGCAGCGTTCCTCCGAAGGCCTGCACGCCGTCGATCCGATGCGCGTGGCCACCCGCACCATTTCCGGCCTGTACAACGGCGCCACCACCCGCGAGCTGGACGAGCTGTCCATCCGCACCGCCGCCCTGCTGATCGGTGAAGAACCCGAGTACGGCCGTCTGGCCGCGCGCCTGCTGGCCAACTACATCGCCAAGGAAGTGTCGGGCCAGGAAATCTATGCCTTCTCGCAGTCGGTCAGCCGTGGCCATGAAGTCGGCCTGATCAACGACCGCCTGCTGAACTTCGTGCAGACCAACGCGCGCAAGCTCAACGATGCGATCGACATCTCGCTGGACCTGAACTTCGATTACTTCGGCCTGCGTACCCTGTACGACCGCTACCTGCTGCGCCATCCGCACACCCGCAAGGTGATCGAGACCCCGCAGCAGTTCTTCCTGCGCATCGCCAGCGCGCTGAGCGAGGACGTGTCCGAGACCCTGGCGCTGTACAAGCGCATGGGCAACCTGGACTACCTGCCGTCCAGCCCGACCCTGTTCAACTCCGGCACCACCCACGAGCAGCTGTCCTCGTGCTTCCTGCTCGATTCGCCGCAGGACTCGCTGGAGTCGATCTACTCCAAGTACGGCGACATCGCCCAGCTGTCGAAGTTCTCCGGCGGCATCGGCGTCAGCTACACCCGCGTGCGTTCGCGTGGTTCGCTCATCAAGTCCACCAACGGCCATTCCAACGGCATCGTGCCGTGGCTGAAGACCATGGACTCGTCCGTGGCGGCGGTGAACCAGGGTGGCAAGCGCAAGGGCGCGGCCTGCGTGTATCTGGAAACCTGGCACGCCGACATCGAGGATTTCCTCGAGCTGCGTGACAACACCGGTGACGAAGCCCGCCGTACCCACAACCTGAACCTGGCCAACTGGGTGCCGGACCTGTTCATGAAGCGCGTCGAGGCCGACCAGGAATGGTCGCTGTTCGATCCGCGCGTCGTGCCGGAGTTCACCGATCTGTTCGGCGAAGCCTTCGAGCAGGCCTATCTGCAGGCCGAAGCCCAGGGCAAGGCCAACCGCACCATCTCTGCCCGCAAGCTGTACGCCCGCATGATGCGTACGCTGGCCGAGACCGGCAACGGCTGGATGACCTTCAAGGACAAGTGCAACCGCGCCAGCAACCAGACCCTGCGTCCGGGCAACGTGATCCACCTGTCCAACCTGTGCACGGAAATCCTGGAGGTCACCTCCAACGATGAAACCGCGGTGTGCAACCTGGGTTCGATCAACCTGGGCAACCACTTCGACGAGCACAACGAGTTCGACTTCGAGAAGCTGGCCGAGACCGTGCGCCTGGCCGTGCGCCAGCTCGACCGTGTCATCGACCTGAACTTCTACCCGATCGAAACCGCCCGCCGCGCCAACCTGCGCTGGCGCCCGGTCGGCCTGGGCTGCATGGGCCTGCAGGACGTGTTCTTCCGCAAGCGCCTGCCGTTCGACAGCGCCGAAGCCCGTGCCCTGTCGAAGAAGATCGCCGAGACGATCTATTTCCACGCGCTGGAAACCTCGACCGAGCTGGCCCAGGAACGCGGCAAGCACCCGTCGTTCAACGACACCCGTGCCGCCAGTGGCGAACTGCAGTTCGACGCCTGGAACGTGGTGCCGGAAGACACCGCGCGCTGGGATGCCCTGCGTGCCCGCATCAAGGAGCACGGCCTGCGCAACTCGCTGATGATCGCGATCGCCCCGACCGCGACCATCGCCTCCATCGCCGGCTGCTACGAGTGCGTCGAGCCGCAGGTGTCCAACCTGTTCAAGCGCGAAACCCTGTCCGGTGACTTCCTGCAGGTCAACCGCTACCTGGTGAACGAGCTGAAGAAGCTGGGCCTGTGGACCGCCGACATGCGCGATGCCATCAAGCTGGCCGAAGGTTCCATCGCCGGCCTGACGCAGATTCCGGAAACCCTGCGTGAGGTCTACCGCACCGCGTGGGAACTGCCGATGCGTTCGCTGATCGACATGGCCGCCGAGCGTGGCGCCTTCATCGACCAGTCGGCCTCGCTCAACCTGTTCATGGAAAGCCCGAACATCGGCGCGATGTCGTCCATGTACATGTACGCGTGGAAGCAGGGCATCAAGACCACCTACTACCTGCGCTCGCGCCCGGCCACCAAGATCGCCAAGACCACGGTCAGCAACGCGGCCCCGGCCAAGGTGTTCAGCCCGGACGAAGCCATCGCCTGCTCGCTGGAGAACCCGGAAGCCTGCGAGGCCTGCCAGTAATCGCGCGCTGTGCCGTAGATGGAGCCGGGCTCGGCCCGGCTGCGCAATGACAAGGTAGCGCCGGGCCATGCCCGGCGTTTTGACCCGAGAAGACAAGGAAACACCCATGGCCGACAAGCCCAAGCAGATGCTGCTCGATCCCGGTTTTGAACTGACGTTGCGCCCGATGCGCTACCCGCAGTTCTATGACATGTACCGGAATGCGATCAAGAACACCTGGACGGTGGAAGAGATCAATTTCCAGATCGACATCACCGACCTGCACAGCAAGATGTCGCCGGGTGAGCGCCACCTGATCCATCGCCTTGTCGCGTTCTTCGCCACCGGCGATTCGATCGTGTCCAACAACCTGGTGCTGAACCTGTACCAGCACCTCAATGCGCCGGAAGCGCGCATGTACCTGTCGCGCCAGCTGTATGAAGAAGCGCTGCACGTGCAGTTCTACCTGACCCTGCTCGACAACTACCTGCCGGACCCGGAAGAGCGCGCCAAGGCGTTCTCGGCGGTGGAGAACATCGACTCGATCAAGAAGAAGGCCGATTTCTGCTTCAAGTGGATCGACTCGATCCAGGACCTGACCCGCATCGAGACCCGCGAACAGCGCCGCCAGTTCCTGCTCAACCAGATCTGCTTCGCCGCCTGCATCGAAGGCCTGTTCTTCTTTGCTGCGTTCGCCTACGTGTACTACTTCCGTTCGCGCGGCCTGCTGCCGGGCCTGGCCTCGGGCACCAACTGGGTGTTCCGCGACGAAAGCGCCCACATGGAGTTCGCGTTCGAGTCGGTGCGCGTGGTCCGCGAGGAAGAGCCGGACCTGTTCGATGACGAGATGAAGCAGCAGGTGTACGACATGCTGGCCGAAGCGATCGAATGCGAAGTGCAGTTCGCCGAGGACGTGCTGTCCGGCGGCGTGGCCGGCATCTCCACGCGCGACATGCGCCAGTACCTGCAGCACTGCGCCGACCAGCACTTCGCCAAGCTGGGCATGGAAAAGAAGTACAACGTGCGCAACCCGCTGCCGTTCATGGAACTGCAGGACGTGCAGGAGCTGACCAACTTCTTCGAACGCCGCGTTTCGGCCTACCAGGTCGGCGTGCAGGGCGAAGTTGCCTTCGACATGAACTTCTGACCCGTCCGGTCAGGCCTGTCGCAGCGAAAACCCCGGCCAACGCCGGGGTTTTTTGTGGGTAGCGCCGGGCCATGCCCGGCGGGTACCGTCCGCGGCTGCGCGCAGCGTCGACCGCGCTGCGCGCTCGCCGGGCATGGCCCGGCGCTACCGCCGCCCTTCCACCGCCATGCGCACCGCCAGCCCGGCCAGGACCGTGCCCATCAACCAGCGCTGTGCCGCCTGCCAAGTGGGGCGCGCGGCGAGAAATGCAGCGATGCTGCCGGCCAGCACCACGATCACCGCGTTCACGCTCAGGCTCACCACGATCTGGGTAGCACCCAGGACCAGCGACTGCATCAGCACGCTGCCGTGCCCGTCCGGATGCAGGAACTGCGGCAGCAGGGACAGGTACATCACCGCGATCTTCGGGTTCAGCAGATTGGTCAGAAAGCCCATCGCAAACAATCTGCGTGGGCTGTCCTGCGGCAGGTCGCGCACCGCGAACGGCGAGCGGCCACCGGGTTTGAGCGCCTGCCAGGCCAGGTACAGCAGGTACAACGCCCCCCCGAGGCGCAGCGCGTCGTAGGCGAACGGCACCGTCATCAGCAGGGCGGTGATGCCCAGCGCCGCGCACAGCATGTAGAACACGAACCCCAGCACCACCCCGCCCAGCGAGACCAGGCCGGCGCGGCGGCCCTGGCAGATCGAGCGCGAGACCAGGTAGATCATGTTCGGCCCGGGCGTGAGCACCATGCCCAGCGAGATGAGGGCGAACGCCAGCAGATCGGAGGTCGCGGGCATGGGCAGTCCTGGCAGTGGGCGTGGCGCAGTGTAGCGCTGCCTGTACGGGGCCTGGCTTAACATTGCCGCACCCCACACCGAAGCCCTGCCCATGACCCCGATCCCTGAAACCGTGCCACCGATCGAAGTGCGCATGGCCGAAATCGTCTTTCCCAACCATACCAACCACATGGGCACGCTGTTTGGTGGCCAGGCGCTGGCATGGATGGACAAGGCCGCCTTCCTCGCCGCCGCCCGCTACTCGCGCCGCACCGTGGTCACCGCGCGCAGCGACCAGGTCGACTTCAAGCTGCCGATCCGCATCGGCCAGATGGTGGAAACGATCGGCCGCATCGTCGAGGTCGGCCGCAGCTCGATGAAGGTCGAGGTGGAACTGATTGCCGAAGACCTGCACAGCGGCGAGCGCCGGCTCTGCACGCGCGGCCACTTCGTGATGATCGCGCTGGACGAGGCGGGCCAGCCGATCGCCGTACCGCCGCTGCCGGCGCCCTGAGCCGGCGCTTGTGGGGGCGCCGTGCTGCCCCCATCTGGTCGGCATGACCCCGCCGCTGACCGACTTCATCGACCGCGCCCAGCGCCTGTTCGTGCTGACCGGCGCTGGCTGCAGCACGGCCTCGGGAATCCCCGATTACCGGGATACCGATGGCCAATGGAAACGCACGCCGCCGGTCACCTACCAGGCATTCATGGGCGAGGCCGCCACCCGCCAGCGCTACTGGGCACGCAGCCTGCTGGGCTGGCCGCGCTTCGGCCTGGCCCAGCCCAACGGCACCCACCAGGCGCTGGCCGCGCTGGAGAAGCAAGGCAAGGTGCAGTTGCTGCTGACCCAGAACGTGGATGGCCTGCACCAGCGCGCCGGCAGCCAGAACGTGATCGACCTGCATGGGCGGCTGGACCTGGTGCGCTGCATGGGCTGCGAGCGCCGCAGCGGTCGCCAGGCGTTCCAGCAGCGCCTGCTGGACGCCAATCCCGGCTGGGACACGCTCGAGGCCGGCATCGCCCCCGACGGCGACGCTGATCTGGAGACCGATTTTTCCTCCTTCGTGGTGCCCGACTGTCCGTCCTGTGGCGGCCTGCTGAAGCCGGACGTGGTGTTCTTCGGCGAGAACGTGCCGCGTGAACGCGTGGCGGCAGTGCATGAGCACCTGCAGCAGGCCGATGCCGTGCTGGTGGTGGGGTCCTCGCTGATGGTCTATTCCGGCTTCCGTTTCGTGCAGGCCGCAGCAAAGGCCGGATTGCCGGTGGCTGCCGTGAACCGTGGCCGCACCCGTGCCGACGACCTGCTGCAGTTCAAGGACGAGCGCGATTGCGCTGAAGCGCTGGCCGGGTTCGTCATCGGGTAGCGCCAGGCCATGCCCGGCGAGCATGCAGCGCCACCGCGAAACAGCGATCCATCCACATGGTTGATTCGCCGCCCTTGCAGCGGTGCAATACGCACCCCCCTCTGCCCGTCCCTGCACCCCTCGTGAGCCAGCTGTTCTCGCCGATCACCTTCGGCCGCCTGACCCTGTCCAACCGCATCGTCATCGCGCCGATGTGCCAGTATTCCGCCGAAGACGGGCGCGCCAGCGATTGGCATGCCATGCATCTGGGCAACCTGGCGCAATCCGGTGCCGGCCTGCTGATCCTGGAAGCGACGGCGGTTGAGCCGCGTGGACGCATCAGCTGGGCCGACCTCGGCCTGTGGGATGACGGTACCGAAGCTGCGCTGGCACACGTGCTGGCCAGCGTGCGGCGCTGGTCGCCGATGCCGCTGGGCATCCAGCTGGGCCATGCCGGCCGCAAGGCCTCGGTACAGCGTCCCTGGGACGGCGGTGGCCAGCTGCCGGCCGATGATGCACGTGGCTGGACCACGGTGGCGCCGTCAGCGCTGCCGTTCCATGCTGCCGATCCCGCGCCGCAGGAACTGGATGAGGCGGGCATCGCGGGAATCGTTGCTGCCTTCGCCGCCAGCGCGGTGCGCGCCGAACGCCTGGGCTTCGAACTGATCGAAGTGCATGCCGCGCACGGCTATCTGCTGCACCAGTTCCTGTCACCGCTGAGCAACCGGCGCATCGATGGCTACGGGGGTTCGCTGCCCAATCGCCTGCGCCTGCTGGTAGAGGTATTCGATGCCGTGCGCGCGGCAGTGTCCGACAAGGTGGCCGTCGGCGTGCGCATCTCCGCCAGCGACTGGGTCGACGGTGGCTGGGATCTGCTGCAGAGCGAAGCGCTGTCCCAGGTGCTGGACGCGCGTGGCTGCGATTTCCTGCACGTCTCCAGCGGCGGCCTGGATGAGCGCCAGAAGATCAGCGTCGGGCCGGGCTACCAGGTGCCGTTCGCGGCCGCGATCAAGGCCAAGGTGCGCATGCCGGTCATCGCGGTGGGGATGATCACCGAACCGGAGCAGGCCGAATCGATCCTGCGTCATCGCCACGCCGATGCCATCGCCCTGGCCCGCGGCATCCTCTACGACCCGCGCTGGCCCTGGCACGCGGCAGCCGCGCTGGGCGACAGTGTGGTGCCGGCCGCGCAGTACCTGCGCTGCGAGCCGCGTGAGGCACGCGGCGTGTTCACCCCGCGCTGAAGGTCATGCCCGCCAGGCCGGCGGCAGGCCGGCCTGCAGGTGATCGAACAGCGCACGGATCCTGGCGGTGAAGTCGCGGCGGTCGCTGACGCAGAAATAGACCTCCATCGGTTCCGGGCGCCATGCGCTGTCCGCGCCGAACACCGCCTGCAACCGGCCATCGCGCAGAAAGGGATCGGCCACGAAGGCCGCCAGCCGGGTGATGCCGGCACCGGCCGCGGCCAGTTCGGCCAGCGCGTCGATGTCATCGCACACCATGCCGGGCGGCAGCGGCGCATCCGCGCGCTGGTCGCCCTTGCGCAGGCCCCAGCGCAGAGGCCGCCCATCGGTGGGGAAACGATGCAGCACACCCCGATGGCCGCGCAGATCGGACGGCTCCTGTGGCCAGCCATGCGCCTGCAGGTAGGCAGGCGAGGCGCAGAAGACGAAGGGAATGCGTGCCAGCGGCCGCGCCACGACGCCGTCCTCCAGCTGCGCACCGATGCGGATGCTGGCATCGACCGCCTCCGGACCATGCTGCACGGCCCGGTCGGACAGCCGCAGTTCCAGCTGCAGCTGCGGATAGCGTTGCTGCAGTGAAGGCAGCAGGGGCGCCAGCACGTGGCGGCCGAACGCGCGGCTGCTGGCGATGCGCAATGGCCCGGCCGGCTCGATGTCACCGCTGGTGACCAGGGCCTGCGCCCGCGCCAGATCGGTTTCGATGTGGCGCACCTGCGCCAGGTACAGCGCACCGGCCTCGCTCAGCGCCAGCTGGCGCGTGCTGCGGTTCAGCAGGCGCACGCCCAGGTGTGCCTCCAGGCGATGGATGTTCTGGCCGACGGCGGTGGCGCTGATGCCAAGGCTGCGGGCCGCAGCGGCAATGCTGCCGGTGTCTGCGGTGCGGGTGAAGCTGCGGATCAGCTGCAACAGGTTCATGACCCGCCAGCGTGCCACGAAAGCCCGCCACGATCACTTGGAACTGTCCGAAGTGGTTCGTTGCATCGGTGACAATGGATCACGCGGGCGGGGTGCTGCCCTACACTTGCAGGATGCGACCCGATTCCATCCTCACCCTGTCCTGCCCCGACCGTACCGGCATCGTCTACCGCGTGTCGGGCCTGTTGTTCGATCATGGCTGCAACATTCTCGACGCCCAGCAGTTCGGCGACGAGGAAAGCGGCCGCTTCTTCCTGCGCGTGCATTTCGACCGCGACGCCAGCCTGCCCCTGGACACGGTACATGCGTCCATGGCGGCACTGGCCCGCGAGTTCGGCATGGACTGGCAGCTGCAGGACGGTCGGCGTCGTGCGCGCCTGCTGGTGCTGGTCAGCAAGCAGGGCCACTGCCTGAATGACCTGCTGTTCCGCGCGCACAGCGGGCAGCTGAAAGTGGATATCGCGGCAGTGGTGTCCAACCATGCCGATTTCGCACCGCTGGCTGCGTCCTACGGCGTGCCGTTCCACCATCTGCCGGTGAACGCGGATACGCGTGCGGTGCAGGAGCAGCAGATCATCGATCTGGTCGAACACGAGCGTATCGACCTGGTGGTGCTGGCGCGCTACATGCAGATTCTTTCACCCACCCTGTGCCGCGCGCTGGCCGGCCGGGCGATCAACATCCATCACAGCTTCCTGCCCAGCTTCAAGGGCGCGCAGCCCTATCACCAGGCGCACGCGCGCGGGGTCAAGATCATCGGCGCCACCGCGCACTATGTCACCGAGGATCTGGACGAAGGTCCGATCATCGAACAGGACGTGGCCCGGGTCGATCATGCGATGACGCCGCGCGACCTGGTACGCCTGGGCAGCGATACCGAATCGCAGGTGCTGGCGCGTGCCGTGCGCCGCCATGTGGAGCACCGCATCCTGCTCAACGGGCACCGCACGGTGGTGTTCCGCTGATACCTGCCCGGCCGGACGTGCGTCAGAGGATCCCAATCCCCGCAGTGCCCAGTGCTTCGCGCACCATCCCGTCGTTGGCCTCGGTCACCGGCCGGGTCAGGTCCCAGAGGAATTTCACCCTGAAGCCGGACGTGGCTGCGTCCTGCGCGCTCCACAGCACGCAGTAGTCGCGGGCCAGGCCACAGACGTGCACCTCGTCGATGCCGCGCTCATGCAGCCAGCCGGCCAGGCCGGTGGCGGGGCGCCCGCCATCGGGGCCGTGGTTCTCGCGGAAGGCGCTGTAGGAATCCACCTGCTGGCGGGTGCCCTTGCGCAGGATCAGGTCGGCCATGTTCCAGTCCACCTGCGGATGCAGGGCGGCACCGGCGCTGCCCTGCACGCAGTGGTCCGGCCACAGGGTCTGCGGTTGCGCATGCAGCAGGATCGTTTCGAACGGACGATGGCCGGGGTGCTGGCTGGCGAACGAAGCATGGTCCGCGGGATGCCAGTCCTGGGTGGCCACTACGGTGCGGTAGCGGCGCTGCGCCAGCAGCTGCGCGATCGGCGCGACCAACGCATCGCCGCGGTCACAGGCCAGCGCGCCACCGGGCATGAAGTCCGGCTGCAGATCGATCACCAGCAGGGCGACAGTGGCGGGCAGGGTGGGCATGGACGTTCCAGCGCGGCGGAAGAGGCGACCAGCGTGGCCGCCCCCTCGCCACACGTCAATCGCCCTGCGGCGTTTCGTTGTCCTGGCCGTAATACAGCAGCCCGATCCGGATCCGCTCGCGGCCGGTCTCCCGGCGGTGCCGGTTGGCATCGCGCAGCGAGTACACGCAGCCACAGTACTCCTGCTGGTAGAACCGCTCGCGCTTGCTGATCTCGATCATGCGGCTGGCACCACCGCCCTTGCGCCAGTTGTAATCCCAGTACTGCAGGCCCTCGTAGCGCGCCGCGGCGCGGATGCCGCAGTCATTGATCTGCGCCATGTTCTTCCAGCGCGAGATGCCCAGCGACGAGCTGATGGTGTCGTAGCCGTGCTCATGCGCGTACAGCGCCGTGCGCTCGAAGCGCATGTCAAAGCACATCGTGCAGCGGATGCCGCGCTCGGGTTCGTTCTCCATGCCGCGCGCGCGGCTGAACCAGTTGTCGGTGTCGTAGTCGCAGTCGATGAAGGGGATGCCATGCTGCTCGGCGAAGCGGATGTTCTCCTGCTTGCGAAGCTCGTATTCCTTCACCGGATGGATGTTGGGGTTGTAGAAGAAGATCGCGTAGTCGATCCCGGAGGCGGTGATCGCCTCCATCACTTCGCCGGAGCAGGGCGCACAGCACGAATGCAGCAGCAGGCGCTTGCCGTCGGCGGGCAGGGACAGGGTGGGGCGTTGGAGCTCGGTCATCATCAGGTACCGCACGGACCGCCGGCAACGGCGGCGGCCCGTGCATCAGGGTGGAGAGACAGGTCAGGCGACGCGGGCGTCAGCGTGCTCGGCACGCAGTTCCACTGCGGCGGCAACCAGTGCCTGCAGTGCAGCGCGGGTTTCCGGCCATCCGCGGGTCTTCAGCCCGCAGTCCGGGTTGACCCACAGCTGCTCCGGCTTCAGCACGGCCAGCGCCTTGCGCAGCAGGTCCACCATCTCCGCCTTGTCCGGCACGCGCGGGGAGTGGATGTCATACACGCCCGGGCCGATCTCGTTGGGATAGTTGAACTTCACGAAGGCATCCAGCAGTTCCATGCGCGAGCGCGAGGTCTCGATCGAGATCACGTCCGCGTCCATTGCCGCCACCGAGTGGATGATGTCGTTGAACTCCGAATAGCACATGTGGGTGTGGATCTGGGTGGCATCGCGCACGCCGCTGGTACTGATGCGGAACGATTCCACCGCCCAGTCCAGGTAGGCGCGCCAGTGAGCACGGCGCAACGGCAACCCCTCGCGGATGGCCGGCTCGTCCACCTGGATCACGCCGATGCCGGCTGCTTCCAGGTCCTGCACTTCGTCCCGCAGGGCCAGCGCGATCTGCCGGCAGGTCACATCGCGTTCCTGGTCGTCGCGCACGAACGACCACTGCAGTACCGTCACCGGACCGGTCAGCATGCCCTTCATCGGCTTGTCGGTGAGCGATTGCGCGTAACTGGACCAGCGCACCGTCATCGGCTGCGGGCGGCTGACGTCGCCGAAGATCACCGGCGGTTTGACGCAGCGCGAGCCATAGCTCTGCACCCAGCCGTTGCCGGTGAAGGCGAAGCCTTCCAGCTGCTCGCCGAAGTACTCGACCATGTCGTTGCGCTCGAACTCGCCGTGGACCAGCACGTCCAGGCCCAGCGCTTCCTGCACGCGTACCGCATGCGCGGTCTGCTGTTCCAGGAAGGCCTCGTACTCGGCCAGGCCCAGCTTGCCGGACTTGTGCCGGGCCCGTGCCTCGCGCACCTCCAGCGTCTGCGGGAAGGAACCGATCGTGGTGGTGGGCAGCAGCGGCAGCTGCAGCGCCGCATGCTGCGCTGCGCGGCGCTGCGGGTAGGCGGTGTGCCGCTGCGCATCGGCAACGGTCAGCGCGGCCAGGCGTGCGGCCACGGCCGGGTTGTGTACGCGTGGCGAGCGACGACGCCCCTCCAGCGCAGCGCGGTTGGCAGCCAGGCCTGCTTCCGCATCCGCCCTGCCATCGAGCGCGTCGGCCAGCAGGCGCAGTTCCTGAAGCTTCTGCCGGGAGAACGCCAGCCAGCCCTTCAGTTCGTCATCAAGCTTCTTTTCCAGCGCAAGATCCACGGGCGTGTGCAGCAGGGAACAGGACGGTGCCAGCCAGAGCCGGTCGGCGCCGCGGTCCACCTGGGCAAACCGGGCCAGGATCAGTGCGTTGTCCAGATGGGTGCGCCAGATGTTGCGGCCGTTGACCAGGCCGGCCGACAGCACGCGCTCGGCCGGCAGCGCCTTCAACACGGCGTCCAGCTGCTCCGGCGCGCGCACCAGGTCCACGTGCAGTCCGTCCACCGGCAGGCCGGTGGCCAACGCCAGGTTGTCCTCGAGCGCACCGAAATAGGTCGCGACCAGCAGTTTCGGACGCCGTGCCGTGGCCAACCGGGCATAGGCGCGCTCATAGGCTGCCTGCGCATCGGCGTCGAGATCCTGCACCAGCAGCGGCTCATCCAGCTGCACCCAATCCGCACCGGCGTCGGCCAGCTGGCCGAGCAGCTGCACATAGGCCGGCAGCAGGGCATCCAGCAGGTCCAGTGCGGCGCTGCCGTCGGTGGTCTTGGACAGCAGCAGGAAGCTCACCGGCCCCAGCAGCACCGGACGGGTGTGGATGCCCAGCGCCCTGGCCTCGTTGAACTCGGCCAGCGGCTTGTCACCGCGCAGGGCGAAGGCCTGGCCCGCGTGCAGTTCCGGCACCAGATAGTGATAGTTGGTGTCGAACCACTTGGTCATCTCCAGCGCGCGCAGGTCGATGCCATCGCGCTGCAGGCCACGGGCCGTGGCGAAGTAGGCGGCCAGTGGATCGTGCGCGGCCAGTTCGCGGTAGCGTTCGGGAATGGCATCGAACAGCCATGCGGTGTCGAGCACCTGGTCGTACAGGCTGAAGTCGTTGCTCGGCGGTACATCGACGCCGGCCTCGATCTGCAGCTGCCAGTGCCGGGCACGCAGCGCCGCGGCGGTGGCCTGCAGGGTGGCGGCGTCGTCCTCGCCGGCCCAGTGGCGTTCGAGCGCCCGCTTCAGTTCGCGCTTGGCGCCGATGCGGGGAAAGCCCAGGTTGGTAACAGTGGTCATTGCAGCGTGTCCTCATTGCATATCGGCATTGAGGAACGAAGGAACCGCAGGACGACGCGTGCCGTTGCCGGCCCACGGGCGTCTTGCCAGCGACCTTCGCCCCCGCGGGCGAACCGGATGCCGTGAAAAGGACGCACGTGGCCGCGCACCCTGCAGGCGCAGGACGACGACGGCCCCGGCAACCTCCCCGCGGAGATTCCAGGTCGAGTCAGGGGACGGTCGTGTCCCCCGGCCGGGGCCGGTATTCGGGCTGTTGGACGCGGGCCGCAGCCCACCTACTACCTGCCGCTTCCCAGGCGCGAGCCCAGTGCTATTGGCAGGATTCGTTTCCATTCACCGCTGCGGGGCAGCTCCGGAATGGGCGCGCGAAGCGCCTTCACCGGATTCCCGTTTAAATTCATCCCTTCATTCGCATGAAGAGATGAATACCTTCGGCGTGCACAAGGTAGGCCGGTTGGCAGCAATGGTCAAGGCCCGGGATCACACCACCGGGATGTGGCGCCTTTCTCAGGCAGTGAGAGGCCGGCTTGCGATACTGGCAACCGACGGACGGGAGGTGACGTGTGGCGGCGAAGTACTGCGATCTGGTCATGAAAGGTGGCATCACCAGCGGCATCGTGTACCCCAATGCGGTACTGGCGCTGGCGCGCGAGTATCGCTTCAAGAGCATCGGTGGCACCTCGGCAGGCGCCATCGCCGCCGCGGTGGCGGCGGCGGCGGCCTATGGTGATCGCCGCCAGCAGGCGGGCGAGCCGCTGCCCGGCGATGCCGGGTACGGTGGATTGTCGGCGGTGTCGGCGCAGCTGTCGCGGCGCGGGTTCATCTACGGTCTGTTCCAGCCGGCGCGCGGCGCGCGTGCAGCCTATCGGCTGCTGGTGGTGCTGACCGGCAATGCAGGCTGGCCCCGCAAGCTGCTGTGCCTGGCCATCGCCGTGTTCCAGATCGCGCCGCTGGAAGTGCTGGTGTCGCTGGCATTGCTGCTCGCGCTGGGCGCGTGGGGCGGCGGCTGGAGTGGAGTGGCGGCAACCTTGCTGCCGTCCCTGCTGTGCGCCTACGGCGCTGGCGTGGCCGGGGCCGCGCTGCGGGTCGCGCGGGTGGCACGACGCAATCTGCTGGGCCTGTGCAGCGGCCTCGGCAGCGACGCGCGCCGGCCGGCGCTGACGGAATGGTTGCACGGCTGCCTGCAGCAGCTGTCAGGCAAGCCGGCCGATGTGCCGCTCACCTTTGCCGACCTGCACGATGCGCCGCGCTATGCCGACGAGCCGGACAGCCCGCATGCCATCACCCTGCAGATGATCACCACCTGCGTATCGCACAACGAACCCCGCACGCTGCCGCTGGGCGGCGCGCAGTTCTGGTTCCTGCGCGAAGAGTTCGACCAGCTGTTCCCGGCCAGCGTGGTGCAGTGGCTGGTCAACCATGCGGGTCCGCCGCTGGGCGTGGATGGACGACTCTATTACCGCCTGCCGCAGGGGCCGCAGCTGCCGGTACTGGTGGCAACGCGGATGAGCCTGAGTTTCCCGTTGCTGATCAGCGCAGTGCCGCTGCATGAGCCCTCGCGCCGCGAGCGCCGCTGCGAGCCTGGAGCGACCGCCTCCGATCCGGAACACAACGTGGCCGACAGCATGGAGGGGCTGACCAGTGCCGGCCAGGCCTGCGGCCCGGTGATCACCGCCTTCCGGATCTGCTGGTTCTCCGATGGGGGCATCAGCAGCAACTTCCCGATCCATCTGTTCGACGCGGCGCTTCCGCGCTGGCCGACCTTCGCCATCAACCTGGTCTATCCGCAGCATGCGGAGGAGGTCAGCTCCGGCGGCAATGCACGGCAGGCGCTGGAGCGATCGGTGTTCCTGCCCAGCGAAAACCGTCATGGCTGGCAACGCACCTACCAGTCCATCGCCGCACCGGTGGCCGCCGGCGAGCTCGGCCGTTTCCTGTTCGCGGTGGTGGCAACCATGCAGAACTGGCGCGACCTGCTGCAGGCGCGTGCTCCGGGCTATCGCGACCGCATCGTGCACGTGACCCTGCAGGGAGACGAGGGCGGCATGAACCTGGACATGCCGCAGGAGGTGCTGACCCGCATCGCCGACAAGGGCAGCCTGGCCGGTGCACGCTTCTGCGCGTTCTCCTTCGAGAATCACTACTGGATCCGCTGGCGCAACCTGGCCTCGGCCTACCAGCGTTACACGCTGGAAGTGGCGCGTACCGACGATCCCGCGCAGCAGGTGCTGGCCTATCGGGCGGCGTACACGATGGTGGCTGCCGGCGTGCCGTCGCCGCCGTCGTACAAGCTGGGCTCGGAGGACAAGCGGCTGGCGTCACAGCAGTTGTGGGGGCTGATGGTGGAGCAGGGCCGCAGCTGGGAGGATCTCGGCCCGGACCTCACCGACGGCGCACCACGGCCGCTGCCGCAGATGAAGGTGACGCCGATCTACTGACCGCTGCCGCAGCCGATTGAACTGTTCCGGCGGGTGCCGACCTTGGTCGGCACGATCTGATCCCTGCGGTGGCTCATCGCCAGGATTCAACCGTGTCGACCAAGGTCGACACCCACCAGGGCAATGCGTCGTTCTGACAGCTTGCGGAGATCTGTCGAAGGCGGGGTGGGTCCGGTTGCGGGGGCGTGAGCGCCATGGATGGCGCGACCGAGGCTACATGGACGTACTTGCGCCGTCCCCCGCAACCGGACCCGCCCCGCCATCCCACGGAATGCCAGCTTTTGCCGTTGCCGTTGCTTCGGCCTGTGCAGGTGCAGGGCGCAGCCCTGCCGAGCCAACCCTATCGCCCCGGCAGCTGCGCGAACGCGCGCTGCATGCAGTCCTCGCGCGGGCACACCCGGCAACCCGGGCCGATCGACACCGAATTGCCGGGGCTCTGCACATCCAGCCCCAGCGAATACACCAGCCGCTCGGCATGCTGCAGGTCGCAGCCCAGCGCCACTGCGAAGGTCTTGCGTGGTTGGCCGTGACCAACCGGGCCGCTGCTGACCTGCCGGGCCAGCCAGAAGTGGCGCCGCCCATCGGGCATGCGCGCGGTCTGGGTCAGGATGCGGCCGGGCTGGTTGAACGCCTCGTAGACGATCCACAGCGGGCATGAGCCACCCACCTGCGAGAAGTGGAAGTCGGTGGCCGAGTGACGCTTGGAGACGTTGCCGGCGCGGTCCACACGGATGAAGAAGAACGGCAGGCCGGGCGCGCTGCGGCGGGCCAGCGTGCTCAGCCGGTGGCAGACTGCTTCGAAGCCGACACCGAACTGGTGCGCCAGCAGCTCGATGTCGTAGCTGCTGGCTTCGGCCGCACGCAGGAAGCGCAGGTAGGGCATTACCAGGGCCCCGGCGAAATAGTTCGACAGGCCGATGCGCGCCTGCGCGATGCGCGCCTCGTCGCTGAATCCGGCGCGGGCAATCACCGCATCGATCTGCGGCAGGTAGCCATGCAGTGCCAGTTCGGCGGCCATCT
Source organism: Stenotrophomonas sp. 2201_Sma (assembly GCF_056486685.1). Lineage (NCBI taxonomy): Bacteria > Pseudomonadati > Pseudomonadota > Gammaproteobacteria > Lysobacterales > Lysobacteraceae > Stenotrophomonas > Stenotrophomonas sp. 2201_Sma. The sequence goes on from NZ_CM151329.1 coordinate 312,988, forward strand.
GGAAGGCCTGCTGGCCCGGCTCCAGGTAGTCCGGCAGCCACAGCCGGCGGGCACCGGCATCGTAGTGGCGCTTCTCGCGCCCGGCCTGCAAGGCAGTCACTTCCACCAGCACGCCGTGGCGATCGGCCAGCAACTGGCGCAGGCGCGGGGCGACGTGCCCCGGCGACAGTCCCCATTCGGCAAACAACCGCTCGGCCAGCTCATCCAGCTCTGGGATGTGGTTGTGCATGCGGTTGAAGAACTCGCGCACCTGGTCGCCCGCCGGCAGGGTGCTGCCGGCACCGGGTTCGCCCAGCTGGAACTCCAGTGCGGCGGCATGTTCCCGCAACGCCAGGTGGCGGCGATGCAGGTCCAGCAGCGCCCGGCTCACCTGCGGCAGGTTGCCGGCCAGTGCCCGCAGCTCGGTGGCACTGACGTCGGCCAGCCCCAGGTCCCGCAGGGTTTCGGCCAATGATTCCTGCAATGCCGCGGGTTCATCCTCGTCGAACAGGGCGGAAACGTCGCCCAACACCTCCCCCAGCTTCTTCTGCACGGCGGGCGTCAACGGGCGCTTGTTGCGCTCGATCTGGTTCAGGTAGCTGGCAGACAGGCCCAGGGCGCGGGCCAGGTCGATCTGGCTGTAGCCGCGCTGCTCGCGCAGGCGCAGCAGGCGCAGGCCCAGCTGGCGCTGTGAGGACGGCAGATTCACAGAATTAACAGGAATCGTGAGGGGTGTTGGCCAGATTAAGCGGATTCAGGCCGGAAATCGAGGCGGCGGCTGTGAATAATGCCAAGCATCTTTCGCACCCCTGGATGTCGTCATGACTGTTGCAGCGCCCCGTATCCGCATGCTGATCGATGGCCAGTTCGTCGAATCGGCGACCTCCCACTGGCAGGACGTGATCAACCCGGCCACCCAGGACGTGCTGGCCCAGGTCCCGTTCGCCACCACCGCTGAAGTGGACGCTGCCGTGGCCGCCGCCAAGGAAGCGTTCAAGACCTGGCGCAAGACCCCGATCGGCACCCGCGCGCGCATCTTCCTGAAGTACCAGCAGCTGATCCGCGAGAACATGAGCGAGCTGGCGCACATCCTCACCGCCGAACAGGGCAAGACCCTGCCGGATGCCGAAGGCGATGTGTTCCGCGGCCTGGAAGTGGTCGAGCACGCCGCCGCCATCGGCAACCTGCAGCTGGGCGAGCTGGCCAACAACGTGGCCAATGGCGTGGATACCTACACGATCATGCAGCCGCTGGGCGTGTGCGCCGGCATCACCCCGTTCAACTTCCCGGCGATGATTCCGCTGTGGATGTTCCCGATGGCCATCGCCACCGGCAACACCTTCATTCTCAAGCCGTCCGAGCAGGACCCGATGGTCACCATGCGCCTGGTTGAACTGGCGCTGGAAGCCGGCATTCCGAAGGGCGTGCTGAATGTGGTCCACGGTGGCGAGGAAGTGGTCAACGCGATCTGCGACCACCCGGACATCAAGGCGGTCTCCTTCGTGGGTTCCACCCGCGTGGGTACCCACGTGTACAACCGTGCGTCGCTGGCCGGCAAGCGCGTGCAGTGCATGATGGGCGCCAAGAACCACGCCGTGGTGCTGCCGGATGCCAACAAGGAGCAGACCCTCAATGCGATGGTCGGTGCCGCCTTCGGTGCCGCCGGCCAGCGCTGCATGGCGGCCTCTACGCTGGTGCTGGTGGGTGAAGCGCGCGGCTGGGTGCAGGATCTGGTGGCCAAGGCCAAGACCCTGAAGGTCAGCGGTGGCACCGTGTCCGGTACCGATGTCGGCCCGGTGATTTCCTGCAGCGCGCGCGAGCGCGTGGAAGGCCTGATCGCCTCGGGCGTGGAGCAGGGCGCGCAGCTGGTGCTCGACGGCCGCAATCCGCAGGTCGATGGCTTCGAGAAGGGCAACTTCGTCGGCCCGACCATCTTTGCCGGTGTCACCACCGACATGCGCATCTACCAGGAAGAAATCTTCGGGCCGGTGCTGGTGATCCTGGAAGCGGAAACGCTGGAAGACGCCATCGCGATGGTCAACAGCAACCCGAACGGCAACGGCACCGCACTGTTCACCCAGTCCGGCGCCGCCGCGCGCAGGTTCCAGGAAGACATCGACGTCGGCCAGGTCGGCATCAACGTGCCGATCCCGGTGCCGGTGCCGCTGTTCTCCTTCACCGGTTCGCGCGCCTCCAAGCTGGGTGACCTGGGCCCGTACGGCAAGCAGGTGGTGCTGTTCTACACCCAGACCAAGACCGTCACCGCGCGCTGGTTCGATGACGAGACGCTGAGCCACGGCGTCAACACCACGATCAGCCTGAAGTAACGGCAGGAGCAGCCATGAGCCACTCGATGACGACGGAACTGGAAGAAGCGCAGCAGGCCTACCGCGAGGCCGCCCGCGACTTCGCACTGGCCGAACTGGCGCCGCACGCCGCGCGATGGGATGCGGAGGGCATCTTTCCGCGCGAGGCGATCGCCAAGGCCGGTGAACTGGGCTTCTGCGGTCTGTACATGGACCCGGAAGTGGGCGGCAGCGGCCTGAGCCGGCTGGACGCCGCCGTCGTCATCGAGGAGCTCGCCAGCGTCGATCCCTCGACCGCGGCCTACATCAGTATCCACAACATGGCCTCGTGGATGGTGTCCAAGTGGGGTCAGCCGGCACTGCGCGACGCGTGGGGCAACGATCTGGCGGCGGGTATCAAGCTGGCCTCGTACTGCCTGACCGAACCGGGCGCCGGTTCCGATGCCGCCTCGCTGAAAACCACCGCCGTGCGCGATGGCGACCACTTCGTGCTGAACGGCGCCAAGGCCTTCATCTCCGGCGCCGGCGCCACCGAACTGCTGGTGGTGATGGCGCGCACCGGCGGTGCCGGTGCCGGCGGCGTCAGCGCCATCGCGGTGCCGTCGGACCTGCCGGGCATCAGCTTCGGCCGCAAGGAAGAGAAGATGGGCTGGAACAGCCAGCCCACCCGTGGCATCACCTTCGAGAACGTCCGCGTGCCGGTCAGCCACCTTCTGGGAGAGGAAGGCGGTGGCTTCAAGCTGGCGATGAAGGGACTCGATGGCGGCCGCATCAACATCGCCGCCTGTTCGCTGGGTGCCGCGCAGGGCGCGCTGGATGCCGCACGCCGCTACATGGGCGAGCGTCGCCAGTTCGGCAAGGCGCTGGCCGAGTTCCAGGCACTGCAGTTCAAGCTGGCCGACATGGTCACCCAGCTGGTGGCCGCCCGGCAGATGGTGCATACCGCCGCGCGCAAGCTCGATGCCGGCGCCAGCGACGCCAACGTGTGGTGCGCAATGGCCAAGCGCTTCGCCACCGATGCCGGTTTCACTGTCTGCAACGAAGCGCTGCAGATCCACGGCGGCTACGGCTACATCCGCGAATACCCGATCGAACGCCTGCTGCGTGACTGCCGCGTGCACCAGATCCTGGAAGGGACCAACGAGATCATGCGGGTGATCGTTGCCCGTCACCTGCTCAACACCGAAGAGGAACTGCGATGAAGGATTGGCGTACCCAGGAGCACGTGGGCCTGAAGGTCGAGGCCGATGGCCACACCGCCGTGGTCACCCTGCACAACCCGCCGGCCCATACCTGGACCGTGCACAGCCTGTCCGCGCTGCGCGACCTGGTGGCTGCGCTCAATGCGGACCGCGACATCTACGCGCTGGTGATCACCGGTGATGGCGAGAAGTTCTTCTCCGCCGGCGCGGATCTGAACCAGTTCGCCTCCGGCGACAAGGCCGCCGCGCGCGAGGCCGCACGCCGCTTCGGCGAAGCCTTCGAGGCGCTGTCCGGCTTCCGCGGCGTGTCGATCGCCGCAATCAACGGCTATGCGATGGGCGGCGGGCTGGAATGCGCGCTGGCCTGCGATCTGCGCATCATCGAAGACCACGCCCAGGTCGCGCTGCCGGAGGCCACCGTCGGCCTGCTGCCGTGCGCCGGTGGTACCCAGAACCTGCCACGGCTGGTGGGCGAGGGCTGGGCCAAGCGCATGATCCTGCTGGGCGAGCGCATCAATGCCGAGACCGCGCTGCGCATCGGCCTGGCCGAGGAGAAGGTCGGCAAGGGCGAGTCCAAGGCGCTGGCGCTGGAATGGGCGAAGAAGGCCGGCAAGCAGAGCCCGACCAGCATCGCGGCCTGCAAGACGCTGGTGCAGTCCACCCGCACCGGCACCCACGCCTCGGCGCTGGTGGCCGAACGCGAGGCCTTCGTCGATCTGTTCGATACCGCCGACCAGGTCGAGGGCGTGAACGCCTTCCTGGAAAAGCGCGCCGCGCAGTGGAAGAACGCATGACCACGGTCGCCGACGAAGCGCCGGTCCTGTTCGAAGAGCGCGTGGCCGGCAATGGCGCGCGCATCGGCATCGCCACGCTGAACGCGCCGCGCACGCTCAATGGCTTCTCGCTGCCGATGGCGCACCTGCTGTTGAAGCAGCTCAATGCCTGGGCCGACGACGACGGCATCGCGATGGTGGTGCTGCAGGGCGCCGGTGAAAAGGCGTTCTGCGCCGGCGGTGACCTGCACAGCCTGTACCAGAGCATGCGTGCATTCCGCGAGGCCGGCCGCAGCGATATCCGCGACAACGACTACGCGGCCGAGTTCTTCGACGTCGAGTACCGCGTGGATTACCTCATCCACACCTATGCCAAGCCGATCCTGTGCTGGGGCCATGGCATCGTCATGGGAGGGGGCATCGGCCTGATGTCCGGTGCCAGCCACCGCGTGGTCAGCGAGCGCTCCAAGCTCGCGTTCCCGGAGATCACCGTCGGTCTGTTCCCGGACGTGGGTGGCAGCTGGCTGCTGCCGCGCGTGCCGGGCAAGGGTGGCCTGTTCCTGGCCTTGACCGGTGCACTGCTCAACCCGGGCGATGCGATCTATGCCGGCCTGGCCGACGTGCACGTGGCCGAAGCGCGCCGCAGCGATGTGTTCGATGCACTGCTGCAGGTGGCCTGGTCGCGCGACGCCGCGAGCAACCACGAGCGCCTGGGCCACCTGCTGCAATCGTATGCCAGCGATGCCGCGACCGGTCCGCTGCTGGCCAACGCGGCGAAGGTCGACGCACTGTGTGACGGCGATGACCTCGATGCCATCGTCGAAGGCATCGCCCTCCTGCAGACCGAGGATGCCTGGCTGCAGGCCGCCCAGAAGACCCTCGCGGCCGGCGCGCCCGGTTCGGCGCGGCTGGCGTTCGAGCTGCAGCGCCGCAGTGCGGGCCAGGATCTGGCTGCGGTCTACCGCCTGGAATACATCGTCGCCCTGCACTGCGCTGCCCACGGCGATTTCGCCGAAGGCATCCGTGCGCTGCTGATCGACAAGGACCGCACGCCGTCGTGGAACCCGGCCACGCTGGCCGAAGCCAGCGCCCTGTGGGCCGATACGTTCTTCGCTTCGCCCTGGGCCGATGCCGCGCATCCGCTGGCCGACCTGGGTACCCCTGCCGCTGAAAGGAGCCTGGCATGAGCCGCATTGCATTCATTGGGTTGGGCAACATGGGTGGCCCGATGGCCGCCAATCTGGTCAAGAACGGCCACACCGTGCGCGTGTTCGATCTGGTGCCGGCCGCCGTGCAGGCCGCCGTCGACGCCGGTGCCGGTGCCGCGTCGTCAGCACGTGACACCCTGGCCGACGCCGAGGTGGTGATCTCGATGCTGCCGGCCAGTCGCCACGTCGAAGGCCTGTACCTCGGCGATGACGGCATTCTCGCCGCGATTCCGGCCGGCGCGCTGGTCATCGACTGCAGCACGATCGCTCCGGCCAGCGCCCGCAAGGTGTCCGAAGCGGCGGCCGCACGCGGCCTGCAGATGATCGATGCGCCGGTTTCCGGCGGCACGGCCGGTGCCCAGGCCGGCACCCTCACCTTCATCGTCGGTGGTGAGGAGGATGCACTGGAGCGTGCGCGCCCGGTGCTGCAGGCGATGGGCAGGAACATCTTCCACGTTGGCGCCAGTGGTGCCGGCCAGGTGGCCAAGCTGTGCAACAACATGGCGCTGGGCGTGATCATGGCCGTCACCGGCGAGGCCATCGCACTGGGCGTGGCGCACGGTCTGGACCCGAAGGTGCTGTCGCAGATGATGGCGGTGAGCACCGGCCGCAGCTGGGCCACCGAAGTGTGCAATCCGTGGCCGGGCGTGCTGGAGAATGCGCCGGCCTCGCGTGGCTACAGCGGCGGCTTCGGCAGCGACCTGATGCTCAAGGACATGGGCCTGGCAGTGGAAGCGGCGATGAGTGTCGGCGCCTCGATCCCGCTGGGGGAAGTGGCCCGCAACCTGTATTCGATGAATCACCAGGCCGGGCGCGGCAAGCTGGATTTCTCCAGCGTCGTACAGCTCATCACCAGCGAGAAGTAAGCGAATGCGTCCCCGGCCGCGTGCCGGGGCCCACCCGGGGTGGGATGGGCGGATGCCTGGTTTCGACCGGCATCCGCCCATTTTTTTTGCGCTTGGAGCCCCGGGGTCAGAGCCCTTTGCCGTTGCAAAGGGATCCGACCCCGCCTCCATCAGGCGACGATCAGCGTCACGTCGATGTTGCCGCGGGTAGCATTCGAGTACGGGCACACGATGTGCGCCTTCTGCACAAGCGCTTCAACCTGCTCGCGCGGCACGCCCGGCACGTTGATGGTCAGCTCGGCCTCGATGCCGAAGCCGGTCGGGATCTGGCCGATGCCCACCTTGCCGGTCACGGTGGTGTCAGCCGGCAGCGCGACCTTGGCCTGGCCGGCCACGAACTTCAGCGCGCCCAGGAAGCAGGCCGAGTAGCCGGCGGCGAACAGCTGCTCCGGGTTGGTGCCCGGGCCGCCCGCGCCGCCCAGCTCGCGCGGGGTCGACAGCTGGATGTCGAGCACGTTGTCGGAGGAGACGGAACGGCCTTCGCGGCCGCCGGTGGAGGTCGCCTGGGCGGTGTACAGAACCTTTTCGATGGACATCGGGATGCTCCTGGTCAGTGGGTGGTAGTGCGTTGAAGCCTACTTTGCCCGCTTTCCAAGGACGATGGGTGACAGACCGTCTGAGAAATTTGACCGATCGTCCTGCCTGTCTAGATCGTCCATTCCCGATCGGTGGTGAACATGATCGTCAGCCACCGGTCCGGCGAGGCTTCGCCCAGTGCATCGCCGATCTCGTCACGCAGTTGGTCCCACTCCCGCAGGGGCCGCGGCGGATCGTCGGCCGGGACCACGAAGAACAGCTCGATCTGCTCGCCACGTCCCACCTGCGCCACATAGCTGCGGTGTTCGACGAAGCCATGCCTGGCGACGATCGTGCGCGCCACTGCGTCCACGTGGGCCTGCAGCTCCGGCGGAGTCACCAGCAGGATGCCGGCCAATGCCCGCCGCACCGTGCCCAGCGGCGCGATCATCACCAGTACGCAGACGAAGGCGAGGATGGCCGGGTCGATGTACGGCCCGATCCAGTCCCACGCGGTGCCACGCACCAGCGCGCCGCCCAGGAAGGCGACCAGATAACAGGCCGACATGCTGGCCGCGATCATCCAGTTCTTCGCGTCCAGCGCGATGAACTCCGACCCGATGCGGCGGTTGGCGCGCAGCACGAACACGCCCAGCGCTGCCTCGGCCAGCAGGGACAGCGCGGCGAAGATCATCGCCGGCCCCAGCGCGATGTGGCGGCCGCCGGACATCAGCGCGTCCACGGCATTGACCAGTGCATACAGCGCCGCACCGATCATCAGCGTGCCGCTCACGCCCAGCACGATCGGTTCCAGGTGCCAGAAGCCCATTGTGAAGCGCTGGTTGAGGCGCGACTGCAGCGCATCGGTATTGGTCGACAGCGCGATCAGGCGCGCGACCAGCAGCGACAGCCAGGTCATCACCACATCGATCAGCCCGTAGATGCCATCGAAGATGATGAGCGAGGAATTGGCCAGCAGGCCGAACACCACCGCAGTCAGCGCCAGCAGCAACGCACCGGCAATCGACAGGCGCAGCACCCCCTGTTCGGTGGTGGGGTCGAAGAAGTGGGGGCGATCGGTAGCCATGACCCGATTGTAGAGCGGAGCCATGCGCTGTCCGGTGCGCGGATTCGCCGCGGCGAGGGTCTGGTACGTACCGTCGGGTCCTGACCCGCGGGTGGATAGGGCGGGCGCTGCGGGCGAATCCGCCGATCGGCTGATCTCCGGTGCCATTCAGCCACCCGGTGTAAACTATTGATCTCACTGGCAATGCCAGTCTCCACGATCAACGCCCCGATGACGTCCGCCACCGCCCGTTACGCCGAATCCCTGCGCCTGTCCGTCGCCCCGATGATGGACTGGACGGACCGCCATTGCCGCGTGTTCCATCGCGTGCTGGCTCCCGGGGCGCGGCTGTACACGGAGATGGTGCACGCCAACGCGGTCATCCATGGTGACCGCGAGCGCCTGCTCGGCTTCGACCGCAGCGAACAGCCGCTGGCCCTGCAGCTGGGTGGCAGCGATCCGGCCCTGCTGGCGCAGGCCGCGCGCATCGCCGCGGACTGGGGCTACGACGAGGTCAACCTCAACTGCGGCTGCCCGTCCGATCGCGTGCAGGCCGGCCGCTTCGGTGCCTGCCTGATGCGCGAGCCGGTGCTGGTGGCCGAATGCGTGGCCGCGATGGTCGATGCGGTCGACATCCCGGTGACCGTGAAGTGCCGTCTGGGCGTGGATGAGGACAACGAGTACGAGGCGTTCGCCAGCTTCGTCGATCGCCAGGTCGCTGCCGGTGCAGCAATGGTGGTGGTGCACGCGCGCAATGCCTGGCTGAAGGGCCTGTCGCCCAAGGAGAACCGTGAGGTTCCGCCGCTGAAGTACGACTGGGCCTACCGCCTGAAGCAGGAGCGGCCCGCGCTGCCGGTGGTGCTCAATGGCGGCCTGGCCAGCCTCGAAGCCGTGCAGGCCCAGGCCGGTCATGTCGATGGCGTGATGCTGGGCCGGGCCGCGTACCACGATCCCTATCTGCTGCATCAGCTGGAAGCGCTGCACACCGGTACGCCGCTGCGGTCGCGCGCGGACCTGCTGCGCGCGCTGCGCCCGTATGTCGAGGCCCGTCTGGGCGAGGGCATGGCCCTGAAGCACATCACCCGTCACCTGCTCGGCCTGTTCCATGGGCAGCCCGGTGGGCGCGCGTTCCGCCAGGTATTGAGCGAGGGTGCGCACCGTCCAGGCGCCGACTGGACATTGGTCGAACAGGCCCTTGCCGTCACCGAGCGCGACGCTGACCGTGCCGCTGCGTGACGTTCGTCACATTCCTGACTTGACAACGCCGGCCGATTCGTCCCGAATGTTCACTTAGATGAACAAACCTGCGGTTCGCCCGGAAAAGTTCAGATCGGATTCACTGCCCCAAACCAAGAATTTGCAAAGGAATTGTAAAGACCGGGTCCCGCACCCGGTTCCCGGATTTACGACTTTTGAACGAATCGCCGTGCTCGGCTAGGATCGCATCGATGTCTTCCGCTCCCCTCCATTGCCGCATTGCCCTGGCCACCTGCGTGGTGCTGGCGGCTGCGCCGCTGTCGTCGGCAATGGCACAGCAGCCCCCGCGTGCGGAACACGGCCGGGCGGAGATGATGGAGCGGAGCGAGCGGGGTGGCCGTGGCGACGAGCGCTCGCTGTCCGATGCCGTGCGCCGCGTGCAGCGCACCACCGGTGGCCACATCCTGGGCGCCGAACGGGTGCCGTTCGATGGTCGTGACATCAACCGGGTCAAGTACATGGACGACCGGGGCCGGGTCCGCTACATGGACGACCCCGCCCCGTCGCAGCCGCGCACGCCGCGGTCGGATATGTCTTCACTACGCGGCGATAACCCCTGAACAGGGATAGTTGTCGCTATCAACCCGTACCCCACTGGCCTCCGGGCCACACCCAGGACACTAGGGAGAGTTCATGCGTATCCTTCTGGTCGAAGACGAAGCCCCGCTGCGTGAGACCCTGGCAGCCCGGCTCAAGCGCGAAGGCTTTGCCGTCGATGCTGCGCAGGACGGCGAGGAAGGCCTCTACATGGGGCGCGAAGTCCCGTTCGACGTCGGCATCATCGACCTCGGCCTGCCCAAGATGTCGGGCATGGAGCTGATCAAGGCTCTGCGTGACGAGGGCAAGAAGTTCCCGGTGCTGATCCTGACCGCGCGGTCGAGCTGGCAGGACAAGGTCGAGGGCCTGAAGCAGGGCGCCGACGATTACCTGGTCAAGCCGTTCCACGTCGAAGAGCTGCTGGCCCGCGTCAACGCGCTCCTGCGCCGCGCCGCCGGCTGGAGCAAGCCGACGCTGGAATGCGGCCCGGTCGCCTTGGATCTTGCCGCGCAGACGGTCAGCGTTTCCGGCAGCAATGTCGACCTGACCAGCTACGAGTACAAGGTGCTGGAGTACCTGATGATGCATGCCGGTGAACTGGTCTCCAAGGCCGACCTCACCGAGCACATCTACCAGCAGGACTTCGACCGCGACTCGAACGTGCTGGAAGTGTTCATCGGCCGCCTGCGCAAGAAGCTGGACCCGGACGGTGAACTGAAGCCGATCGAGACCGTGCGCGGCCGCGGCTACCGTTTCGCGATCCCGCGCAACGAGGGCTGAGCCGGCTCACCCTGGCGATTGCACGATGTCCGGCCGTCTGTGGTTCTTCCGACGCTGGCGGCCGCGCTCCCTGCAGGCGCGCCAGCTGTTCGCCGCGTCCGTGGGCTTGGTCGCATTCCTGGCCCTGGCCGGTTACGCGCTCGACGCCGCCTTCGCCGATACGGCGAAGGCCAACCTGCGTGAGCGCCTGAAGAACTACGCCACCGCCTATGCGGCCGGCATCGACTTCACCCGCGATCGTTCGCTGTACATCCGCGAGCAGCCACCGGACCCGCGCTTCGACGTGCCCGGCAGCGGTCTCTACCTGCAGGTGGTGATGCCGGACGGCAAGGGCAATTCGATGTCGGCCGAAGGCCCGATGCTGCCCACCGTCGGCGGCGGCCTGCTTGCGCCACGCCAGGAGGTATTCGAAGGCCCGCTGCCGATGATCCAGATCGACGGCAGCCAGGGTTCGGTGTACCGCTACGGCCTGGGCCTGGTGTGGGACGCCGATGCCGATCCCGCCACCGAGTTCCCGTACACCATCTACGTGATGGAAGACTCGCGCGCGCTCGGTGCGCAGCTGCGGGTGTTCCGCAGCCGTGTCTGGTTCTACCTGGGTGGCATCGGCCTGATCCTGCTGCTGCTGCAGACCGTCATCCTGCAGTGGAGCCTGCGTCCGCTGCGTCGCGTGATCACCGAGCTGACCAAGGTGCAGCGCGGCGAGACCGAGCGCATGAGCGAGCGCCACCCACGCGAGCTGGAACCGCTGACCGACAGCATCAATGCCTTCATCGAAAGTGAGCGCGAGAACCTCGAACGCCAGCGCAATACCCTGGCGGATCTTGCGCACAGCCTGAAAACGCCGATCGCGGTGCTGCGCACGCAGATGGACAGCGGTGCCGGTGATGGCGCGCTGCGCGAAGAGCTGGACGTGCAGCTGCAACGCATGAACAACCTGGTGTCCTATCAGCTGGCGCGCGCTGCGTCGTCGGGCCACAAGCTGTTCTCCGCACCGTTGCCGATCGAGTCCAACGCCGAAGAGATCGTGCGGGGCCTGGAAAAGGTCTATGCGGCCAAGGGCGTGCTGTGCGAGTTCGACATCGATCCGGCCGCGCGCTTCCATGGCGAGCCGGGTGACCTGCAGGAACTGCTGGGCAATCTGCTGGAAAACGCCTTCAAGTGGGCCAAGCGCCGTGTCCTGCTGACCGCGCAGCCCCTGCCGGCACCGAATGCACGCCGCGCCGGCCTGCTGCTGGCCGTGGACGACGACGGCCCGGGCATCGCGCCGGAGGATATCGGCAAGGTGCTGCAGCGTGGCGTACGTGGCGACGAACGCGTGCAGGGCCACGGCATCGGCCTGTCGATCGTGCAGGACCTGATCAAGGATTACCGCGGCGAACTGGCGGTCGGCCGTTCCAGCGAACTGGAAGGCGCCCGCTTCGAAGTGCGTCTGCCGCCGGGCCCGTAGGGCGGGCCTGCTTCGATCCACCGGTCAACGCGAATGCAGGCAGCGCCGGGCCACGCCCGGCGAACCGATGACATGACTCAGCCGCCCAGCGCCGGTGGTTCACCATAGAAGCGCCGCAGATGCGCGGCGACATCGGGCAGCGCTTCGGCAAGCACGTCCGGAGCGGAGAAGTGGTACTCGCTGGCGACCGCGAAGAACTCCTCCGGTGCTTTGGCGGCATACGGGTCGATCAGCGTCTCCTGGCCGGCATCCACCTGCGCGCAGAACGCATCGTAGGACTGCTGGAAGACAGCAGCCCACTCACGTTGCCAAGCACGCGGCAGCGGCGGTGTGCCGTCCATCGCGCCGTCAAGCGCATCGAGCTTGTGCACCATCTCGTGCACGGCCACGCAGTAGCCCTCGTGCGGTGCGGCCAGATCGGCCTGCACGTCGGCCCAGGACAGGATCAACGGCCCGCTGTCCCACGATTCGCCGATCAGCTCGTCGTCCCATTCGTGCAGCACGCCCGCCGCATCCATGTGGCTGCGATGCACGCGGAATGCGTCGGGGTACACGATCAGCTGCGACCAGCCCTGCAGCCCCACCTCGCCGAACTCGAGCAGTGGCAGGCAGCACAGGGCCGCCAGCAGCACGCCGTCGGCGGCCTGCAGCTGCAGGTTGCCGATCGGGGTGATGGTCTTCTCATGCAGGAAGCGCGCCGCCAGCGTGCGCAGCCGGGCGCGTCGTTCGTCGGAAAGCCCCTGCAGCCATGCCGCACGGCGGCAGGCCTCATCCCAGTATGCGTCTTCGATCGGCCGCGGTGCGGGCCGCAGCCACTGCAGCAACGACTTGATCAGCGGAACATTCCCGGCAGGTAGCTGTGCCACTTCGGCGCGCGCAGCCGCTGCAGCATGTCCTCATCGCTGCCGCCACCGCCGGTGCTGGTCGCGCTGCTGGCCGCCGGGCGTGCCGGAGCAGGCTTGGCCGTGGTGGTCGATGCCGTCGGTGCGCGCTGCGAGGCGGCATCGCCGTTGGAGGACACACAGGCGCCGCGGCTGTCATCCAGTGCTGCTGTGGCCGACGCCGCGAAGGGCATCGTCAGCAGGATCAGGCAATGGGCATAACGGCGCATTGACGACATCCACGTTAAGGGAAGGTGAGTTCCCGATTCTAGCCCGAACCCGGCACCGGATTGGAAGCCCGCTGCCGGCCCCGTGGCGGGCGTCGCTGGCGGCTTTCCCGCATAATTTCGTCCTGACTTCGTGGAAGCTGCCGTGGACGATCGCCAATTGCTGGCCAAACTCGCTGCCGGTCGCCTGTCCGGCGACGCCCTGGCCCGTGAGCTGGGTCAGACCCGGGCGGCAATTTGGAAGCGCATTCAAGGGCTTAGGGCCGCAGGTGTCGATATCGAGGGCCGTGCCGGCGAAGGCTATGGCCTGACCCGCCCGGTCGAGCTGCTGGACCCGGCGGCCATCCGTGCCGCCCTGCCGGCCGATGCCCTGTCCCTGCTGCATGACTTGCAGGTGGCCTGGACGGTGGATTCCACCAATGCCGAATTGCTGCGGTGCAGCGCGCCCCAGCGCGGGGTCAGCGTCCTGCTGGCCGAACGCCAGACCGGAGGGCGGGGGCGGCGCGGCCGCACCTGGGCCTCGCCGCTGGCGGCCCATGTCTATCTGTCGGTACTGCGCCTGTTCTCCGGGGGCCTTGGCCGGCTGGCGGGGCTGAGCCTGGTTGCCGGCATCGCCGTGGCCGAAGCGCTGCACGATCTGGGTTTCACCCAGGCGCAGCTGAAGTGGCCGAATGATCTGATCGTCGATGGCCGTCGCAAGCTGGTCGGCCTGCTCGCCGAGGGCGGCGGCGAATACGCCGGTCCGGCTCGCGCGGTGATCGGCATCGGCATCAACACGCACATGCCGCCCTCGTTCGCCGAGCAGATCACCCAGCCCTGGGTGGATCTGGACACACTGGCCGGCGCGCCGGTCGACCGCAACATCGTCGTCGCCGCCGTGCTCGCACGGCTGCTGCCGGCGCTGGAGGAATTCGATCGCGAAGGGCTGGCCCCGTTCCTGCCGCGCTACGCCGCCTTCGACATGCTGGCCGGCCGCGAGGTGCGCGTCGAGCTGGAGGGGCAGTGGCAGCACGGCACCGCACTGGGCCTGGCCGATGACGGCGCGCTGCGCGTGAGCATCGACGGCTGCGAGCGCCGCCTGCATGCCGGCGAAGTCACGGTGAGGGCGGCATGAGCGACTGGTTGTTCGACCTGGGCAATTCGCGCTTCAAGTTCGCGCCGTTGCAGGGGGATCGCGCGGGCGACGTACAGGCCTGGGCGCATGGCGCCGAAGGCATGGCCGGGCAGCCGCCGCACAGCCTGCCCAGCGGCGCGACGGCGTTCGTCGCCAGCGTGGCCGCACCTTCGCTGACCAGCGCCATGCTGGACCAGCTGCAGCGGCGCTTCGACCACGTGCATGTGGTGCGCACCAGCGCCGAATGCGCAGGCGTGCGCATCGCCTACGCGCGCCCGGAGAAGTTCGGCGTGGATCGCTTCCTTGCCCTGCTGGCCGCCGCCAAGGCGCAGCGCCCGGTGCTGGTGGTGGGCGTGGGCACGGCGCTCACCATCGACCTGCTCGATGCCCGTGGCCAGCATCACGGCGGCCGCATCGCCGCATCACCCACCACCATGCGCGAAGCACTGCATGCGCGCGCCGTGCAGCTGCCCGCCAGTGGCGGCGATTACAGCGAGTTTGCCAATGACACCGCCGACGCACTCGCCTCCGGTTGCGATGGTGCTGCGGTGGCGCTGGTCGAGCGCAGTGCGCAGCAGGCGCAGGCACTGCTGGGTGTGATGCCGTCGCTGCTGGTGCACGGTGGCGGCGCGCCCGCGCTGATGCCATTGCTGGACGGCGCCGACTACCACCCCTCGCTGGTGCTGGACGGCCTCGCCCGCTGGGCGGTGCACCAGCCTGCAGGCTAGTATCCGCGCATGCTCACCCGTGCCCTGATCGTCGTCCTGGCCATCCTCAATCTTGGCGTTGCCTGCTGGTGGCTGCTGCGCGATGCGTCGCAGAAGCCTGCGCCGCCACCGCGGCCGGCCGGCGTGGCCGAACTGCGCTGGGTGCCCGGCGGCACCGATGCGGCGGTGGCCGCGCAGGCATCGTCGGAGGCACCGGCGCCAGCACTGGTGGAGCGCGACCCCGCAGCGGCGACCGCCGTGGCGTCCACTCCTGCCCCTGCCGCGCCGGCCAAGCCGCAAGCCGAGCCGGCCAAGGCGCCGGGTGTGGAAGCAACCTCCAGCCCGACGCCAGCGCCGGCGCCGGTCGCACCGCCGGTCGCGCAGGCGCCTGCCGTCAGCGAGCCGCCGCGCTGCATCGCGTTGGGTCCGTTCGCCGATCGTGCCGCCGCCAGCGCGGCGCAGGGCCGGGCCGGCGCACTGCTCAGCCAGGCGCGCCTGCGCGAGCAGCCGGCCGCCAGCGGCAGTGCCCGCTACCGCGTGCTGCTGCCGGCCGCCGCCAGCCGCGAAGAGGCGCAGGCCACGGTCAAGCGCATCGTCGCTGCGGGCCTGGGCGACTACTACATCATCAGCCAGGGTGAGGACGCCAACGCCGTGGCGCTGGGCCAGTACCGCAACCGCGAAGGCGCCGAGCGGCGTATCGCTGCGGTGCAGGCCGCCGGCTTCCAGCCGCGCCTGGTAGCCAGCGGTGATGCCGGCCAGTGGTGGCTGGACGGGCAGCTGGCCGGCACCGCACAGCCTGCGCAGGTACAGCAGCGCAGCGGCGCCGCCCGGCAACAGTCGCTGGAATGCGCGCGACTGCGCTAGAATCCCCCCACTGCGGCGCTGCCGCCGGTGCGTCACCCATGCCGCTTTAGCTCAGTTGGTAGAGCAACTGTCTTGTAAACAGTAGGTCATCCGTTCGATTCGGATAAGCGGCACCATCCCGCAGTCGCTCGCTTCCGCAGCGTTCTTTCTCCTGTGGCAAATTGCAGCGCGTTTGCCAGGCGCCGGAGTCATACGCATGGCTGTCAAAAAGAAGAGTGAACTCGAAGCATTTGACGTGGCCACGCATCTCCGTACGCCTGAAGAAATGGCCGCCTATCTCGATGCCTGCATCGTCGAAAGCAATGGCGATTCGGCCTTCACTGCCAAGACACTGGGCGATATCGCACGTGCCCTGTCGGGCGCTGTCCGGCGAGCGGAGTCCTGATTTCGCGACCGCTGCCTGAGCGGCACGCGCTCGCGCACACGATCTCCCGAAGGCGGCATGCTCAGCCCGGAATGCGGGCGATCACCTTGATCTCGAAGTCGAATCCGGCAAGCCAGTTGACGCCCACCGCCGTCCAGTTGGGATAGGGCTTCTCGGGAAACACCTCGCTCTTTACGGTCATGACGGTCCCGAACTGGTTCTGCGGGTCCGTATGGAAGGTGGTCACGTCGACGATGTCGTCAAGCCCGCAACCACCGGCCTTCAGGGTTGCCTCCAGGTTCGCGAAGGCCAGGCGGACCTGCGCCTCGAAGTCGGGCTCGGGTGTCCCGTCGCTGCGGCTGCCCACCTGGCCGGACACGAACAGCAGGTCACCCGACTGGATCGCAGCCGAATAGGTCTGCGAGGTGTACAGGTCCTGCCGGCCGGCCGGGAAAACGGCATTGCGCTTGCTCATGGGATTCTCCAGAAGGGGATCGATGAGCCCCAAGGTAGTCCTCGGCATTGGCTGGATAAACGCCTATAAAGCGCCATCACTATTTGCCGAATCAAAACAATCGGCGGGCGTGGCGGCGCGGCTCATGCCGCGTGCAACTGCAGCTCCACATACTCCGCCAGCCCCCGGCAGGCCAGCAGCAGGCCTTCGCGCGCGCCGTCGCCGATGTCGTCCTTCTCGGCGCCATCCACACGCACGCGCTCGGCGGCGTGGAATACCTCCAGCAGCGTGATCAGGCCGGCGGCGGCGCGGTCGGTACGCGCACGGGTCACGCCCTGGCCTGGGCTGGGCACGGGGCCCTTCCACGGTTGACCATCGGCGGCGTCGCCGCTGCGGATGCGCTGCAGGCAGCCGACCAGCGTGATCGGCTCGGGCAGATCAACGGCAGCGGAAAGCGCAGCTTCCAGAGGCTCGGCCAGTTCGCGGGGCAGGTGCTCGGCGGCATCGCCCAGGGTGGCAAGCAGATAGGGGTAACGGGGTGCGGTCATGGGACATCCTCATGCGGGACAGAGGCGCCACCCGCAGAGGGTGGCGGACGATGCGTGGTTCCAATACCGGAGTCGATGAACCGGCGGGCACAAGGCCCCCACGCACCGCCCGCCGTAGATCGGCAGACGGATTGCCAGCCGGCGCCACCCCGAGACAGGTGGCGCCGACTGACAAGCGTAAACAACATCGACTTCCGGGATTGGAGCCCGGGCCACCCGTTGTCGGTGGCGATTCATCATGCGCACGCGCAAACACCGCCCGCCAGTCATTCTTTCCAATGACTTCGTGCGATTCGAAAGAAAAAATGAATTATCGCTTTTGACCTGTTTCGCGCGATGTAAAGGCAAAAGCGACATCCTGCGCGATGCCTTCGCACTGGCGGATTCCAGTGATTCCCACGCACGGCAATGGACGCGACATACGCGAAGTAAAGCTGGCTTAACCGGTGCGGCAGACCGAGCCAGCACGATGCTAACGACAAATGCCGGCAAGCGCAGCCCGGATCCTGATGCTCCTCACGGATCGGCACTGCGGCCGACGTCATACTGCCGCTATCCGCCCAGCCTGGGTTTCCCTGGAATCCGCTCATGCGTCGTCATGGCCTGTCGCTCACCGTCGCACTGTTCACCACCGCATTCGCGGCTCCCGTCATGGCGGGTGTTCCCTTCTTCAACGCCCGCTGCCCGGGCGGGATCGATGTGCACGCAGACGAAGGCGGCCCGGTCTACGTACAGGGGCGCGAGGCCACGCTGCAGCGCTTCAACGACCGCTACTTCGAGGCGCGCGATGCACAGAGCGGCGTGACCCTGTCGGTCAGTACGAATGACGAGGGCACCCCCCAGGTCAGCTACACCGGCCACGGCGGCGCCAACGGGGTGTGCCAGGTCAGCAGCGGGGGTGTGCCTTCGCCATCCCGGCCAAAGGCGCCCAGTCGTGCCGATTCCGACACAGCGTTGCCGCGCGAGGTGACCTGCGAGTCCACCGATCAACGCCAGGTGTCGTGCGACATGGATACCCGTGGCACTGTGGAGATCGCGCGCCAGCTCAGCCACACGCGCTGCGAGCAGGGCCAGAACTGGGGTCTTTCGCGTCACTCGGTCTGGGTCAACGGCGGTTGCCGTGCGGTGTTCCGGAACGTCTCGATGTCGGCATCGGGCGCGCCTGCGGGCGATACCGCGCTGGGCGCCTGCAACATGAGCAAGGCCGCGCAGGGCACGCTGGTGACCCAGGTGCCGGTGGGGAGCGACTACCAGGAACTGATCATCGATTATCCCGATGGCCGCTTCCTGTGCATGATGCGCAACAACGGCCAGGTGCAGACCCTGACACCGATTCGCCACCGCTGACCGCGTCTGCCTGCTGCACCGCCGCGAGTCGTGTCACACAGCTCTGGCTAGACTGTGCTTCTTTTTCCGTTGCAGGAGGCACCCATGGCCCATCCCATTTCCGTCTCGTTGATCGGCGTCCCCACCGATGTCGGGGCCGGCCATCGGGGCGCGCGGCTGGGGCCGGAAGCGCTGCGCGTGGCGGGCCTGCCGGAGGCGCTGGCGGCGCGCGGTGTGGATGTGCGTGATCTGGGCAATCTGGACGGCCCGCGCAACCCGTGGACCGCGCCGGTCGAAGGCTACCGCCATCTGGACGAGGTGGTGGCCTGGAACCATGCTCTGATGGAGGCCAGCTATGCCGAGCTGCAGGCCGGGCGCATGCCGATCATGCTCGGGGGCGACCATTGCCTGGGCATCGGCTCCATCACCGCAGTGGCCCGCTGGTGCCGCGAGCAGGGCAAGACCCTGCGCGTGCTGTGGCTGGATGCACACTCGGACTTCAACACCAGTGATGTCACGCCGTCGGGCAACATCCACGGCATGCCGGTGGCCTGCCTGTGCGGGTTGGGGCCGGAGGCACTGACCCGTCTGGGCGGCAGCGCGCCGGCAATCACGCCCGCCCAGGTGCACCAGATCGGCATCCGCTCGGTGGACCCGGAAGAGAAGCGCCTGATCAAGACCCACAAGGTCGATGTCTACGACATGCGCTACATCGACGAGAACGGCATGAAGCGCACCGTGGAGGCCGCGCTGGCCGGAATCGATGGCAGCACTCATCTGCATGTCAGCTTCGATGTCGACTTCCTCGACCCGAGCATCGCACCGGGCGTCGGCACCACCGTGCCGGGCGGGGTGAACTACCGCGAAGCGCAGCTGGTGATGGAGATGATCGCCGACAGCGGGCGCATGGGGTCGCTGGATATCGTCGAGCTCAATCCGCTGCTGGACAAGCAGAACGCCACCGCCGAACTGGCCGTGGACCTGGTCGAGAGCCTGTTCGGCAAATCCACGCTGATGCGCGATTGAGGGCATCCCTGAACGGAACGCCGATCCGTTCACACCCGCTGCACGCCGCAGCCGCCAGATTGCACCTCACGCGGCGGCGGTGGCTTCGGCCCCTGCCTGCCGAGCGACAGAACCCCATCCGCGTTGTAGCGGTGAAGCGGCGAACCCAAGGAGAAGCCCATGAAGCGCGTAGTTGCCCTGATGCTGTTGTCGATGTTCTCGGTGGCCATGCTGGCCGGCTGCAACACCGTTGCCGGTGCCGGCAAGGACGTGCAGAAGGCCGGTGAAAAGGTCGAGGATGCCGCCAAGGGCAACTAAGCCCGACGCGGTGTGGAACAGAAAAAGGCCGGGATCTTCCCGGCCTTTTTCGTGCGTGTGTGCTGCCGTGTTGTTGCCATCGCGTGTGGCGATGGAGTGAACCATTCAAGCACGTGAGCATGTGTTTCATGAGCGGTTGACCGCCTTTCAACAGCGGATGCGGGAAGCTGCAGTCACGGTAAGAACGCCGTTGCAACCAAGGATTTCCAGCAATGAACAAAGACATCATTTCCGGCAAGTGGTCGCAGCTGAAGGGCAAGGCCCAGGCCAAGTGGGGCGATCTGACCAACGACGATTTCGATGTGGCCGAGGGCAATGCCGAATATCTGGCCGGCCGCCTGCAGGAACGGTATGGCTGGGCCAAGGACCGCGCCGAGAAGGAAGTCCGTGACTTCGAAGACAGCGTGCGCAAGGACTACCCGGACTACAAGTAAGCAGCCGGCGGTAAGCGGTTCCCCCACGTCGACGCCCGCACCCTCTGGTGCGGGCGTCGTGCTGTCAGGGACTCAACGTGTCGGCGGATCCGGCACGTAGCGGTTCGGAAACGCCTGCGGCTCGCGCGGCAGGCGCGAAGGCGGGTCGAGCACGATGCCGCGTGCGCGCAGCGCGCGTGCGCTGTCGTAACGCAGCTGCACGACCTGTGCCGGCGTGCGGCTGGCCCGTTCGAATGCGGTATCACGCACCGAGGAGCGTTCGCGCGCGCCGTGACCGGTGCCCAGCGACGGTGCCTGCGACCGCGTTGAGTAGCCGTCCATGCGGCTGGCGCTGGCGTCCGCCGCGGCTTCCGCAGTGGCCGGTGCCGGGGCACCACGGCGCAGCAGCGGCTCCGGGCGGAGTGGCCAGCGACGGGCTTCCTCGAACACCGCCGCGCCGATCACCCCGATGTTGTCCGCACGGCCGGTACGGCTGGCATAGCTGCCACTGGGGCTGCTGAAGACGAACTGCGCCACTTCATCCTGGCTCTTGCGCCAGCCGGTGATGTCGGCGCGCTGGCCGGGGTTGAGCACATAGCCGGTCTGCGACGGGTCGGCATCTTCGCCGGAGATGGCATTGATGCCATCCACCGAGAGCACCACCAGTACCCGCCGCGGGCTGTCGTTGTACAGGCGTACCGCATAGCGATGGCCACGCTCGCCCGCCACCCAGCGCTGTCCATCGGCCGCATGGCTGCGCAGTTCGGTGCCGCGGTCGCGGTCGATCAGGGTCATCCGCACAGGGCCATCCTGCGGCATCGGCGGTGGCGGCGGAACCGGGCGGAAGCCGGCCAGGGGCAGGATCAGCAGCAGGGGCAGCAGGCGTTTCATGTGGGAACTCCGGTGGGCTCGGGTGAATGAACGACCCGCAGGCCCTGACGGGGTTGGCCGTGGGCACGGTAAACTGGTTCCGTTCATCGAAGGTTTCCCCACGCAGTCATGACGACCCGAGTCCTTACCGGCATCACCCCCTCCGGCACCCCCCATCTGGGCAACTACGTTGGCGCCATCCGTCCGGCCATCGCGGCCAGCCGCACCCCGGGGATCGAGAGCTTCTTCTTCCTGGCCGACCTGCACAGCCTGATCAAGGCGCAGGATCCGCAGCGCACCCAGCGCGCGACCCTGGAGATCGCAGCCAGCTGGCTGGCCTGCGGCCTGGATCCGGAACACGTCTGGTTCTACCGCCAGAGCGACATCCGCGAAACCACCGAACTGATGTGGTTCCTGACCGCGATCGCCAGCAAGGGCATCCTCAATCGTGCCCATGCCTACAAGGCAGCGGTGGACAAGAACCGCGAGGAAGGCCTGGACGAGGATGCCGGCGTCAGCGCCGGGCTGTTCATGTACCCGGTGCTGATGGCTGCCGACATCCTGATCTTCAAGGCCAACCAGGTGCCGGTCGGTCGTGACCAGATCCAGCACATCGAGATGGCCCGCGACTTCGCCCAGCGCTTCAATCACGTCTACGGCAGGGAATACTTCCCGCTGCCGGAGGTGGTGATCGATGAGCAGGTGGCCACGCTGGCCGGCCTCGACGGCCGCAAGATGAGCAAGAGCTACCACAACACCATTCCGCTGTTCGCGCCGCGCGAGGAGCTGAAGAAGCTGGTGTTCTCGATCCTGACCGACTCGCGCGCACCGGGTGAGCCCAAGGACACCGAGGGCTCGGCGCTGTTCCAGATGTACCAGGCCTTCGCCACCCAGGAGCAGACCGCTGCTTTCGCCCGGGCATTCGCTGAGGGCATCAGCTGGGGCGATGCCAAGCAGCAGTTGTTCGAGCGCATCGACGGTGAGCTGTCGCCGCTGCGCGAGCGTTACAACGCGCTGATGGCCGAGCCGGAAAAGATCGAGGCGCTGCTGAAGCGCCGTGGCCAGCAGCTGCGCGAGACGTTCGCGATGCCGCTGCTGGATGAGCTGCGGCACGCCGTGGGGTTGCGCGACCTGTCCACCGCCGGCGACATCGCCAGCGAGGATGCCGGCGCTGCCCGCGTGGCGCCGCCGCAGTTCAAGCAGTACCGCGAGAAGGATGGTCGCTTCTACTTCAAGCTGACCGCCGGCGACGGCACGCTGCTGATGCAGAGCATTGGTTTTGATTCGCCGCGCGATGCCGGCCAGCTGATCGCCGTGATCAAGCAGGCCGAGCAGGGTGACGCGCTGCAGAGCGAGCTGTTCAAGCTGGAGGCGGAGGTTGACGCGGTCCTGGCGGCACTGGCCGCGCTGCGCGAAGATGCCTGAGCGGACGATGCTGTAACGCCGGGCCCATGCCCGGCGGCGCTACCTGATGCACCCCGCCGGGCATGGCCCGGCGCTACCGGTGGATCTGGAGCCGGGCATGGCTTGGCGCTACCGGTGGATCTGGAGCCGGGCATGGCCCGGCGCTACCGATGGATGTGGAGCCGGGCATCGGGCCCGGCGCTATGGAAGGAGTCTGCGATGGCGTGGTTGTCGCTGCTGCTTTTCCTGCCCTGGTTCGTCGTGCTGGGCAGCCTGTACTGGCTGTTCCCGCGCCAGCCGCGCACGTCGCGGCGGCGCCTGTTCGATGGCCTGGTGCTGCTGCTGGCCCTTGTTCTGAGCATCGTGGCGATGCTGTGGGGCCACCACCTGGGCCTGGTGCAGACCGACGCGGGGCCGATCTGGCCGCAGGTGCTGGCGGTGCTCTATGCCTACGGCGCTTTCCTGGCGGTGCTGGTGCTGGCACTGCTGCTGCGACCGCGATGGTTGTAGTCCCGGGGCAGAGCGCCTGCCTCCGACCAAAGCCGCATCGAACCGGTCCTGCCTGCGCGCCTACCATGGACGCCTGATTCCGATTCCGCCAGGTGCGTGCCGATGACCGCCGACCCCAGCATCCACACCATCGATACCGGCTTCCAGCGTCCCGACTTCGATGCGGCCTACCTGATCGTCGAGAACGGGCGGGGGGCCTTCGTGGACTGTGGCACCGGCCTGTCCGTGCCGGCGATGCTGCGGGCGCTGTCCGATGCCGGCCTGCAGCCCGACGCGGTGGACTGGCTTCTGCTGACCCATGTGCATCTGGACCATGCCGGCGGTGCGGGCCTGTTGATGCAGCAGCTGCCCAATGCCCGGGCCGTGCTGCATCCGCGCGGTGCGCCGCACATGATCGATCCGACCCGGCTGATCGCCGGCGCCACCGCGGTCTACGGCGCGGAGGAGATCGCACGCAGCTATGGCCGCATCGAGGCGATTCCCGAGCACCGCGTCGTGGTGGCCGAGGATGGCCATCGCCTCGATCTTGCCGGACGCGAACTGCTCCTGCTGCATACGCCCGGCCACGCACTGCATCACTACTGCGTATGGGATGCGCGCAGCCGCAGCTGGTTCACCGGCGATACCTTCGGTATCTCCTACCGCGAACTGGACAGCGCGCAGGGCGCCTTCATCTTTCCGACCTCTTCGCCCGTGCAGTTCGATCCCGAAGCGATGAAGGCGTCGATCCAGCGCATGCTCGGCTACGATCCGCAGTCGATGTACCTTACCCACTATGGCCGCGTGGAGCAGGTGCAGCGGCTGGCCGGCGACCTGTTCGAGCAGATCGATGCGATGGCGGCGATCGGCCGCCAGTGCGACGAGCGGCCCGACCGCCATCGCTGCCTGTTGGCGGCGCTGCAGGCCCTGTACCTGGAGCGCGCGCAGCAGCATGGCTGTGTGCTGGATGACGCAGCGGTGGTGGCCGTGCTGGCCATGGACATCGAGCTCAACGCGCAGGGACTGGCCTGCTGGCTGGATCGCGAGCGCCGCTGACGGAGCGGGACTGCGGCCGGCACTGCTGTCACGTTACACTCTGGTGACTTCCCATCCTGCCGTGGTATTGCCGTGAACCCGATGCGCGTGTTGCTGCTGTCGTCCTGCCTGTTCGTGGGTGGCCTGGCCCAGGCGGCCAATGACCTTCCCGGCGGCGGTATCGACCCGCAGGCGCTGTCGCGCCACGTGCGTGTACTGGCGTCGGACGAATTCGAGGGCCGCGCTCCGGCCAGCGAAGGCGAAGAGCGCACCGTGCAGTACCTGATCGAACAGTTCCGCAGCTATGGCCTGCAACCCGGCGGCGTGGACGGCAGCTGGGTGCAGCCGGTGCCGCTGGTGCGTGCGCAGCTGGAGGGTGCGGCCACGGCCAGCCTGGCGTTGAAGCAGGGCCGCCGCGCCCTGGTCAATGGCGTGGATGTGACCCTGCAGAGCCTGCAGCCGCGCGCCCGGGTGCAGATCAAGGATGCACCGCTGGTGTTCGTGGGCTATGGCATCGACGCACCGGAACGCCATTGGAACGACTACAAGGACATTGACCTGCACGGCAAGATTGCCGTGGTGCTGATCAATGATGCCGATTTCGAGGCCGACGCTCCCGGCGCGTTCGATGGCAAGGCAGTGACCTACTACGGCCGCTGGACCTACAAGTTCGAGGAGGCTGCGCGCCGCGGCGCCGAAGGTGTGCTGATCGTGCACGAGACCGCACCTGCGGCCTATGGCTGGGCGACGGTGAAGAGCTCGGGTACCTCGCCGTTGTTCGATATCGAGCGCAGCCAGGCCGAGGCGATGGCCCAGCACACACCGCTGCGCGGCTGGATGCAGCGCGAGCTGGCCGAGGCGATCTTCGCCGACGCCGGCCTCGATTTCGAGGCGGAGAAGCGCAAGGCGATGCGTGCCGACTTCCGTCCGGTGGCCCTGGACAACGCGCGGCTGAGCGTCGATTTCGCCCTCAAGCGCGAACAGGTTGTGACCCGCAACGTCGTGGCCAAGCTGCCGGGCGGCGAGCACGGCGATGAAGCGGTGATCTTCTCGGCGCACTGGGACGCTTTCGGCATCGGCCAGCCCGATGCGAAGGGCGACCGCGTGCGCCGTGGCGCCATCGACAACGCCACCGGCGTGGCCACCGTGCTGGAACTGGGCCGGGTGTTCGCGGCCGGCCCGCAGCCGCAGCGCACGCTGTACTTCGTGGCGCTGACGGCTGAAGAAAAGGGATTGCTGGGGGCCAGCTACTACGCCGCGCATCCGCTGGCGCCGCTGGACAAGACCGCTGCCGTACTGAACATCGAGATGTTCAGCCCGGACGGGCCGACCCGTGACATCGCTTCGTGGGGCAAGGGCCGGGTATCGCTGGAAGGCGACCTGGAGCGGGTGGCCAAGGCACGCGGCCGCAGCTACAGCCCGGACCCCAACCTGGAGGCCGGTTTCTTCTACCGCGCCGACCATTTCGCCTTCGCCCGGCTGGGTGTACCGGCGATCACCATCGGCCCGGGCCTGGACAAGCTGGACGGAGGCGTGGAAGCAGGGCGCGCGCTGCGCGAGAAGTACTTCGCCGACTGCTATCACCAGGCCTGCGACGCGTGGACGCCGGGCTGGGATCCCAGCGGTCATGCCGCCGATACGCTGCTGGTCTACGACCTGGGCGCGGAGCTGGCCAACAGCCGGCGCTGGCCGACCTGGGAGAAGGACTCCGAGTTCCGCGCTGCCCGCGACAAGAGCGAGGCGGCACGCCGCTGACGGCTAGCGCCTGCGCAGCAGCGTCCAGGCACCCCATGCACTGGCGGCCAATGCCGCCAGGTAGCAGGTGATCATGGTGCCGAGGCTGACCGTGCGCAGGCCGCTGAAGCGGCCGAGCAGGTTCATCCGCAGCGAGCTGTGACCGCTGCCCAGGTCCACTGCCAGCTGCACTGCCAGCGCGCTGGCGAAGACCAGAAGGGCGATGCCGAAGCCGGTGCGTGGCCAGCGCGCCTGCGCGCCCGGGCGTCGCAGCAGCCAGCCCAGCGTGGTTGCCACCGCCAGCAGCAGGGCGGCCCACATCAGGGGCGTAGCGGGAGTTGCGGCAGCCACCGGCATTGCACCGGTGGCTGCCATCAGCACGGCATCCTTACTTGCGGGTGCCGTCGAGCCAGTTCGGGCCCTTGTTGGTGAGGAAGAACACATAGACCACCAACGATACCGCGATGGTGGCAGTGACATAGATGGCGAACCAGTCCACGTGGCCGGTCTTCAGCGCGCCCTGGTACAGCAGCGGGGCCGTACCGCCGAACAGCGAGTTGGCCAGCGCGTAGCCCAGGCCCACGCCCAGTGCCCGAACGTGGGTCGGGAACAGCTCGGCCTTCACCACGGCGTTGATCGAGGTGTAGCCGGTGAGGATGACGAGGCCCAGCGCCAGGGTGAGGAAGGCGAAGGTCGCATCGTGCTGGTGCGGCAGCTGCGTGATCAGGTACCAGCTGTACAGCACGCCGCCCACGCCGAAGAACACCAGCAGGCTCTTGCGCCCGATGATGTCCGACAGCCAGCCGCCGACCGGCTGCAGCACCATCAGGAAGGCCAGCACGCCCAGGTTGATCAGGGTGCCGGTCATCGGGTCGTCGCCTGCGAAGGCGCTCTGGATCATCTTCGGGCCGTTCACCGAGTAGGTGTAGAAGGCAATGGTGCCGCCGGCGGTGATCAGGAAGCACAGCAGCAGCGGGCGCCACTGGTGCACGAACAGTTCGTACATCGAACCGGATTTCTTGGCCTTGCCTTCGCGCGCGGCCTCGATCGAGGATTCTTCCAGCGACTCATCCATGCCACGGCGCAGCCAGAACACCACGACCGCGGCGATGCCACCGATGCCGAAGGCGATGCGCCAGCCGAACTCGGAGATCTCCGGCTTGCCCCAGACGTTCAGCATCAGGAACAGGGTCAGCTGGGCCAGCACATGGCCGCCGACCAGGGTGACGTAGTGGAAGGAGGACAGGAAGCCACGACGACCCGGAATGGCGGCCTCGGACATGTAGGTGGCGCTCGCGCCGTACTCGCCACCGGTGGCGAAGCCCTGCAGCAGGCGCGCGAACAGCAGGATGATCGCCGCCCAGATGCCGATGCTGGCGGCAGTGGGGGTGATGGCGATGATGAAGGAGCAGAACGCCATCAGCGTGACCGATACGGTCAGGGCCAGGCGACGGCCATGGCGGTCGGCGAAGCGGCCGAAGAACCAGGCACCGATCGGGCGCATCAGGAAGGTCGCGGCGAAGATCGCCCAGACGTACATCGTGGAGTTCTTGTCTTCCGGCGAGAAGAACTGCGACTCGAAGTACACGGCGAACACCGAGTACACGTAGACGTCATACCACTCCACCAGGTTGCCGGCGGAGCCTTTGAGGGTATTGGAGATCGAGCGGCGCAATGCGGCGCCGTCGTTCGCGGGAACAGCAGGGTGGGGCGTGGTGCTCATCTGGGCGGGGATCCTCGATGCGATAGCGTCCGTGCGCGGAAAATACAGCGTCCGACCATGTGGTGGCGCAGCCGGGCAGCCTTCTTGGTACTGCATGACCCGTCAACGCGGGGTGGCAGGCCAGGACAGGGTGCATGGATGGACGACAGCGTGCCACCTTGCGGGGTGCCGGACCATACTCAAAACGTCCTAGAATCCGCCTTCCCCCGGTCCCTTGGTGCGTCATGTCGGCTCCCCCTGTTCCGTCTGCGGCTGCCCCCCGGGGCGGCCTTGTCGTGTTGGCGCTGCTGCTGGTCTACGTGGTCTGGGGCTCGACCTATCTCGGTATCGCCAAGGCCCTTCACGGCGGTGCGCTGCCGCTGACGATGGTCTCCGGCAGCCGCTTCATCATCGCCGGGGGCCTGATGTACCTGGCGCTGCGCCTGTTCTGGAAAATGCCGAAGCCGACGTTGCGGCAGTGGCGCAGCCTAGTGCTCATGGGGGTGACCATGCTGGTGCTGGGCAACGGCATGGTGGTGCTGGCCGAACGCGATGTGTCGTCCGGCCTGGCGGCCACGGCGGTGGCATCGGTGCCCCTGTGGATGGCGCTGTTCTCGGCGCTGCGCGGCCAGCACGCCAGCCGCGGCGAATGGCTGGGCATCGCCATCGGCTTCCTCGGCGTTGTCTGGCTGAATGCGGGCAGCAGCCTGACGGCGACGCCCACCGGGCTGGTGCTGCTGCTGATCGCACCGATCGGCTGGGCCTTCGGCTCGGTGTGGGCGCGCGGCCTGGACCTGCCTGGCCCGTTCATGACGGCCGCCGGGCAGATGATCTGCGGCGGCGTGCTGCTGGTGCTGATCGGGCTGGCGGTGGGTGAGCGGCCCACCACACTGCCCGATACCGGTGGCCTGCTGGCCATGGCCTATCTGTGCGTGTTCGGCTCGATCGTCGCGTTCACGGCCTACGTCTGGCTGCTGCAGAACGTACGCCCGGCGCTGGTCGGCAGCTACGCCTACGTCAACCCGGTGATCGCGGTGCTGCTGGGCGCCGCCCTCAACAGCGAACGCTTCGGCTGGCGCGACGTGCTGGCGATGGTGGTGATTCTGCTGGGCGTGGTGGTACTGACAATGGCAAGGACGCGCAAGCGATGAGCATCGACGAGAAAGAACAACGCCGGGGCCTGCTGGTCACCGCATCCACCTTCGTGCTGTGGGGACTGGTGCCGGTGTACTGGCACCTGCTCAATGAAGTGCCGTCGTTCCAGATCATCGCCCATCGCATCATCTGGAGCACGGTGCTGGTGGTCGCCTGGCTGCTGCTCAGTGCGAAGCTGGGCTGGTGGCGGAAGATCGCCGCGCAGCCGCGCGCGCTGCCGATCCTGGCGGTGTCGAGCCTGACCATCGCGTTCAATTGGGGCCTGTACATCTGGGCCGTCAATGCCGGCCACGTGATCGAGACCAGCCTGGGCTACTTCATCAACCCGCTGGTGAACGTGCTGCTGGGGGTGCTGGTGCTGAAGGAACGCCTGCGCCGGCTGCAGTGGGTGGCGGTGGGCATGGCGGCGGTGGGCGTGGCCTGGCTGACTCTCGACGCTGGCACGCCGCCGTGGATCGCGCTGGGCCTGGCCTGTTCGTTCGGCCTGTACGGCCTGCTGCGCAAGCTGGTCTCGGTCGATCCCGTAGCCGGGCTGGGCGTGGAAAGCCTGTATCTGTTCCTGCCTGCGCTGGCGTTCGCGGTCTGGGCCGAGAATGGCCACGGTGGCGGATTCTTCAGCGGCTGGGGCCTGCGCAACGATCTGCTGCTGATCTTCGGCGGCGTGGTCACCGCCGTGCCGCTGATCGGTTTCGCCTACGGTGTGAAGCGCATCGCGCTGTCGCTGGTGGGCATCCTGCAGTACATCGCACCGAGCCTGCAGCTTCTGCTCGGCGTGTTCTTCTTCCACGAATCGTTCGACATGGCCAAGGCCGTCGGTTTTGCAGCGATCTGGGCCGGACTGCTGCTGTTCATCGGTGACAACCTGCGCACGATGCGGGCGGCAAAGCGCTGAGCCGGAAAGCAACGCGGGACGGAGCACCGGCCCCGTCCCGCGTCCGCGCCGCCTCGGCTGGCGGCGTACACATCAGGTTTCGCGCAGTGCCGTGGTGATCGGCAGGCGGGCGGCGCGCAGCGCCGGGAACAGGCCACCGACCAGGCCGATGCCCAGCGCCCACTTCAGCCCCGTCCACAGCAGTTCCGGCGACACGTGGAACTTGAACACCACCGCGCTGAAGTTGCTGCCGATGGTGGACACGCTGTAGCCATTGAACAGCAGCCATGCCACCGTGCAGCCCAGCAGGCCCCCGAGCAGGGCCAGCAGCATCGTTTCCAGCATCACCGCAGTCACCACCGGCAGGCCGCGGAAGCCAATCGCGCGCATGGTGGCGATTTCGCGCGCACGCGTGGCCACGGCGGCATACATGGTGTTGAGCGCGCCGAACACCGCGCCCACCGCCATGATGGTACCGATCACCTTGCCGAGGATGTCGATCAGCTTGGTCAGGCCGCCGCCCTGCTTGCTGTAGTACGCGCGGGTGGTTTCCACGTCCAGCTTGAGGCGCGGATCGGCGGCGACGGCGGCCTTGAACTGATCGAAGCCCGGCTTGCCCTCGGTACGCACGCTGATCGACTGCCAGGCACTGCGCTGGTACGTGGTGGCCAGGGTATCGGCGTCGGTCCACAGTTCGGAGTCATGCGCATCACCGGTGGCGAACACACCGACCACCGTCCAGGTCTGGTTGCCCAGGGTGAGCGTCCTGCCGACCTCCATGTCGCGGAACTGGCCCTTGGCGCCCTGGCCGACCACGATCTCGCGCAGGCCGGTGGCGAACTTGCGGCCTTCGATGATCTTGACCTTGTCATGCACCGCCCACGCCTGCGGCCCGACGCCCCGGAACTGCGCGTTGACGTCGGTACCGTCCGATTTGGAGACCAGGTTGACCACCTGCGAGAGTTCAGGCGACAGCAGTGGCCGTCCCTGTGCATCGCGGCTGATGCCGGGCAGGGTGGACAGGGTCGGTACCTGCTCGCGGGTGATGACCGAATTGGTTTCCGCCTGCGAACCACCGCGCAGCACGATGGCGGTGGTGTCATCGCCGGTGTTGCTGAGCGTGGCCTGGAAGCCTTCGCCCATCGCCAGCATCGCCACCAGTACGCCGACCACGCCGGCGATGCCGACCACGATCACCGAGGATGCCCCCCAGCGCTGCGGCAGGCTGGCGATGCCGATGCGGGTGGCGGCCAGGGCCAGCCGCCCGCTGCGGGTCAGCGCCAGCCACAGCCCGACCAGCACCGCCACGGCAAGCACGCCCACCCATGGCAGGCCGATCCATACCGCCAGGCCGATTGCCAGCGCCAGCACGGTCACCGTGTTGCCGAACCACTTCTTGAGCTTGTTCTTGAACATGTCGGTGTCCTCCTCAGCGGCCGGCCAGTGCGTCGACGATCTTCAGGCGCTTGGCGCGCAGCGCCGGCAGCAGGCCGACGACCGCGCCGATCACCACGATCAGGCCCAAGCCCATCAGCCAGGTCGGGGTGGGGATGTGCGGCGGCAGCATGCCCATGCTCTTCGGTCCGATGGCGGGCAGGATCAGTGCCGCCAGGCCCATGCCGATCAGGCCACCGAGACCGATCAGCAGCACCGATTCGATCATCACCAGTATCAGCACCGTGCTGTCCTTGAAGCCCAGTGTCTTCAGCGTGGCCAGTTCCGGCACGCGCTCGCGTACGGCCTGCGCCATGGTGTTGCCGGTCAGCAGCAGCAGGGTGAAGAACACCGCACCCATGATCGAGGTGACGATCATGCCGATGTCGGCGAACTGCTTGACGAAGGCCTGCTGGAACGCCGATTCGGTCTGGGTCTTGGTTTCGTGGTCGGAGTTGGCGGAAATCGCATCGATGGCCTGTGCCACCCGCGAAGAATGGTCGGGGTTGTCGAGCGTCACCGTGTACCAGCTGACCTGGTTCTTGATGTAGTCGTTGGACTCATCGAAGTATTTCCAGTTCATCATCAGCTGGCGCTCTTCGTTGGAGGCCTGCGCTGGATCCTTGGAACGGAAGATGCCCTTCAGTTCCAGCGGCCAGTCGTTGCTGCCGCCGCGCGGGAAGATCGTCGCCTGCAGCGGAATGGTGTCGCCGACTTTCCAGCCGAACTGCTTGGCCAGGGTCTCGCCGACGATCGCGCCGGTGCGGGTGTTCTTCCAGTCTTCCAGCTGCGCCGGGTCGATCTGCAGCTCGCGGTAGACGTCGAAGTAGTTGGGCGATACCGAGAAGTTCGGGAAGAAGTTCTTCGGATCCTGGTAGATGCCGCCGAACCACATGCCATAGGCCACGTCGCGCACACCCGCCACCTGGCGGATCTGCGTTTCCAGGCGGATCGGCAGCGACTGGGTGATCGACAGGCGCGAGGCCACCACCAGGCGGTTGGCCCCTTCCACGCTGCCACCGGAGGTGAATGCCACGCGCACCGAGTCGAGCATGCCGAACAGCAGGAACGCGGCCACCACCGACAGCAGGGTCAGCAGGGTCCGGGTGCGGCTGCGGAACAGCTGCGCCCAGACCAGAGAGAAGTATTTCATCGCTGTGGCCTCCGTCAGTGGGCCAGCGGCGCGTCGGCCAGCTCGCCCTTGTCCAGGTGCACCGTGTGCGTGGCGTACTCGGCGGCCTTCGGGTCATGGGTGACCATGATGATGGTCTTGCCGTGTTCGCGGTTGAGCTGCTGCAGCAGGCCCAGGATCTCCTCGGCGGACTGGCGGTCGAGATCGCCGGTGGGTTCGTCGCAGATCAGGAAGGTCGGATCGGAGACGATCGCACGGGCGATCGCCACGCGCTGCTGCTGGCCGCCGGACAGCTCGTTGGGTCGATGGTTGCGGCGGTCGGCCAGGCCAACCAGGGTCAGCGCGATCTCGGCGTTGCGGCGGCGCTGCGCGGCATTGAGATGGGTCAGCAGCAGCGGCAGTTCCACGTTCTTCTGCGCGGTCAGCATCGGCATCAGGTTGTAGAACTGGAACACGAAGCCAACGTGGTGGCTGCGCCAGGTCGACAGCTGGCCACCGCTCATCTGATCGATGCGCTCGCCTTCGATGCTGATCTCGCCGCCGCTGGGATTGTCCAGGCCACCGATCAGATTGAGCAGGGTGGTCTTGCCTGAACCGGACGGCCCCATCAACGCGACGAAGTCGCCGCGGGCGATGTCCAGGTCGATGCCGTGCAGCACCTGCACCTTCTCGGGGCCGCGCTGGTAGGTCTTGGTGATGTTGCGCAGTGAAACCAGGGTCGACATGGGTGGTTCTCCACGTAGGCGGGAAACGGTGACGCACCCCGGCTGTCGGCCGGGCATGCGTGGAACGGTGTTGTCGTCGAACGGTGCCGCTGGCGGCGCCCCGGAAGGCGCCGTGCCGCTACTGCGTTTGCTTCTGCTGGACCCGGGTGCCATCGCGCAGGGTGTCCGGCGGGTTGACCACCACCAGCTCGCCGGCATTCACACCCTTGAGCAGCTGGCGATCCTTGCCCATGGCCTGGCCAGCCTGGACCGTGCGCTGCTGCACGCGGTTCTCGTCGCCGAGCACGAAGGCCACCGATGCACCCTCGCGCTCGACCACCGCGCCTGCCGGCACACGCACGCCCTGCGGCTTGGCTTCAGCCTGCGGCGCTGCCTGTTCCAGGAAGCTGACCCGCACGCCCATCTCCGGCACGATACGCGGGTCCCTCAGCTTCAGGGCCACGCGCACCTTCACCGTCGCCTTGCCCCGGTCGGCGGTGGGGATGATGGCGATCACCTCGGCCGGAATCTTCCATTCCGGATAGGCATTGAGGATGGCTTCCACCGGCATCTTCGGTTGCACGCGGCCGATGAAGGCTTCGCCGACCTCGACCTCGATCTCCAGCGAATCCATGTCGACGATGGTGCCGATGCCTGTGCGGGTGAAGCCACCACCGGCCGACAGCGGCGAGACGATCTCGCCCGGTTGTGCCGCCTTGGCCGTGACCACGCCGGAGAACGGCGCACGCACGATGTTGTTGTCCACCCCAAGGTCGGCGATCGCCAGCTGGTCGTTGGCCACCTTCACGTTGCGCTGTGCGGTTTCCAGCTGCGCGCGCAGGCTGTCGCGCTGGGCCACGGCCTGATCGTACTGCGAGCGCGAGACCAGCTGCCGCCCGACCAGCGCCTGCAGCCGGCTGGCCTCTGCCGCCGCCTGCCTCTGCTGTGCCTCCAGTCCGGCCACCTGGCTGCGTGCGGCCTGCAGCTGCGAGGCATACAGACTGCGCTGCGCGTCCGCATCGATCGGGTCGAGGGTGGCCATGATCTGCCCCGCCTCCACGCGCATGCCTTCCTCGATCATCACCTCGCGCACCTTGCCGGTGATCTTGGCCGACACCGTAGCCATGCGCCGGGCGACCACATAACCACTGGCATCGAGGACCGAACTGCTGGCGCTGCCCTGCTGGATGGCGACCGCCGGTGCGGTTTCCACCTGCACGGCCGGTGTGCGGCCGAACAGCGCGAAGGCGCCTGCGGCCAGCAGCAGCACCACCGCGATCACGGCGATCCACAGCCAGCGGCGCCCGCTGCCACCACCACCAGAGGCAGGTGGCGGTGACTTGCGTTCGATACGGAGTTCCTTCAACAGCTCGGCAGAAGCGTTCATTCGTTCCATCACAGGCGTTCGGGCGGGTGTGACCGGAAGGGCGGACAGCGGCGGTTCCGGCAGTGGAGCGTGCGGCACAGCATGACGGCAGGCACGGGGATGACGGCAGTGACAGCTGTCATCCGATGACCTTGACGGTGGCAACTGCGAAACGTGACCAAGGGGATGCAGGATGGCAACGTCCCCGCTACCGGTACCGCCCATGGCTCCGATCGCCCCGTCGCTGGCTGGCCTGCAGCAGGTGCAGGTGCGTCGTAACGGCGCCGGCAAGAGTACCGCGATCAGCGGGCTGTTGCGCCTGCGCAGGCCCGGTGGGCGGCTCACGCTGCCGGCAGGGCCGTGCTGGCGCGCCCGCGCCTGCGCAGGATCGGCTGAACTGGCATGATCGGCAGCGATCGTTCCCGCCTGGACCCCCCTGTGTCATCGAGCTGGCTGGCCTCCCTGCTGCGCCCTGCGCCGGACTCGGCGGTTGCCGACACGCTGCGGCGCGGCAAGTCGCCCTGGAGCGAGGCGATCCATCTGCTGTGGTCGGTGTGGATCGTCCTGACGCCACTGCTCGGCCACGGCTTCAACCTGCGCTGGCTGCTGCTGACGCTGGCCAGTTACCCGGTGTTCCTGCTGCTTTACACGAGGGTGATGGTGGCTCCACGCCATCATGCGCCCCGTTATGCGCTGGGTCTGATCGCGATGGCGCTTGTGCTGCTGCCCTGGTATCCGTCCGGGCTGACCTACTTCGTGTTCGGCTGCGTGCTGCTGAGGGTGAGCGGGCGGGGCAGCTGGTGGACGTATCTGTTGCAGCTCACCGGCCTGAACATCCTGTTCTGCAGTCTCGCCGTGTGGTTCCAGTATCCGTGGCAGAGCCTGGTCTGGATTCCAGCGGTGTCGTACATCGTCGGCCTGGTGGTGAACGTGGAGGCGATCAACCAGCAGAAGGACGCGGCATTGCAGCTGTCGCAGGAGGAAGTGCGGCGACTGGCCACCACCGCCGAGCGTGAGCGCATCGGCCGCGATCTGCACGATCTGCTCGGCCATACTCTGTCGCTGATTACCTTGAAGCTGGAACTGGCACGCAAACTGCACGATCGCGGCGACGCGCGCGCGCGGCAGGAGATTGGCGAGGCCGAGGCCATCGCCCGCGAAGCGCTGGCGCAGGTGCGCAGTGCGGTCACCGGCATCCGGGCCAGCGACCTGGCCGGGGAGCTGGCCTCGGCGCGGCTGCTGCTGGAGTGCCAGCAGGTGCATCTGCAGTACGCGCCGCCGCCGCCGATGCCGGTGGAGGTGGAGCGTGGACTGGCGCTGATCCTGCGGGAGGCCGCGACGAATATTGCCCGCCATGCACAGGCGACACAGGCGCGGGTGGACTTCATGAAGGAAGGAAAAGTACTGGTGATGCAGATCCGCGATGATGGCCGGGGTGGCATGCAGGCCGAAGGCAATGGACTGAGCGGCATGCGTGAGCGCGCCGCGGCGCTGGGCGGGTATGTCACCGTGCAGTCTCCGCGCGGCGAGGGCACGGTGCTGAGCGTGCGCGTGCCGCTGTCGGCGGCCACTGTCCCGTTGCCGCCCGCTGCACCCGCGCCGGTGGCGCAGGACGGCGCGGCATGATCCGCATCCTGCTGGCCGAAGACCAGGCCATGGTGCGCGGCGCACTGTCCGCATTGCTCAGCCTGGAGGCGGACATCGAGGTGCTGGGCAGCGCCGCCGATGGCGAGGCCGCCTGGCGCATGCTGCAGCAGCTGAAGCCGGACATCCTGGTGACCGATATCGAGATGCCCGGTCTGTCAGGGCTGGAACTGGCCCAGCGCATCGCACGCCACGAACTGCCCATCAAGGTGGTGATCGTGACCACCTTCGCGCGCGCCGGCTTCCTGCGCCGCGCGCTGGACGCAGGCGTGCTCGGCTATCTGCTCAAGGACGCGCCAGCGGAGAACCTGGCCGATGCACTGCGCAAGGTGAAGCAGGGCGTGCGTGCGATCGACCCACAGCTGGCACTCGATGCCTGGTCACAGGCGGACCCGCTCACCGACCGCGAGCGGCGCGTGCTGCGCCTGGCGGGCGAAGGCCGGACCGCCAGCGAGATCGCCGAGCAGTTGGGACTGTCGCACGGCACGGTGCGCAACTACCTGTCCGAGTGCATCGGCAAGCTGGGCGTGGCCAACCGCATCGAGGCGTACCGGCTGGCGCGGCAGAAGGGCTGGCTGTAGCGGAGTGGCTCAACCCTTTTGGGCCGAGCCATGCCCGGCGGCTCCCGAGGGGTTCCCTGGCCCACGAGCGATCGACAGGCCTCAGTTGCGTCAGTCCTTCCCGCGCGCCATCGCCTGGAACACGCCATCGCGGCGGACCCACAGGTGGAAGAGGGCGGCACCGACATGCATCAGCACCGTGGCGAACAGCACGTAGGCCAGCAGGCTGTGCGCGCTGCGCAGCGCTGCATACAGTGCCGGTGTGTGCGGCACGATCGGTGGCAGGTGCAGTCCGCCCCCCAGCACGATGGGGTAACCCCCCGCGGACAGCATTGCCCAGCCCACCAGCGGCATTGCCAGCATCAGCGCGTACAGCATCCAGTGCGATGCCTTTGCCGCCATCACCTGCCACACCGGAAGATCGGCCGGCAGCGGCGGCGGCCGGTGGCGCAGGCGGTTGTACAGGCGCAGCAGCACCAGCACGCCGATCGCGATGCCCAGCGGGCGGTGCAGGTCGAGCAGCATCGGCCGCAGGTGCAGCGAGGCGACCATGGTCACGCCGATGAACAGCATGGCGATGATCATCACCGCCATCGACCAGTGCAGTACCCGCGCCAACAGGTTGAAGTGGCCATTGCCGGTACTCATCGTGCAGCCTCCTTCGGTTGCGCTGCCGCTCCGGCCGCGCGCTCGCGCTCGCGCCGGTTGAACGACTGCGAATAGACCGCCGACCGCGCGGCCAGGATCGGATCATCACTGCCGCGGATGCCGCTGGGCAGGATCAGCGGGTCGAAGTTCAGCTCGCCGCAGGCGCCCTGTTCCTGCGACTGCATGCGTTCCAGGCTCAGCACGCCTGCCACCACCGTTTCCCGCGCGTCCGGCCAGGGCACCGACGGATCATCGATGGCGTCCCCCGGTTCGGCGATGCTGACCACCAGGTCCCATTGCACCGGGCCGGCCGCCAGCCGGCGCTGCAGGTCCTGGCTGAGGAAATCGACATCGGCGCGCTTGCGGGCGTCGGCATCAAGCTCGGCGACCGGCGTGCGGGGCTGCCATTGCCAGCGCACGGCGCGTCGCTGGCCCTGCGCATTGGTGAACCAGAAGCTGTTGACGCTGTTGAAGCGGGTGTTGGCCCAGCTGTCGGTCCACGGCGCGGTCCGTGCCCATTGCTGGAACGCCTGCGCGCTGGGGTACTTGGCCAGCACCGCCGCCATCTTCTGCGGGTCGGGCTTGCCGGTGGCCGGATCCGGTATCTGCGCCTGCGTCTGTTCGAAAAAGGCCTCCGCCGTCGGCACCGCGAAGAACGGGAAACTGTTCATCGCCATCCGCCATTCCTGACCATCGTCGCTGACCAGCTGCAGGGCGATGCTGCGCACCCGGGCGCTGCCATCGGCCCCATGGGGATCGCCACCACCGATCGACAGGCGGCCCAGCACCGGTACCCGGGCCTGCGAGAACACGCGCGCGCTGGACAGCGTCGGCGCCTGTGCACTGGGTGCGAACCAGCCACTCACGCACACGCCCTTGCTGTGCGCACGGCGGAACCCGGGATGGGCCGGGCCGGTGGCCTCGATGGTGTCGGTGAAGCGTTGCGCGGTGAGGCGGTGGCCGACCCAGCCGGCCAGCCAGGCAAAGCCCAGCGTGATCCCGCCAAGAATCAGGGCGATCAGCGCGATCCAGGGCAGCGGCGAATGACTGCGCGGTGTGCGCGGCCCCTGGCCGGCGCGGGTGTAGCGGAAGAGCGACATGGTCGGAGTCCTGCCTTCACGGAATGTGTGGGTGGTCGACCGACACATCCTCGCAGAACCCGACCGTGGCCGGAATTCAATTTTTCGTCACAACCCGGTGGAGCGGACCCCTGCCCGGCTCCACCCGCGCATCGGCTGTGCTCAGGCGTAGCGTGCCTTCAGCATCGCCCAGGCCGAGCGCAGGGCC
Source organism: Stenotrophomonas sp. 2201_Sma (assembly GCF_056486685.1). Lineage (NCBI taxonomy): Bacteria > Pseudomonadati > Pseudomonadota > Gammaproteobacteria > Lysobacterales > Lysobacteraceae > Stenotrophomonas > Stenotrophomonas sp. 2201_Sma. The sequence goes on from NZ_CM151329.1 coordinate 351,223, forward strand.
AGTGCTTCGCCGCCGGCCGGGCGGCCCGGCCGCTCGCCATCGTTCCAGGCGTACACATCCAGGTGCGCCCAGCGCTGGCCATCCTCAAGGAAGCGCTCCAGGTACAGCGCGGCGGTAACCGAGCCCGCCATGCGCGAACCGGCATTGGCCAGGTCGGCGATGCCGCTGCTCAGGTAACGCAGGTAGGGACGCCACAGCGGCATGCGCCAGACCGGGTCGCGCGTTTCATCTCCGGCCTGCAGCCACTGCTGGGCGACGGTGTCATCGTTGCTGAAAAGTGCCGGCAGGTCCGGGCCCAGCGCGATGCGCGCAGCGCCGGTCAGGGTCGCGAAGTCCAGAACCAGGTCCGGCTTCTGCTCAGCGGCGAAGGTCAACGCGTCGCACAGGATCACACGGCCTTCGGCGTCGGTGTTGTCGATCTCCACGCTCAGGCCCTTGCGGGTGGCGATGACTTCGCCCGGACGGAACGCATCCGGGCCGATCGCGTTCTCCACCGCCGGCACCAGCAGGGTCAGGCGCACCGGCAGCTGCTGGGCCATCACCAGTCCTGCCAGGGCCAGCGCGTGCGCGGCGCCGCCCATGTCCTTCTTCATGTTGCGCATGCCATCGGCCGGCTTGATGTCCAGCCCACCGGTATCGAAGCACACGCCCTTGCCGACCAGCACCAGCGCAGGATCCGTCGCCTTGCCCCAGCGCAGCACGACCAGGCGCGGCGCGCGATGCGATGCGCGGCCGACGGCATGGATGGCCGGGAAATTCTGCGCCAGCAGCGCATCACCGGTGATCGCTTCGACCTCGGCGCCGTGCGCCGCTGCCAGCGTGCGTGCGGCCTCTTCCAGCTGCTGCGGACCCATGTCTTCGGTGGGCGTGTTGACCCAGTCGCGCACGCGCAGGCTGGCGGCGATCAGATCCGCCACTTCCCCGGTCGGTGCGGCAACCAGCTGCGCCGGGTGCCGGTTGCGCTTGCGGTAGCGGTCGAAGCGATAGCTGCCCAGGCCCCAGCCCAGCTGCAGCAGTGCCTGCTCGCTGGCCGGCAGCTCACTGGCGAGCTGCCACACGCTGCCTTCGGGCAGGGCGTGCGGCGCGTGCGCATAGCTGTAGGCATCGCCGCGATCGCCCACGCCCATCACCGCACCGGCCAGACCCTCGCTGCCGGGCAGCAGGGCGATGCTGTGCGAGCCGGCGGTGAAGCCCTGCGAGGCCAGCCAGGCCTGCGTGGCGGCCGGCTGTCCGGCGTTCCAGCGGGCGAACTGCTCGCGATCCAGCACGTACAGCGGCAGTGCGGCAGAAGTGTCGGCGGTGAAGCCCGTGATCTCGCTCATGCGTCAATTGCTCCGGGGTGCGGTGGCGCCGAGGTTGGCGTCCAACCAGTCGGCCAGGCCGGTGAGGGTGTCGAACTGCAGGTCGGGCTGCAGCTGCGGATGGGTCCAGGTGGCGGCGTCGCGGTTGATCCAGCAGCCGCGCAGGCCGGCGGCGATGGCGCCGGCCACGTCCATCTCGATGTGGTCACCGACATGCAGCACCTGCGCCGGGGCCACGCCCAGCCGGGCACACGCGGCATGGAAAATGCTCGCCTCCGGCTTCGCCGCGCCATGTTCGCGCGCACCCAGCTGGAAGGCGAAATGATGGGCCAGCCCGATCCGCTGCAGGTCCGCATTGCCATTGCTCAGCGCGGCCACCGGTACCCGCGCGGCGATACGCGCCAGGGCATCGAGGGCATCGGGATAGCACTCCACCTGGTTGCGCGCGGCATAGAACGCTTCGTAGGCCGGCTCCAGCAGGTCCAGGCTGGCGCCGCTGTTCTGCAGCGCCTCACGCAGCGTCAGCCGGCGCAGCGCGCTCAGGTCATGATGCAGATGCGGGTTGTCGCGGAACGAGCGCTCGCGCAGTTCGCGCATCGCCGCCAGCGGATACATCGCGGCGGTGGCCGGGCTGTGTTCATGCATCCAGTCGTGCAGCACCTGGTCGATGCGGGCGCCGATCGGTGCGAACGGCCACAGCGTGTCGTCGAGGTCGAGGGTGATGGCAAGGACGGGGAAATTCACCCGGTCATTCTACGCCTGCCCGCGCGCGCTTTCATTCCAGCAGGCGCGCCCAGCCCTGCATGCCGTCCAGCCGGGCCAGCACCAGCTTGATGCAGACCAGCAGCGGCACCGCCAGCAGCAGCCCGATCATGCCCCAGGCCCAGCCGAACACCATCAGTGCCAGGATCAGGACCAGCGGCGAGAGCTTCATGCGCCGGCCCAGCACGATCGGGGTCACCAGTTGGCCCTCCAGGGTATGCAGGCCCAGATACGCTGCGGCGGGCAGCAGTGCCTGCAGCGGGTCGCGGAATTCGACGAAGCCCATCAGTAGCATCAGCGCTACTCCGATCAACGGGCCCACATAGGGCGCGAAGTTCAGCAGTGCCGCCACTGTCCCCCACAGCAGCGCTTCCTGCAGGCCGATCCCCAGCAGCATCAGCACGCCCGCGAAAACCAGGCCGACCAGCGTGTTGATCACGCTGATGGTCAGCACATAGCGCGACACCTCGCGCTCGATCGAGCGCAGGATGTCGCTGGTGAAGCGCTGTTGCTGGCGGTTCGGGAACAATGCGATCGCCGCGCGCTGCAGGCTTTGCCCATAGATCATGAAGAACAGCGTCAGCAGGACCACGGCCAGTACCGAGGCGGCCAGCCGGGGGGCGCGGGTCAGCATGCGATAGGGATCGTCCAGCTGGGTCCGGATCACCTGCACCTTGCGATTGCTGTCGCCGCCGGCAACGCGGGCGAAGTTCTCGGCCGCCAGATTGGCCTGCTGCACCGGCTTGGTCAGATCCTGTACCTGCCGGGCGACCTTGCGCAGCTGTTGTGGCGCTTCCTGCGCCCATTCCATCGCCGGGCCGATCAGCTGCACGGCCAGCGAGCTGGTCACGCCCAGGCCGGCACCGAGAACCAGCAGCGCTCCCAGCGCCCGCGGAATCCACAGCTTCTGCAGCAGGCGCAGGATCGGGTTGCCGACCAGCGCGAAGAACATCGCCAGCAGTACCGGCAGGATGATGTCCTGTGCGGCCCACAGCGTGTAGGCCACCGCCAGCGTTGCCAGCACCACCAGCGACATCGGCCCGCGCGGGCGGGTGGGCGGCGGAAGGGCGGCAGCAGACGGTGCGGGTTCGGCCGGTGACGGGGACAGGAGGGACTCGCTCATCGACGTACCGACCGGGAAGGGGAGCCTATTATCCGTCCGCCGCGGTCAACGCGGCGGATGCTGTTCGTCAACGTTCGGACAGTTCGGTGGCCGCTTCGGCAGGCCGCGGTTCGCGCGCCTCAGGCTCGGCAGGTGGCGCGGAAGCGGGTGCCGCGGCAGCGGGAGCGACCGGGTCGGCGGCGGCTTCGGCAGTGTCGGCCGCATCGTCTGCGGTGTCGGCGGCGTAGGCTGCCACGGCGGCAGCCAGTGCTGCCTGGCCGCTGGCCACCAGGCTGGAGACCGAGCCGATCATCTGCAGCCAGCGCGCACCGTTCACTTTGCCCGGCACTTCCAGCTTGCCGGCCACGAAGCCACCGGCCAGGCCGACCACCACGATGCGCAGTGGGGACCAGCCCCGGCGCCAGACCTCGCTGAGCACGGTCCAGTTGTCCTGGGTTTCACCCATGCGCACGGCCACCACCTGTTCGCAACGCTTCACCCGCCGCTGCAATGCGCCGAACTTCATGGCTTGCCCTCCGGAATCTGTACGCCGGCATCGGGATCGTCTTCGCTGGGCTCGTCGAACAGGCCAAGGCGCGACAGCTGGCGCCGGGTAGCGTGCATGCCGGTGTGGTGGAAGAAGTAGGACACCCGCCAGATCGCATAGCCGGTTACCGCGAGGCTGATCAGCGAGGTGATCAGAAGCGCCTGCAGCCAACTCAGGCCCCAGCTCTGCAGCAGGGCGATGAGCGTGGCGGCCATCAGCAGCCAGGCCGAGGCCCCGAACACGATCGCCACGCCCGCCCAGGCCAGGGCCCGGCCGAATGCACTGCGGGCGAGCGCGAAATCCGACGAGGCCAGGCGACGCAGCGAGCGCAGCGTGTGCTTGGCCGAATCGGCGGCGGCGCGACCGGCCGCGCCGACCTGGCGGATGCTCTCGTCCAGCGGCGGGGTGGCCGCCGGATCGGGGCGTTGCGTGTTGTCTTCGCTCACGCCGTGGACTTACTTGTCGCTGCTGCCGCGAGCCAGCTTGGCGATGATCCAGCCAGTGGCGAAGGCAACACCGAACGATGCCAAGGGACGCTCACGGATCAGTTCAGCGGCGCTGTCGATCAGATCCTTGCCCTTGTCCATCAGTGCATCGACCTGTTCCTTGGCGGCAGCGCCGCCGAATTCAGCCGCAGCTAGGCCGGACAGCGCCGTGTCGGACAGCTCGGCCTTGACGTTGGCCTTGCCGATGCGCAGTTCGTCGGTCGCAGCGCCGGTCGCGCCCTTGATCGCACCGCCGGCAGCACTGGCGGCCTGCTTGAGGTGGGAACCGGCTTCACCCAGGTGTTCCTTCAGGTTCTCGGTATTGGTGGGGCTCATCGAATCACTCCTGTTGCGATGGGGGAACGGACGATCGGCTTCAGCCGACAGGGACGTACAGCAATAGCACTGGCCGGGTATAGGGGGTGTTACGGCGGAGCGATCAGCGCATCACCAATTGGCCCTGCTGCTGGCCGTTGTTGCGCAGGATGCGCAGCACCAGGGTCGGTGGCCGCTGCTGGAAATTGGCGCGCCAGCTGGCCAGGTCGGCGAATTCACCCACCGTGGCATCGGTGATGATGTCGCCCTGCTGGAGCCCGTTGCTGGCCGCGCGGCTGCCGCGCTTGACCTCGCTGACCAGCACCCCGCGTACGCCGGACTGGCGCAGCGATTCGGGCAGGTCGACGAAGGTCGCGCCGCCCAGGCGCGGGTCCAGGCTGTCGCCGCTGGCGGCGCGCGCCTGCTCCTTCAGCGTCGCCCGGATCTGCAGCGGCTTGCCTTCGCGGCGCACGTCCAGCGCCAGTACGCTGCCTACCGCTGCCAGGCCCTCCACGTTGTGCAGGGCTTCGGCGCTGTCCACGCGCTGACCGTTGGCGGCAACCACGACGTCGCCCGGCTTCAGCCCGGCCGCCGCACCGGCCGAACCGGCCAGTACCCGGGTGATCAGCGCGCCGCGGGTTTCGCCCAGGCCCAGGCCCTGGGCGATCTGCGCGCTCAGGTTCTGGCTTTCCACGCCCAGGGTGCCGCGCACCACCACGCCATGCTTGACCAGCTGGTCGACCACGCTGCGCGCCAGGTTGGTGGGAATGGCCAGGCCCAGGCCGATGTTGCCGGCCATGCTGCCCTGCGGGTTGAAGCTGGCGGTGTTGATGCCGACCAGCTGGCCCTGCAGATCGACCAGCGCACCTCCGGAGTTGCCCGGGTTGATCGAGGCGTCGGTCTGGATGAAGTTCTGGTAGCCCAGCCCACGGATGCCACTGCGGCCGACCGCCGAGACGATGCCCGAGGTCACCGTCTGGCTGAAGCCGAACGGATTGCCGATCGCCACCACGAAGTCGCCGACCCGCAGCTGGTCGCTGTTGCCGAGCTTGATCTCGGTGAGGTTCTGCGCCGGGATGCGGATCAGGGCGATGTCGGTGTCGCGGTCCGAACCGAGGAATTCCGCCTTGACCGTGCGCCCGTCAGCGAGCGTCACCTGCACGTCATCGGCGTTCTCGATGACGTGGTGGTTGGTCAGCACCAGGCCTTCCTTCGCGTCGATGATGACGCCCGAACCCAGCGATTCGTTGATCCGTTCCTGCGGGATGTCCGGGAACAGGCGGCGGAAGAACGGGTCGTTGAAGAAGGGGTTGCGTACCCGTACCACCTGCTTGGTGTTGACGCTGACCACGGCGGGCATGGTCTTTTCCAGCATCGGTGCCAGCGAAGGCACCGGCTGGCCGGCGACCGAAGCCGGCAATGCGGCGGTGGCCGGAAGGGCAGCCGGCAAGGGCGCGGCGTCGGCGCGGTTGTCTAGGTGGGCGTTGATGCCGGTGGCGACGAATCCACCGAAGGCGGCGGCGATTGCGAGCGTGAGAAGGGTAGGAAGCGGTCGCATGGGAGTCGGTTCGCAGGCGTGGGATGGGGGCCGTTGGCCCATACGGTAAAACAAGCTGAATGAATCTGCCGCGGCGTGGATAAATGCGCGATGAAAGAGACCCTCGTCGATGCGGCGCCCGACGACGGCTGACCCGCCTGCGGTGCGGTCGGCCATCGGCGCTACACCGATAGGGTGTGTCCGCCGGCGTGGTCAGGACACCCTCTGATACTTGCGCAGTTCCGCCGATCCAAGGTGTGCGATGGCACGTCGCGCGTGCAGGTTCCGGCAAGGGGCGTGCAGGCAGCCCGTCGCCGCGACGTGCACCTCAATCCGATGGCGCAGCGCTGAAAAAAAGGGGTTTGTTGCGGATCGACGGTAGCAGCCCCAGCCTCCCCCTACACTACTATCGTCGCAGCAGACGCGATTGCAGGCGTACCACCCGTTCCACGATCGTCATTGTCGGTATAGCATCGCCCCGTTTTGACAATCCACGCCCCCAGGAGGGCAACATGAGCAACGGTAATGGTGTGTCGGTCGTGACCGACGCCGTCGAGAACGCGAAAGAAACCGCCACCAACGTCGGCGAGACCATCGCCCACGCCGCTGAAGACGCAGTGAAGTCGGTCAAGAAGACCGTCAAGCGCGCCCGCAAGGCCGCCACCACCCGCGTCGCCAAGGCCAAAAAGGCCGTGGCCAAGGTCGAGAAGACCGTTGCCAAGAAGGCCGAGAAGGCCGCCAAGTCGGTCGGCAAGACGGTCGCCAAGGCCAAGCAGAAGCTGGAAGCCGCCAAGAAGAATGCCAAGGCCGAAGCCGCTGCCCTGAAGAAGGAAGTGGCCAAGAAGAAGGCCGCTGCCGGCAAGACTGTCGCCAAGAAGGCTGCTGCTGCCAAGAAGACCACGAAGGCCGCCACCAAGGCTGCCGGCAAGAAGGTCGCCACGGTGAAGAAGGCTGCGACCAAGAAGGCAGCCGCCACCAAGAAGACGGTTGCCAAGAAGGCCGCCGCCGCGAAGAAGGTTGTCGGCAAGAAGGTGGCCACCGCCAAGAAGGCCGTGGCCAAGAAGACGGTCGCCGCCAAGAAGGTGGCTGGCAAGAAGACCGTGGCCGCGAAGAAGGTTGTCGGCAAGAAGGTTGCCGCTACCCGCAAGGTCGCCACCAAGAAGACGGCTGCCGCCAAGAAGGTGGTCGGCAAGAAGGCCGCTGCCACCCGCAAGACGGTTGCCAAGAAGGCAGCGACCACCAAGAAGGCTGTCGCCCGCAAGGCTGCACCGCTGAAGAAGGCCGCTGCCAAGAAGGCCCCGGCGAAGAAGGCCGTGCGCAAGGCCGCCAAGCGCAAGTAATCGCGCGAGCGGCGAAGGCCCCTCCGCCCTGCCGGGCGGTGGGGCCTTCTGCGTTCATGGGGGGGACAACGGCCCGGCATGAAGCCTGCGGGGTCGTCCTGGGGCAAGATGAAGTCCCTCCGCTGGAGTTCCCATCATGCGTGGCATCGATTTCAGTTCCTGGCAGGGTGTGCTTTCCACGTTGGCCGGCCTGGTGCTGATCACGCTGCTGGGCGTGGGTATCCGCCTGCTGGTGATGCAGACCCTGCAGCAGCGCCGCGAGCGCGAGAACCGGCAGATCAACGAACGGCTGCGCACGCTGATGGCCGCCTACAAGACCCTGGGCGGTTCGTTCACCGGTGAGCTGGGGGTCGACCCCAGCCATCTGCGCGACCTGCGCCAGCGCGCCCATGAGCAGGGCATCGTCGAACCCGGTTCGGATCGCGCGCGGCGCATCCGCGACGCCGTCGAAGCGGCCTTGTCGGACATCCTGCTGCTGGGTACCGATGAGCAGGTGCGGCTGGCCGCGCGCGCCGCCGATGAGTTGGCGCAGGGACGACCGGTGCACACGCATGAGCTGGTGGTGTCGCTGCGCGATTTTGTCCGCGAAGCGCTGGATCTGGCGCCGATCCCGGCCGATCTGCAGATTCCACGGCAGGGCCCGACCCGGCCCGCAAGCGGCAGCGGGGGCGGCAAAGGCCGCCCTGAAGGCGAAGGCAAGGGCAGTCGTGCGGGCGGCGGCGGAGGAATGGGCATGGGCGCCGGCATGGGCGGGCTCGGCCTGGGGGCCGGCGCCGCACTGGGCGCCGGCACTGCCGGAGAAGACGACGCAGGTACGCGCTGAGCGCCGCGAAGGCGTCAGCGGGTCAGTTCGTAGATGGGTGTGAAACCGCCATAGATCATCCGCGCACCGTCGAACGGCATCGGGTTCTTCGCGGGGTCCAGGCGCGGGTCTTCCATCATCTTCTGCATGCCCGCATCACGGGTGGCCTTGTCAGGCCACTCGATCCAGGAAAACACCACCGTCTCTTCCGGTGTTGCTTTCACTGCGCCGAAGAAGTCCGTTGTCTTGCCATGCGGCACGTCATCGCCCCAGCACTCGACCACGCGCAGCGCCCCGTACTCGATGAAGACCACGTCGCCGCTTCGCGCATGGGCGAGGAACTTTTCCTTGTTGGCGGTGGGAACCGCCAGAACGAAACCATCGATGTAGCTCATTGCCTGCCTCCGTGATGGACCGCACTGCATGTGCGGCCTTCTTCTGTTCGACGAACCAGGGCGCGGCAGATCGACACGGCCGCGATCGAAGCATGCAGGACGTACCCGCGCGCCGCGCGTATGCCAGAGACCGCCTGAATCAACCCAGAAAATTCAGCAATGCGAAGCCTGCTGTTTTCAGGGTGCGTTGTGGCGAATAACGGAGAATTTACATTCCCGATGCGACGGCGCTCCCGCGCTGCTGCTCACCATAAGAAAGTAAAGGTGTACCCCCATGAAGAATTCGCTGATCGCCCTGGCGCTGGCTGCTGCCCTGCCGTTCTCCGCCTCGGCTGCCGAGAACCTGTCCTACAACTATGCTGAAGCCAACTACGCCAAGACCGACATCGACGCGTTCAAGGCCGACGGCTGGGGCGTGAAGGGTTCCTACGGGTTCCTGCCGAACTTCCACGCCTTCGGTGACTACAGCCGCCAGGAAATCGACCACACCAACCTCAAGCTGGACCAGTGGAAGGTCGGTGTAGGCTACAACCAGGAAATCGCACCGTCGACCGACTTCGTGGCGCGCGTGGCGTACCAGAAGCGTGACCTGGAGCATGGCCTGGATTTCAACGGCTACAGCGCTGAAGCCGGCATCCGCACCGCGTTCGGTGCCCACGCCGAAGTCTACGGCATGGTTGGTTACGAAGACTTCTCGAAGAAGCGCGGCATCAATCCGGAAGGCGAGTGGTACGGCCGCCTGGGTGGCCAGGTGAAGCTGAACCAGAACTGGGGCCTGAACGGCGAGCTCAAGATGAACCGCGACGGTGACAAGGAATACACCGTCGGCCCGCGCTTCAGCTGGTAATCGCTGCAGGCGCTCTGCGCCCTGTGAGCATCAACAGGCCCGGCATCTGCCGGGCCTGTTGCGTTCCACGGAACCGAAATGAAATCTGACTGCGGCTGCGCGGTCGATGCTGCATTGCAACGAATTGGATTCCGCCGTTGCAGGGCGCGACCTACGGTGGGCATCCCCTTCCGCCGGATCTGCCTGATGCCGCCCGCCCCCGCCACCCCGCATACCGGAAAGCTGCGCCGCCTGGCGCTGCTGGATCCGCATCCGGTGCTGCGGCTGGGCCTGGAAGTGTTGTTATGTGAGGACAGCGGCCTGCAGGTCCGTGCCAGCTTCGCCAATGAAGCCGACCTGCTGTCGCTGCTGCATCAGCAGCCCGGTTGTGTCGATCTGCTGGTGATCGATGCCCTTCCGCTGGGTGACCAAGGGGTTGGCCTGCAACTGCTGCGCACGCTGTCGCAGCGGTGGCCATCGCTGCCGGTGCTGGTGCTTTCAGCCCATTGCAACGCCAGCACGGTGGTGACGGCCATGCAGGCCGGCGCGCGCGGCTTCCTGTCCAAGGCGACCCCACCGCGCGTGCTGCTGCGGGCTGTGCAGGTAGTGGCCCGCGGTGGGCGGTTCGTGCCGCCGGAACTGCGCCCGCAGTTGAGCCGCTCGCGGGCGCGCCGCATGCCCTCATTGATGCCGCTCAGCCGCCGCGAGCGCGAGGTGCTGCGCCTGGTGCTGGAAGGCTGCAGCACCGGCGAAGTCGCGCAGCGCTTCGGCCGTTCCGCAAGCACGGTCAGCTCGCAGAAAAAAGCCGCCTACCAGAAGCTCGGCATCCGCAGCGACGGCGAGCTGTTCCGCATCCGCCACCTGCTCGAATGCGGCTGAAACCCAGGCTTATTCCCCCTGGTACTGCTTCTCTTCGACCAGTGCCGAACCCGCAACGCGGTTGATCTCGTTCTTGACCTGCACGCGCTCGCCATTGGTACCGTACACGCCGCGCGCCAGCTGGACGAAGGCGTCGTCGAACACCTGTGCCGCTTCCTTGTCGCGCAGCTGGTCCTGGATGTCCCACATGCGCTCGTTGATGGTCTTCAGCTGCTGCTTCAGCGCGGCAAGTGCCGGCTGTGCCTGCAGCTGCTGCTGCAGCAACGGCAGCAGGCCGTCCAGCTCCGTCCGCACATTGGCCAGCTTGGTGGTATCGCCGATGCGTTCGGCCTTGATCTCGAGAATGGTGATCTTGTCGATCAGCTCGCCGATCGATACCGGCGTCAGGATGGCGTCCATGGGTGGTTTCCTGGAAACAGGCGGCCATCATACCGCGCCACTGCCAAGTGGTTTTACGCTGATTTTGCGCCCCCGCCACGGTAGCGCCATCGAACCGTTACGGCCCTGCCATCGACACTGCCGTCCCGGCGGTTGAGCCGCCATTGGATGAGGAATGATGTGCAGTGAACAGCAAGGGGATGATCGCGGCGGTGGCCGCGGCGTTGGCGGGGCTGCTGGGCGTCGGCACCGCACAGGCACAGGTGAGCGGCAACGCCACGTTGACCAGCGATTACGTCTGGCGCGGCAGTTCGCAGAGTGACGGCGACCCGGCGGTGCAGGCCGGAGCGAAGTTCGCGCTCGCGTCCGGGTGGTATGCCAGCGCGTGGGGCTCGAACGTATCGTTCAAGCCGGACAACGGCGCACGCAGCGAGTTCGATCTGGTAGCGGGCTGGTCCGGCACACCGGCCGCGGACTGGACGCTGGACGCCAACCTGACCCGCTACGTGTATCCGGGGACAGCCCGCGCGCTGGACTGGACAGAGTTCGCTGCCACGGTGGGCTGGAAGCAGCGGACCTGGCTGCAGGTCGCGCATTCCAGCGATGCCCTGGGCGGTGGCCATCGCGGTACCTACGCACAGTTGGGCGTGCGCCTGCCGCTGCACGAGCGCATCCGGCTTGAAGCGGCCGTGGGCCACTACTGGCTGACGACCGCGCAGGGGCCGGATTACCTGCACGGGCAGCTCAGCGCCATCGCCACGTTGGCTCCGGCGTGGGAAGTGCGGGCCACCGTGCATGACACCGATACCGCGGCCAGACGCCTGTTCCCGGGCAACGCGGGCGGGCGCTGGGAACTGGCGCTGCAGGGCAGCTTCTAGCGGGCCGGCGCCGCCACGACGGTATCGGCCACCCATGGGCCGGTACCGCGCGGCTCAACCGCGCAGGCGCTGGCTCAGGCCCTTGAGGAAGTTGCGCAGCATCTGATCCAGGCAACGTCGGTAGTTGGCATGCCCGGGTTGGCGGAACAGCGCCCCGATCTCGGACTTGGACACCTTGAAGCCGGCGCTGGCGAAGATGTCCATCAGATCGACGTCGCGCAGCTGGAACGCCACGCGCAGCTTCTTCAGCACCAGGTTGTTGTCGATGCGGGTTTCCACGGCGCGCCGCGGCTGGCTCTCGTCGCGGCCGCGCAGGTGCACGATCAGGCCATCCAGGAAGTGCGCCAGCGCACTGTCGTCCATCGGCACGAAGCCGGCTTCATCCTCGCGCCGCAGCCAGGCCCTGGCCTGCTCGAGATCCACCGCGAAGGCCGGGTCGGCCAGCTGGCACAGGGCCACCACGTGATGGTCGCCCAGGTCCAGGGAGTAGCGCACGCTGCGCAGTACATCATTGTTGATCATGGCCCATTGTAGCGGTCCGGCCGTTGTCACCGGATTGTCACCGGATTGAAGCATCGTGAGCGCTGTTCCGTAGAGACCTCGTCCGATGCGCCGGTACCTCGTTCTCCTCCTGCTGGCGGCCAGCAGTGTTGCCGCCCATGCCCAGGACCGTTTTGTTCCGGTCGAACAGCGGCTCACTGCGGCCCAGCTGGCCGAAGTGGGGCTGAGCCCGGCCCAGCTGCAGGCGTTGAACCGCGTGCTGCGCCAGGCAGAGGCCGCGTCGCCTGCCATTTCCGCGGTCACGGCCGCCCCCGGCGGCGCGCCGCTGCCTGCGAATGTTCCGGCGCCGGCAGCCATGCACCTGGGGCTGGAAGAAGGCCCGGTCAGCGCACGCGTGGTGGGGGAGGTGGCCGGTTGGGCCCCCGGCACGGTGTTCAGCCTCGACAACGGACAGCAATGGCAGGTGATGAAGGGACAGATGAAGCTGCGCAGGGCCCTCCAGGCGCCGCAGATCGAAGTGATCCCGGGCATCGCCGGCCGCTGGTTCCTGCAGGTCGACGAGGATCTGCCGAAGGCCCGCGTGTTCCGCCTGCGCTGAGTGTGCCCGGCGCGAAGACCGATCAGGCAAGGCAGGGTCCGGCCGACGGTGCCAGAATAGGGGTCTCGTTCCTCCACGGAGTTGCCTGATGTCCCGCACCGTCCTGATTACCGGCGCCACGTCCGGGTTTGGCGCCGCCGCCGTCCATCGCTTCGCCCAGGCAGGCTGGAAGGTGATCGCCACCGGCCGTCGCAGCGATCGCCTGCAACCGCTGGTCGAGCGCTATGGCAAGGACGTGGTGCACGCAGCGGCGTTTGATGTCCGCGATCCGATCGCAATGGAAGCGGCGCTGCTGGCGCTGCCCCCCGCATTCGGTGAGATCGACCTGCTGGTCAACAACGCCGGTCTCGCGCAGGGCACCGCTCCGGCGCAGAGCGCCAGCCTGCAGGACTGGACGACGATGATCGATACCAACATCACCGCCCTGGTGACGTTGACCCACCGCCTGCTGCCGCAGCTGGTCGAACGCAGGGGTGCGATCATCAACATCTCGTCGGTTGCCGGTGTCTACCCGTACCCGGGCGGCAACGCGTATGGCGGTACCAAGGCGTTCGTCAGCCAGTTCTCGCTGGGCCTGCGTTCGGACCTGCACGGTACGGGCGTGCGTGTGACCACCATCGAGCCGGGCATGGCCGAGACCGAGTTCACGGTGGTGCGTACCCACGGTGACCAGGCCGCGTCGGACAAGCTGTATTCCGGCGCCAACCCGATGACCGCCGAGGACATCGCCGAGCAGATCTTCTGGGTTGCCAGCCTGCCGCCGCATCTGAACATCAACCGCCTGGAACTGATGCCGGTCAGCCAGTCGTTCGCCGGCTTCCAGGTCGCGCGCGAGGGCTGACCTGCGTGCCTTCAGGGCCGCCCGGCGTGGGTCGGCCCTGCGGGGCCCAAAAAAAGAAAGCCGGGCAATGCCCGGCTTCTTCCGTTCAGACCCGAACGATCACTGTGCCTTGATCGCCATCGCCTGCAGGCCGGTGCCATCCAGCTTCTGCTTGGCTTCGGACAGCTCACCGGCGCTGCCGTAGGGCCCCATGCGCACGCGGTACACGGTCTTCCCATTGATCTGCGCCGACTCCACCCGTGCCGCCAGGCCCATCATCGCCAGCTTGGCCTTGGTGGCCTCGGCGTCGCCGGAGGCGCCGAACGCACCTGCCTGCAGGATGTAGCGCGCGTTGTCGCCGGCCACGGCCGGTGCCGCAGCGGCGGTCGGCGCCGCGTCCACGCGGGCGGCCTGCGCGGTCGATGCCGTGCTGGTCGCCGCCGGGCTGGTCGTGGCCGGTGCAGCCGTTGCCGGGCGTTCGCTCAGCGGGGCAGGCAGCGGACGGCTGGTCGCGGTCACCGGTGCCGTGCTGGCGACACTGGCCGTTGCGGTCGGTGCCGGCGTTGCGGGGACCGGTTTGCCTTCCAGCGCCGCCTGCGCGCGCTGCGCTTCGGCCTTGGCCCGGCGCTGTTCCTCGGCGCGGGTGCTGGCGGCCAGTTCGGCATCGGACATCTCCACTTCCTTGCCTGGCAGCAGGGTGTAGAAGTCGTACTGGGTCGCCGCCGGCTTCTCGGCTTCGGCCGGTTTCGGCGTGGCCGGTTGTGCGGCCGGCTGCGTGCCGACATCGCTGTCGGCATCGGCGACCGGCGCCGGCTGCGCGTTCGGGTTCGGCTGCGGACCGGCGCGCAGGAAGCCATCGCCCTCGCCCTTGAACAGATTCGGCGCCGCCAGGAACACCACGGCGGCGATGGCCACACCGGCGACCAGCCACACCCATCCCGGGGTGCCCTGGCTGCTGCTGTTGCGTCGTGCCTGGTTTTTGCCGCGTCGTGCTGCCATGTGTACTGCGTCTCCTGATGCTTACATTTTTTCCGGGGCGCTCACGCCCAGGAGGTCGAGGCCATTGGCCAGCACCTGACGCGCCGCGCAGGCCAGCGTCAGCTTGGCGTTGCGATCGTCGGCGTCGTCCACCAGCACCGGTGTCCCGTGATACCACGTGTGGAAGGCATGCGCCAATTCACGCAGGTACTGCGCCACCAGATGCGGCTCCAGCGCCACGCCGGCGGCTTCGACCACTTCCGGATAGCGCGAGATCTCGTTCATCAGCAGCAGCGAGGCGTCATCGGCCAGGCGCACGAGCTGACCCAGGCCACTGCCCTGGTCGTAGGCCAGGCCCTTCTCCTGCGCCTGGCGGAGCAGGCTGCACACGCGGGCATGCGCGTACTGCACGTAGAACACCGGGTTGTCGTTGCTCTGCTGGCGGGCCAGATCGATGTCGAAGGTCAGCTGCGAATCGGGCTTGCGCGCGATCAGGAACCAGCGGGTCGCATCGCGTCCAGCTTCTTCGATCAGGTCGCGCAGGGTGAAGTAGCTGCCGGCACGCTTGGACAGCTTCACTTCCTCGCCGCCGCGCATGACGGTGACCATCTGATGCAGCACATACTCGGGCCAGCCCTGCGGGATGCCCACTTCCAGCGCCTGCAAGCCTGCACGCACGCGCGCCAGCGACCCGTGGTGGTCGGCGCCCAGCTCGGTGATCGCGCGCTCGTAGCCGCGCTGCCATTTGGACAGGTGGTAGGCCACGTCCGGGACGAAGTAGGTGAAGGTGCCGTCGGACTTGCGCATCACGCGGTCC
This sequence comes from Stenotrophomonas sp. 2201_Sma, assembly GCF_056486685.1. Lineage (NCBI taxonomy): Bacteria > Pseudomonadati > Pseudomonadota > Gammaproteobacteria > Lysobacterales > Lysobacteraceae > Stenotrophomonas > Stenotrophomonas sp. 2201_Sma. The sequence continues at coordinate 366,484 of NZ_CM151329.1, forward strand.
TTGTCGTCACCGAAGTCGGTGCTGCGCAGCCACAGTGCGCCGCCTTCCTCGTAGGTGTGGCCGGACGCCTGCAGCTTGGCCACGGTTTCCGCGACCTTGCCATCGGCGTACAGCGAGCTTTCCAGGAAGTAGATGTCGAAATCGACGCCGAACGCGGCCAGGTCCAGGTTCTGCTCATTGCGCAGGTAGGCCACCGCGAAGCGGCGGATCGCCTGCATGTCGTGCGGATCCTTGGCGCCGACCACGAGGGTGCCTTCCAGGTCGACGCTGGCGCCGGCCATGTAGGCTCGCGCGACATCGGCGATGTACTCGCCGCGGTAGCCGCCTTCCGGCCAGCCCTCCTGGTCGGGGGCGATGCCCTGGACGCGGGCCTGCACCGACAGCGCCAGGTTCTCGATCTGCACGCCGGCGTCGTTGTAATAGAACTCACGCTTGGCGTTCCAGCCGTTGGCGTCGAGCACGCGGGCCACGCAGTCGCCGATCGCCGCAGCGCGGCCATGGCCGACGTGCAGCGGACCGGTCGGGTTGGCCGACACATACTCCACGCCCACCGTGCGGCCGTTGCCGGACAGGTTGCGCCCGTAGTCGTGGCCTTCCTTGATGACCGAGGCGGCTTCGCGCTGGTACGCGGCCGGAGCCAGGTGGAAGTTGATGAAGCCCGGTCCGGCGATCTCGACCTTGCTGACGTCCTCGCTGCGCGGCAGCGCCTCGACCAGTGCCTGCGCCAGTGCGCGCGGGTTGCTGCGCGCGGCCTTGGCCAGCAGCATCGCGGCGTTGGTGGCGAAGTCGCCATGGTCACGGGTCTTCGGGCGCTCGACCACGAAGTCCGGCGGCAGGGAGTCGGCGGGCAGGGTGCCATTGGCGCGCAAGGCTTCGATGCCTTGGCTGATCAGGGCGCGGAGGAGATTTTTCACGAGGCCTGCTGTGAGAATGAGCGGCGGAATCGCCCATTTTAGCGCAGATGCCGGCGGCCACGCTGACCGTTGCCTGCCTGTGCGGTCCCCCGGGGTCGGCCGGGGGGCCGGGGCTCAGCCGAACAGGCGGGCCTGGCGCTGGCCCAGCAGGCCACGTTCAGCAAACGAAACAGGGCGGCCTTCGCCCACTACGAAATGGTCGAGCAGGCGGATGTCGACCAGGGCCAGGGCCTGCTGCAGCTCCTCGGTGATGCGCGCGTCGGCCGGCGATGGCTCCGGGTCGCCGGACGGGTGGTTGTGGCTGATGATCACGGCGGCGGCATTGAGCTGCAGGGCGCGCCGCACGACCTCCCGCGGATAGACCGCCGCTGCGGTGAGGGTTCCGGCAAACAGTTCCTCGCACGCGATCAGCCGGTGGCGGTTGTCCAGGAACAGCACCAGGAACAGTTCGCGGGCCTGCCCGCGCAGACGGTGCTGCAGGTAGCGCCCCACCGCCCCGGGATTGTCGCCAACTGCTTCGCCGTGCTGCAGTTCGGCGGCCAGGTACCGGTGGGCCAGTTCCAGGCCGGCGGCCAGGGTGCAGCTGCGGGCCGGCCCCAGCCCGGGCAGCCGTGCCAGCTCGCCGGCAGGCCGGTCCAGCAGCACCCGTAGCGGACCGTGCGCGTGCAGCAGGTCGCGTGCAGTCTGCACGGCATCGCGGCCGCCGACCCCGGAGCCGAGGAACAGCGCCAGCAACTCCGCGTCGGACAGCATGGTGGGACCCCGCGCCAGCAGCTTCTCGCGGGGACGTTCCTGTTCAGGCCAGTCATGGATGGGCATGCCTGCATCATCGCCAGCGGCGCCCGGCGCTCCCATCGGCACTTGCCGCCGATGACCGTCAGCCGATGCCTCAATCGCGCACGGTCTTCAGGTAGTCGAACAGTTCCTGGTTGCTCTGCAATCCCAGCTTGCGCTTGGCCTCGGCCTTCTGCCGGCTGATCGTCTTCGGGCTGCGGCCGCAGCGGGCCGCGATGGCGTTGATGTTCAGGCCCTCGGCGAGCAGCTGCAGGACTTCCTGCTCGCGCGCGGAGAGCGAGACCGGTGTGCGCTGGAACAGCAGGTCGCGCGACTGCAGGTGATGACGCAGCTGCTGTGAGACGAAGACCTGGCCGGACATGGCTGCCGCGAGCGCCATCGGCAGCTCGGCGAAGCCGGCGCATTTGTCGACCAGGCCATCGATGCCTTCGCGCAGCAGCCTGTCCAGCAGTCCCGGGTGGCGCGCTCCGGTCAGCACCACCACCGGCAGGCCCGGATGACGCTCGCGCAGTGCGCCCAGCAGCGCAGGGCCGTCGGGGCCGACGCCGGGCATGGACAGGTCGGTGAGGACGGCATGGCAGGTTTCACGCTGCAGCAGGTCGAGCAGCTGGGCACCGTCGGCCGCGCTGCCGGCCACCTGCATCTGGTGAGCCTCCAGCACGATACGGATGCCATGCAGTACAACCGGATGGTCGTCGGCGATGATGATGCGCGGTTGCACGCGGGATCCTCGGGGAAGCGGAGCGGCGCACCGGAGGTGGCCAGTACCGATTCTGCAAAGCCGACCAGGGCACGGGTATAGGAAAGTTCCGAATCATCGGCGGGTGAACCCGGGAACTGCGGTAGTGGAAGTTCCATCTGCTGATAGCTGCCGGCTATGTGCGCTGTGCATCGGGACATTACCGACCATCGGGTAAGCTAGCGCCCTCGTTTGCACAGGAATTCCAGGTGGCTGACTCCCCCAACGCATCCCCCGCGCCGGCCGGCGCGCTGGAAGGCCAGAAACTGCTGTTGTGTGTCGGCGGCGGGATTGCGGCTTACAAGGCCCTGGAACTGGTGCGGCGGCTGCGCGATGCCGGGGCGCTGGTGCAGGTGGCGATGACTGCCGGCGCCCAGCAGTTCGTGACCCCGCTCAGTTTCCAGGCCCTGTCCGGGCAGCCGACCCGCACTACGTTGTGGGACAGCGCCGCAGAACAGGCCATGGGCCACATCGAGCTGGCGCGCTGGGCCGACCGCATCGTGATCGCACCGGGCACCGCCGACCTGCTGGCGCGGCTGGCCCATGGTCACGCCGACGACCTGGTCAGCACGTTGTGCCTGGCCAGTACCGCGCCGCTGACCGTGTGTCCGGCGATGAACCATCGCATGTGGCTGCATCCGGCCACGCAGGCCAACATCGCACTGCTGCGCCAGCGGGGCGCGCAGGTGATCGGACCGGTCGACGGGCCGTTGGCCGAGGGTGAGTCCGGCCCGGGGCGGCTGGCCGAGCCGGGTGACATCGTTGCCGCGCTGGCGGCCAACGGCAATGCCGTGGCGCCTGCCGCGCCCTCGGCAACCCGCGCGCTGCAGGGACTGCGTGTGCTGATCAGCGCCGGACCCACCTACGAGGACATCGACCCGGTGCGCTACGTCGGCAACCGCAGCAGCGGCAAGATGGGCTTCGCACTGGCCGCGGCCGCGGCGACGATGGGGGCGCAGGTGGTGCTGGTCAGTGGTCCCGTGCAGCTGCCGACGCCGGTCGGCGTGCAGCGCGTCGATGTGCGCTCGGCCGCACAGATGCGCGACGCCGTGCTCTCATCGCTGCCGGCCGACATCTATATCGGTGCCGCCGCCGTGTCCGACTACACCCCACGGCAGGTGGCGCCGCAGAAGCTGAAGAAGACCGCCGACAGCCAGTCACTGGTGATCGAGCTGGTGCGTACCCCGGACATCCTGGCCGAGGTGGCCGCGCAGACGCAGTCGCTGAAGCTGGTGGTCGGTTTCGCCGCCGAAACCCACGACGTGGAGAAGTACGCGCGTGGCAAGCTGGTCGACAAACGCCTGGATCTGGTGATCGCCAACCAGGTCGGCATCAGTGGCGGTGGCTTCGAAAGTGACAACAACGCCGCCACGGCCTTCTGGCAGGACGGCGAACAGGTATTCCCGGCGACCTCCAAGCGCGAGCTGGCCGAACAACTGCTGGCGCTGATCGCGCGGAGGCTTCAGGCATGACCCAGGTGATTTCATCGCAACCGCTGCAGGTAAAACTGCTCGATCCGCGCTTCGGCGACAACTGGCCGCTGCCGGCGTATGCCACCGAGGCCAGTGCCGGCATGGACCTGCGCGCAGCGCTGGACACCGCGCTGACCCTGCAGCCGGGCGATACCGCGCTGGTCCCCAGTGGCCTGGCCATCCACATTGCCGATCCGCATCTGTGCGCGGTCATCCTGCCGCGTTCGGGCCTGGGCCATCGCCACGGCATCGTCCTCGGCAACGGCACCGGCCTCATCGACGCCGACTACCAGGGTCCGCTGCTGATCAGCGTCTGGAACCGGGGCCGCGAGGCCTTCACGATCGAGCCGGGTGACCGCATCGCGCAGCTGGTGGTGGTTCCGATTGCCCGCGTCAGCCTGCAGGTGGTGGATACTTTCACCGACAGCGTGCGGGGAACGGGTGGATTCGGCCATACCGGGGTGCGTTGACGGGGGACATCGATGAGCGGCATCGGGGAAAGGCAGCAGGGACGGTCGTTGGGGCGCAGCGCACCGCTGCTGGCAGTGCTGCTCGTGTTGCTGGCCGGCTGGTTCGGCTGGAGCGCCGTGCAGCAGTGGCGCCAGGAGGCAGGTGGCAAGGCGCTGGAAGAGGCGCGTGACCAGGCCGTGCAGGGCCTGCAACAGGCCGCCAGCGGCCAGTTGCAGCAGCTGCAGCAGCAGTTGAAGAACGAGCGTCTGCAGCAGGCGCTGCAGGCCGGCGATGCGTCCGCCGCTGCGCTGGCCCTGCGCGAGAGCTGGTCCGGCGTGGAGCGGGTGGAGGTGCTGGGCGCCGACCTGGCCGCTGCCTACGCCGATCCGGCCACCTTTGGCTATGCGCGCCTGGCCCTGCTGGAGCAGGCATTGGGCGAGGACCGGCCGAGCCTGCGGGTGGTCCGCGATGGGGGAGGCAACCGCCTCGGCCTGGCTGCGCCGGTGCAACTGGGCAGCCTGGGGCCGGCGGTCGTCTACGTCCGTCAGCCGCTGCTGCGCCTGACCGCGCCGCTGGATCAGATCCGCGCGCCTGCCAGTGGTTTCCTCGGCCTGCGCCAGGGCACGCACGATCTGGTCACCCAAGGCGATTCCGGTCTGGCGCAGATCGCCGAGGCGCAGGCAAGGCCGATTGCCGGCACTCCGCTGCGGCTGGCAGCGGCCGTGCCCAACGTCGAACCCGGCCCGCTCGGTCTGGGCGCGCTGGCCAGCGGCATCGTCGCGCTGCTGCTGGCCTTCATCGCCGTGCTGCTGCTGGTCGGTCGCGACCGCCTGCCGAAGCGCCTGCCGCTGCCGCGGCGCACGTCCGCCGTCGAGGTGGATGAGGGCCCGACCCTGCGCGAGAGCCTGCAGATGGCGCCGCCACAGGCCGCCGAAGCTGCCGCCGACGTCACAGTGGCACCTCCGCCGCCGGTCCCGGCGGAAGCGCTGGCAGCGGGCATCTTCCGGGCCTACGACATCCGCGGTGTGGTGGGCAGCGAACTGACGGCAAAGACCGCCGCGCTGATCGGCCAGGCCATCGGTACCGCTGCGCTGGAACAGGGCCTTCGCGAGGTGGTGATCGGCCGTGACGGGCGCCTGTCCGGCCCCGAGCTGGCAGCCGGCCTGGCCGAAGGCCTGCGCCGTGCCGGCTGCGCGGTCATCGACATCGGCCTGGCGCCCACGCCGGTCGTCTATTACGCCGCATTCCACCTGCGTACCGGCACCTGCGTGGCGGTGACCGGCAGCCACAATCCCCCCGAGTACAACGGCTTCAAGGTCGTCATCGGCGGCGAAACGCTGTCCTGCGATGCCATCACCGGCCTGTACCAGCGCATCGTCGAGGGTCGCCTGATGCAGGCGGCCGAACCGGGTGACTACCAGCAGCGCGATGTCGGTGCCGATTACATCCAGCGGATCGCCGACGACGTGCAGCTCGACCGCCCGCTGAAGGTGGTGGCCGACGCCGGCAACGGGGTTGCCGGTGCGCTGGCCCCGCAGCTGCTGGAAGCGATCGGTGCCGAGGTGATTCCGCTCTACTGCGATGTTGATGGCACCTTCCCCAATCATCATCCCGATCCCAGCGAGCCGGACAACCTGCAGGACCTCGTACAGACGGTCAAACGCTTTGGCGCTGATCTCGGCGTGGCCTTCGACGGTGACGGCGACCGCCTGGGCGTGGTCACCGGCGAGGGCAGGATCATCTACGCCGACCGCCTGCTGATGCTGTTCGCCGCCGATGTGCTGATGCGCAATCCCGGGGCGATGGTGATCTACGACGTGAAGTGCACGGGCAAGCTGTCCGACCACGTGCTGCGCAACGGCGGCAGCCCGCTGATGTGGAAGACCGGGCACTCGCTGATGAAGGCGAAGATGCGCGAGACCGATGCTGAGCTGGCGGGCGAGATGAGCGGTCACTTCTTCTTCAAGGAACGCTGGTTCGGCTTCGATGACGGGCTGTACGCCGCCGCGCGCCTGCTGGAGATCCTCGCCCAGCGCGAGGAAACCCCGGATGAGGTGCTGTCCGGACTGCCGGAGATGGTGGCCACACCGGAGCTGAAGGTGCCGGTGTCCGAGGGCACGCCGCACGCCCTGGTGGCGATGCTGGTGGCGGCAGCGCAGTCGCCGGACAACCCGTATGTGGGTGGCCGCCTGTCGACCATCGACGGCCTGCGCGTGGATTTCCCCGACGGCTGGGGACTGGTGCGCGCCTCCAACACCACCCCGGTACTGGTGCTGCGCTTCGAGGGCGACGACGAGGCGGCGCTGGAGCGCATCCAGGCACTGTTCCGAAGCCAGCTGCAGCCGATCGTCGGCGACACCCCGCTGGGGTTCTGATCGATCCGGGTGGGTGCCGACCGTTGGTCGGCACACCCTCACCCCTTGAACCGCAATCCGACACCAGGTTCGGTGAACAGGTAGCGTGAATCCAGCGCCGAATCGCCCAGCTTGTGCCGCAGCTTGCCCACCAGGATGCGCAGGTAGTGCGTGTCGTGCTGGTGGGTGGGTCCCCAGATCTCCTGCAGGATCTGCGGCTGGGTGACCACCCGGCCGGCATTGCGCAGCAGCAGCGACAGCAGCGCGTACTCCTTGCGGGTCAGCGCCACCGGTTCGCCCGCGATCGCCACCTCCCGGCGCACCAGGTCCACATGCAGATGGCCGTCGTCGAATACCGGAGGCGTGCCATCGGTCGGCACGCTGCGTGTCCGCAACAGCGCGCGCACCCGCGCCATCAGTTCCTGCGTGCCGAAGGGCTTGGTCACATAGTCGTTGGCACCGTTGTCCAGCGCCCGCACCTTTTCCGCTTCTCCGGCACGTACGGTCAGCATGATGACCGGCACCTGGCTCCATTGCCGCAGCTGCTCCAGCACCTGGTGGCCCTCCATGTCCGGCAGGCCGATATCCAGGATCACCAGGTCCATGTCCTCGCTGGCAGCCAGCTGCAGGCCTTCCTGGCCGGTCGCGGCCTGCCTGACCTGATAGCCCTGCGCCCGCAGGCTGATATCCAGGAAACGGCGGATCTGGGTCTCGTCATCGATCACCAGCACGCGCGGGGCCGGTACGCTCGCATCAATCGGGGTCGGGCTCATCGTGGGAGGCTGGCTTGAGCAGGGGCAGGGTGATGCGGATCAGGGTACCGCGACCGTCACGTCCCGGCAGCGCCTGCACGCTGCCGCCATGCGCGCCGATCATTCCCTGGCAGATGGTCAGGCCCAGACCGGTACCATGGCGGCCACGGTCGCCACGCTCGACGCTGTAGAACATGTCGAAGATGCGTGCCCGCTCTTCGTCGGGGATGCCGGGACCGGCATCGATCACGTCGATGCGCAGTTGGCCGTCCAGTTCGCGCGCCTGCACCTGTACCGCGGCATCGGCGGGGGAGAACTTGGCCGCATTCTCCATGACATTGAATACCGCCTGCTCGACCAGCGCCGGATGCACCCAGATCGGCGCCAGGGTCGGCGGGATATCCAGTTCCAGCCTCACGTTGGGCTGGTAGCGCTGCAGCCGTCGCGCGGCCGACCCGATCAACTCGTCCACCCCGATCCAGTCGCGGTTGATCTTCAGGCCTTCGTGGCCCAGCCGGGTCATGTCCAGCAGGTTCTGGATGTAGCGGTCCAGCCGTTCGCCTTCGACCAGGATGGTGTCCAGCAGCGCGCGGCGGTCAGCCACGTCCATCGCCGTGCCATAGCTGGCCAGGCTGTCGGCCGATCCGATCATCGCCGCCAGCGGCGAGCGCAGATCGTGCGATACCGAAGACAACAGAGCAGAGCGCAGGCGCTCGGTCTCGTTGCTGACGTGCGCCCGCTCCAGCTCGGCCACCAGCCGCGTGCGCAATGCCGCCTGGGCAATGTCGTCCACCATCGCTTCGGCCAGCTGGCGCTGCTCGGGCAGCAGGCGTGCACCTGGCAGATACAGGCCGGCCACGCCGATTGCACGGTCCTCGCCATCAAGCAGGGGCAGGAACCACCATTGCGCGCCGGCCAGCGTATCGGTGAAACGCCCGCTGGGCTGGCCGTGGCGCAGTGCCCAGTCGGCGGCAGCCAGGTCGGTGTCGCCGGGCAGGGTGCGGCCGCCGGCGGTGGTGTCCACGCCGATCCGCAGCCATGCCGGCACGTCCATCGCCTGCTCCAGCGCATGGCGGCCGGCCAGTGCCACCTCGCCATCGCCGGCAGCGCTGGCCAGCTGTCGCCCCAGCTGCTGCCGCGCGCGCGCATGCCGGTTGGCGGCCCGCAGGGCGATCACCTGCATGCGCAGCCGTGATGCCAGGCGCCCGGCCACCAGTGCCGCTGCCAGGAACAGGAACACGGTGATCACGCCTTGGCGTGCGCCGATGGCGAAGGTGAAGCGTGGTGCGATGAACAGGAAGTTGTAGGCAAGGAAGCACAGGATCGCGGCCATGACCGCCACGCTGGCGCGGGTGCGGGCTGCGACCAGCACGACCGCCACGATGAACACCATCGACAGGTCGGCCATGCCCACCCAGCGTTCAACCAGCCACGCGACCAGGCAGGCCAGCGCGGTGGCGAGCAGGGCCTGCAGTGGTTCGTGGTTGATGCCGCGCGCCGGCGGCAACAGGCCTTCGCGGCGCGAACGCGCACGTGCCTGCGGCGTGCTGATGATGGTGATCTCGTAGTGCGCACCGCGCTGGATCAGCTGCTGGGTCAGGGTGCGGTTGAACATCCGTGCCAGCGGCCGCTCGCGGGTGCGGCCCAGCACCAGGGTCGAGACACCGTTGTGCGCGGCGTGGTCGAGCAGGGCATCGGCGATGCTGGAGCCATGCAGCAGTTCGGCATCGCCGCCCAGGCGACGTGCCAGCGCGAACGCCGCGTCGATCTCGCGTCGGGTCGCTTCGTCCTGGCGTCGTCCCTGCACCGTCACCACCGTCCACGGCGCATCGCGCCGTTCGGCAATGCGGCGCGCGACCCGCACCAGATACTCGCTCTGCCCGCCACCATCGATCGCCACCAGTACGCCGCGGCGCAGCGGCAGGTTGCCCTCGCCGCGTGCGGCACGGGTCTCGCGCAGGCTGCTGTCGACGCGATCAGCGGCTTCCTGCATGGCCAGCTCGCGCAGTGCGGTCAGGTTGGCCGGCGAGAAGAACGCCTGCAGTGCCTGTGCCGCCTGCTCCGGCACGTACACCTTGCCCTGCTGCAGGCGGGCGATCAGTTCGCGTGGCGGCAGGTCCACCAGCACGATGTCGTGCAGGCGGTCGAGCACACCGTCCGGCACGGTTTCGCTGACCCGCACCCCGGTGATGCGCATCACCACGTCATTGAGGCTTTCCAGGTGCTGGATGTTGACCGTGGTCCAGACATCGATGCCCGCATCCAGCAGCTCCATGACATCCTGCCAGCGTCGCTCGTGGCGGCTGCCCGGTGCATTGCGATGTGCCAGTTCGTCGACCAGCACCAGCGCCGGGCGCCGCGCCAGCACGGCATCCAGGTCCATTTCCTGCAGGGCGTGGCCGTGGTAGGCCACGTCCTTCAGCGGCAGCCGTGGCAGTCCTTCCAGCAACGCCTGGGTATCGGCACGGCCATGCGTCTCCACCAGGCCCACCACCAGGTCGACCCCCCGGCGCAGCTGTTCCTGCGCGCGGTTGAGCATCGTGTAGGTCTTGCCCACGCCCGGCGCCGCGCCGAGGAATACCGTCAGCTTGCCACCGGCTTCGCGTTGCAGGCCTTCCACCAGGGCGTCGGCCTGGCGGGTTCGCAGGTCAGTCATGGCGGCCATTGTGCGCGCAGCGGGTGCACGATCGCATCACGGCCTGGCGGCTGCGTGGTCCAGCGCGAAGTTCAGCGTCACCACGTTCACCCGCGGCTGGCCGAACAGACCCCATTGGCGTCCCTCGGTGTGGGCCTGCAGCAGCGCCTGCACACGTTCCACCGGCAGGCCCCGGGCACGCGCCACGCGGGCCACCTGCAGCTGCGCCGCCGCCGGCGTCAGCTGCGGATCGAGCCCGCCGCCGGATTGGGTGACGAGGTCTGCCGGCACCTGGTCCGGTGCGACGCCTTCGCGCGCTGCGACCGCAGCCGTGCTTGCGGCGACGCGCTCGGTCAACGCAGGGTTGCTGCGTGCCAGGTTGGAGCCGGCCGCCGCCATCGGGTCATAGTTGGCGGCCGATGGCCGCGCCTGGAAGTAGCCATCGCCAGTGAACGGCTGCGCCAGCCACGCCGACGCACGCACCTGGCCGCTGCCATCGCGCAGCAGGCTGCCTTCGGCCTGCATCGGGTAAGCCAGGCCGGCAAAACCAGTGGCGATGCCGGCGTAGACCGCGCCGGCCAGCAGCAGGGTCGCCACACCCAGGCCGATCGCCGGGCGCCAGCTGGCGTCGTCCTGCAGGCGGGCCATGCGGGATGCGGCCTTTGCTGCGCGCGGAAGGGAAGAAGAAGGGGAAGCAGAGCGGTTCATGAGCCGGATACCAGGACAAGAAGGAGGTCGATCGCCTTGATCGCCGCGAACGGCAGCAGCACGCCACCCAGGCCGTACACCAGCATGTTCCGGCGCAGAAGCGCGGTGGCCGTGGCCGGGCGGAAGCGCACGCCCCGCAGAGCCAGCGGAATCAGAGCGGGAATCACCAGGGCGTTGAAGATCAGCGCGGCCAGCACCGCGTTGCGCGGACTGGACAGCTGCATCACGTTCAGCGCCGCCATCGCGGGTACCGCCGCGGCGAACAGCGCCGGCAGGATCGCGAAGTACTTGGAGACATCGTTGGCCAGCGAGAAGGTGGTCAGCGCGCCGCGGGTGATCAGCTGCTGCTTGCCTACCTCCACCACCGCCAGCAGCTTGGCCGGATCCGAATCCAGGTCGACCATGTTGCCGGCTTCCTTGGCGGCCTGCGTGCCGGAGTTCATGGCCAGCCCGATGTCGGCCTGGGCCAGCGCCGGCGCATCGTTGGTGCCATCGCCGACCATCGCCACCAGACGGCCCCCGGCCTGTTCCTGGCGGATGCGTGCCAGCTTGTCCTCGGGCCGGGCTTCGGCGATGTAGTCGTCGACGCCGGCTTCGGCAGCGATGGCGGCCGCGGTCAGCGGGTTGTCACCGGTGATCATCACCGTCCGGATGCCCATCGCCCGCAGCTGTGCGAACTTCTCGCGCATGCCGTGCTTGACCACGTCCGACAGTTCGATCACGCCCAGCACATGGCGACCTTCCGCCACCACCAGCGGCGTGGCGCCGTTGCGGGCGACCTGTTCGACGCGCCCGCCCAGCTCGGCCGGCACCACGCCTCCCTGCGCCTGCACATGGTTACGGATCGCATCCAGCGCACCCTTGCGGATCTGCCGGCCATGGGCAAGGTCAACGCCGGACATGCGGGTCTGCGCACTGAAGGCCAGGTAGACGGCCTGCTCCGGCTCGGCGGTGGTGCACCCCTGCTCGCGTGCCAGGCGCACGATCGACTTGCCTTCCGGGGTCGGGTCGGCCAGCGAGGACAACAGGGCCGCGTCGCGCAGCTGGCTGGCGTCGATTCCCGCCAACGCATGGAAGTGGCTGGCCTGGCGGTCGCCGTAGGTGATGGTGCCGGTCTTGTCCAGCAGCAGCACATCGACGTCGCCGGCCACTTCCACCGCCTTGCCCGACTTGGCCAGCACGTTGGCCGCCAGGGCGCGGTTCATGCCGGCGATGCCGATGGCCGGCAGCAGTCCGCCGATGGTGGTCGGGATCAGGCAGACCAGCAGTGCGATCAGCAGCAGTGGATCGACCTGGACGCCGACATGGGCGCCGATGGCCGGCAATGTCGCCACCACCACCAGGAAGGTCAGCGTCATCGCCGCCAGCAGCAGGGTCAGGGCGACCTCGTTCGGTGTCTTCTGCCGGTTGGCGCCTTCCACCAGCGCGATCATCCGGTCCAGGAAGCTGTGGCCCGGCTCGGCGGTCACACGCACGACGATCTGGTCGGACAGCACCTTGGTACCGCCGATCACGCCGGAGCGATCGGTACCCGCTTCGCGCAGCACCGGTGCCGATTCGCCGGTTACCGCCGCTTCGTTGATGGTGGCCAGGCCCTGCACGATCTCGCCATCGGCTGGCACCAGCTCGCCGGCACTGACGATGACGTGGTCGCCCGGGCGCAGTTCGGCGGCCGGCACCTGCGTTTCTGCGGCCCCTGGCTGCGGGGCGGCCAGTCGGCGCGCCACCAGGTCCTGGCGGGCACGGCGCAACGATGCGGCCTGGCCCCGGCCGCGTGCTTCGGCGACGGCCTCGGCGAAGTTGCCGAACAATACGGTGACCAGCAGGATCGCGGTCACCGCCAGGCCGAAGCCCAGTGGAGCGTTGCCGGTCAGGGTGATGATCGCGGCGACGATCGTGCCGGCCATCACCACCGCCATCACCGGGCTGCGCACCAGATGCATCGGTGAAAGCTTGCGTACGGCGTCGACCAGTGCGCGGCGCAGGCCGGCCGCATCGAGCAGGGCAGGGCGTGACGCAAGCGGGTTACGGGTTGAGGTTGCGTGGCTACTCATGGGGGTGTCCTCAATGCAGTCCCAGGCTCAGGTGGTCGGCGATCGGGCCAAGCACCAGCGCCGGCATGAACTGCAGCACGGTCAGGATGACGATCACCGACACCAGGGTCAGGGCGAACGTCGGGGTTTCGATCTGCAGGCTGCCCGCTGATTCCGGTGCCTGCCGCTTGGCGGCGAGCTGGGCAGCAACCACCAGCGGAATCACCAGCAGCGGAAAGCGACCCAGCAGCAGCACCAGCGAGCAGCTCAGGTTCCACCACGGCGTGGCATCACCCAGTCCCTCGAAGCCCGAACCGTTGTTGGCGTAGGCCGATACGTATTCGTAGAACACCTGGCTGATGCCGTGGAAGCCGGGATTGGAGGTGCCGGCCAGGCCGGGCACGGCCAGAGTGACCGCGGTGAACACCAGCAGGGTGATGGGTTGCAGCAGCACCAGCAGGGCCAGCAGGCGCACCTGCGGGGTCTCCAGCTTGCGACCGAACAGTTCCGGCGTGCGGCCCGTCATCAACCCCGCCAGGAACACGCCCAGCAACAGGTAGACGATGAACTGCTGCAGGCCGCAGCCGATGCCACCCCAGATCGCACTGACCAGCATGTTGACCAGGGCAATGCCACCGCTCAGCGGGGCCAGCGAATCGTGCATGCCGTTCACCGAGCCATTGGACACCTGCGTCGTCACCGCCGCCCACAACGCGGTGCCGTCGGCGCCGAAACGTACTTCCTTGCCCTCCATCAGCAGGGGCGTGGCCGCACTGGCACTGTGGCCTTCGCTCCACACCATGGCGCCGGTGGACAGCAGCGACATTCCCAGCATGCAGACGAACACCAGCGCGCCGAAGCGACGTCGCCCGGTGAATGCCCCGATCATGAAGATCACCGCCATCGGTACCAGCAGGATGCCGATCACTTCGAGAAGGTTCGAAACCGGCGTCGGATTCTCCAGCGGGAAGCTGCTGTTCGGGCCATACCAGCCGCCGCCGTTGGCGCCCAGCTGCTTGGCGGCGACCATTGCCGCGACCGGACCCAGCGGCAGCTTCTGCGTCGTCATGCCGGCGGAGGCATCGATCGGCGTGGCCTGCGGCCCCGCCGCCAGCGTCGACGGCACGCCCTGGCTGGTCAGCAGCAGTGTCCACAGCAGGCACAGCGGCAACAGGACGCGCACGCACAGGCGCACCACGTCGGCGTAGTAGTTGCCCACTGCGACCTGGCGGTCATCGCCGGCGCTGCCTGTGGCCGACTGCGGCGCCGGCGCGAACAGCGCGCGCAGTGTGGCCACCGCCAGCGCCAGGCCCATCATCGGGGTCACCACCTGCAGACCGGTGATCCCGGTCATCTGCGAGAGGTAGGACAGCTGCGCCTGGCCTGAATAGTGCTGCTGGTTGGTGTTGGTCAGGAACGAGATCATCGTGTGCAGCGCGGTGTCCCAGCGCATGTTCGGGATCTGGTCCGGATTCAGCGGCAACCACGCCTGGGTCATGAACACCGCCAGGGTCAGCACCGCCACCACCCCATTGCTGAGCAGGAATGCCAGCACGTAGCCACGCCAGGACATCGAGCGTGCGGGATCGACGCCGAAGACCTTGTACAGCGGCGTTTCGATCCAACGGAACAGCACGTCGACCTTCATCGGCGTGCCGCGCATCACGCGCGCCAGGTACAGTCCCAGCGGCCATGCCAGCGCGACGCTGGCAGCAAGAATGACAAGAATTTCAATCATGGCCGGCTCCGCTCAGAACGACTCGGGCCGCAGCACGACATACAGAAGATAGGCGGCGGCGATCAGCACCAGCACGCCACACACCAACGACAGCCAGGGGGACATGGGAATTGCGTCCTGGTGGAACCCCTCCACCTCAGGCCGTCATGGTCGGCCTGCGCCCCGTAAACGCACTACCCGGCGGACCGGGCCGGCGCGTAAAGACTGCATAAATTCCGCGCGTCAGGCCGTAACCTGGCCACGGAGCGCCGGGCCATGCCCGGCGGCAGGAGCGTTTTCAGCCAGCCGGGGCAGCCGGCGCCAGGCCCTTCAGCTCGCGATAGCGCTGCAGGGTGCTTTCAATCTCCGCCTTCAACGCCTGCTGCTGCTGCAGGAAGCCGGACTGCAGGCGCTGCTGCGACTGCAGCTGTACGTGCCGCTGGCGGATCGCTTCGGCCTGCGGGTCGCCCACCTTGGCGCCCGCCAGCTCGCGGTCGCCGGCCGCCGACAGCAGCGCGACCAGCGATTCACGCAGGCTGGCCACGTTGTACTGGGCGGTCTTGAGGTTGTTGTCGAGCACTTCCTGGCGCTCGGCGAACACCCGCCGCAGGTCGTCTTCGCTGCCGTAGGTGGTCAGCATCGCCTGCTCGGTGCGCTGGCGGGTCTGCTCGGCCATCCGGTCCAGCTGCTGCTGTGCCGCCGCGGTACTGGCGGCGGCACGTTCTTCGTCGGTCAGCGCGCGCTGCACCTGCGCATTGCGCAGCCCACTGCGGGCATTGAACTCGTCGCGCGCGTGGTTGACCGCATCGGCAGGAAGCGCATCGCTGCAGATCCGCTCCTGGCCCTCGTTCCAGCAGTACAGCTTCTTCTCGACCTTGTCGCCGCCCCGCGACTGCCCCGCCACGATGAACGGCAGGGCCAGCAGCAGGGCGGCGAAGAGAACAGCAGGAATTCGGGACATGCGACCTTCCCCCTGGCGGTCAGCGTGTGGAGCGGACGCCGTACTGGGCCCGATAGGCTTCCAGCGGCTGCCGGTAGCCGACAAGTTCCGGGTTTCCCGAGGCGAAATCAAGCAGGTCGCCCAGCGAGGCCACTGCGATCACCGGGATGCCGGCTTCCTCGGCCACTGCCTGCGCCGCCGAGCGGCGATCGGCTTCCGAAGCGATCTCCTGGCGATCCAGAGCGACCACGATGCCGGCCGGAGTGCCGCCTGCCGCGCGGATGATGGCCAGCGCTTCGCGGATCGCAGTACCCGCAGTGATCACGTCATCGACGATCAGCACGCGCTTGCCATTCATGTCGGCGCCGATCAGCTGGCCGCCTTCGCCATGGTCTTTGGCTTCCTTGCGGTTGAACGACAGCGGCAGGTCGCGGCCACGCTGGGCCAGCTCGCAGGCCATTGCCGTGGCCAGCGGAATGCCCTTGTAGGCCGGGCCGAACACCACGTCGTACTTGACCCCGCTGGCGTCGATGGCATCGGCATAACAGGCGCCGAGCTGGGACAGCAGCGAGCCGGAGTCGAAGCGACCGGCGTTGAAGAAATAGGGGCTCAGCCGGCCGGACTTGAGGGTGAACTGGCCGAAGCGCAGGGCGTCGGCGGTCAGGGCCAGCTGCAGGAAACGGTGACGGTGGTCGCTCATCAAAACTCGATTCATCTTCATTTGGAGCACAAATCCTAATGCAGCCGGGCCTTCCGCGCTCGTCGGCGCTCTTCCGGGGGGCCGTCCGGCCGCGTCCGCCGGACTGCGCAGCCCAGCAGCCAACCGGTATGCTTGCCCGGTTTCCCGCCGTAGGTCCCCTGCATGCGCATCATCAGTTTCAACGCCAATGGCATCCGTTCCGCCGCGACCAAAGGCTTCCTCGACTGGTTCCGCGCCCAGGACGCCGACGTCCTGTGCCTCCAGGAGACCAAGGCCCAGGAAGACCAGCTGACCGACCCGATGTTCCGGCCCGACGGACACCATTGCTTCTACCGCGATGCCATCACCAAGAAGGGTTACAGCGGCGTGGCGATCTACAGCAGGCGGGAACCGGACCAGGTCATCACCTCGCTGGGCTGGGCGCCGTTCGACGATGAGGGGCGCTATATCGAGGCGCGCTTCGGCAACCTCAGCGTGGTGTCCTTCTACATTCCGTCCGGCAGCTCCGGCGACCTGCGCCAGGGGTTCAAGTTCGAAGTGATGGAGTGGCTGCGGCCGATCCTGGAGGAGTGGGCGCGCAGCGGTCGCGACTACGTGCTGTGTGGCGACTGGAACATCGTGCGGTCGGCGCTGGACATCAGGAACTGGAAGTCCAACCAGAAGAATTCCGGCTGTCTGCCCGAAGAGCGCGACTGGCTCAACGCGCTGTGCGCCGATCATGGCCAGGCCACCGACGTGGCGGCCGGTCGTGGCTGGGCCGATGCGTATCGCCTGCTCAATCCCACCGGGGAGGACTACACCTGGTGGAGCAACCGCGGGGCGGCCCGCGCCAACAACGTGGGATGGCGCATCGACTACCAGTTCATCACGCCGGGCCTGCGCGACAAACTGCGTGGCTGCTCGATCTACCGCGAAGAGCGCTTCTCCGACCACGCCCCGTTCACCGTGGACTACGACCTGTGAGCGAGGCGGCCAGGCCGGTCAGCTACAAAGGCTGGGCAGGAATCAAGCGCGCCTTCGGTACACCGTCGGCGCTGACCATGGCCATGCTGGGTTTCGGCAGTGGCCTGCCGTTCCTGCTGATCGCGTCGCAGACCTTGTCCACGCGCCTGCGCGATGTGGGGCTGGACCTGGGCAGCATCGGCCTGATCAGCCTGGCCAGTTTCTTCTACCTGCTCAAGTTCCTGTGGGCACCGCTGCTGGATCGGTATGCCTTCCCGTTGCTGGGCCGGCTCGGCCGTCGTCGCTCCTGGCTGCTGGTATCGCAGGTCATGGTGCTGGTCGGACTGATCGCGCTGGCCTTCGTGCGCCCCGAACAGGGCGTCTGGCCCCTGGTGATGTGGGTGCTGGTGGCGTCCTTTGCCGGCGCCACCCAGGATTCGGCCGTGGATGCCTACCGTATCGAGATCGCGCCGCAGACCGCTCAGGCCGCGCTGGCGGCCACCTACACGTTGGGTTACCGGATCGGCCTGATCCTGGCCGGTGCCGGCGCGCTGTATCTGGCCCAGTTTGAAGGCTGGGTCATCGCGTATCTGGCGATGGCCGCCCTGATGCTGCTGCCGATCATCACCACGCTGCTGTGCGCCGAACCGGAGCGTCCCGCCACCGCCGTGCAGCGCCGCATCGATGTCGCCGAAGCCTTCGTCCAGCCGATCACAAGTTTCTTCAGCCGCAACGGCGTGGCATTGGCGCTGGTGCTGCTGGCCTTTGTCGGCCTGTTCAAGTTCCCTGACCAGGTGATCGGGGTGATGGCGGGGCCGTTCTACCTCGATTCCGGCTTCGACAAGGCCGACATCGCCACGGTCTCCAAACTGTTCGGGGTGTGGATGGGCATCGGCGGTGCCTTCCTGGGAGGCATCGCGGTGGCCGCGTTTGGCTTCCGGCGCATGCTGCTGGTGGCGGCACTGGGCGTGGCGCTGTCCAATCTGGCCTTCCTGCTGATGGCGCACAACCCGGGCAAGCTGTGGGCGTTCTATGCCGCCCTCAGTGCCGACAACCTGTTCCAGGGCTTTGCAGGCACCGTGCTGGTCGCCTTCATGTCGTCGTTGACGGACCGCAACTTCACCGCTACCCAGTATGCGCTGCTGGTCTCGCTGGCCAACCTGCCCGGCAAGTTCGTCGGCGGTGTGTCGGGCTACATCGTCGAGGCCACCTCCTACAGCACGTTCTTCATCCTCAGCTCGGTCACCGTGGTGCCGACCCTGCTGCTGCTGGTCTGGCTGTGGCCGCGCATCGTCGACCGCGGGCCACCGCCGGCCGCCTGATTGCCTGCCCGCCCGGTCTGCGGGATCATCGCCCCCGACGCGCCGAGGGGGCGGTGCCCTGCGAACGGGGAAGTGAGCATGGCTGATGTGGTGCTGCGGGACCTGGACCCGCTGCTGCTGGAACGCATCCGGCGGGTCGCGGTTGCCCGTGGCTGGAGCCACGAACAGACCTGTGCGGCGTTGCTGGAACAAGGGTTGTTCAGCAGCGAGCTGGAGGTCCGCTCCGGTTTTGGCGATACCGAGGTCGATGCGCTCGCTGCGGCCATCATCGCGCTGCAGGCGCTGCCGGCCGGGCAGGGCTTCGATTGATCTGATACCTCACCGCCGGGCATGGCCCGGCGCTACCAGTTGGTCGCCGAAGGGCGCGCGCCGGGCCACGCCCGGCGGAGCGTACCGACGGGGTAGCGCCGGGCCATGCCCGGCGGAGCGGGCCGACGGGGTAGCGCCGGGCCATGCCCGGCGGAGCGGGCCGCCTCAGGCCAGATGGATCGCGCCGAGAATCCGCGATCCCTTCGCGCCGGTGACGCTGGGCAGGTTCCCCGTCAGCCCGTCCATCGTCCGCTGCGCCAGCCAGGCGAAGCCCATGGCTTCCACGTACTCCGGGTCCAACCCATGCACGGCGCTGGATTCCACCTGCAGCGCCGGCAGCCGTTCGGCCAGCCGTTTCATCAACTGCCGGTTGTGCACGCCGCCGCCACAGACCAGCAGGCGGCGTGTCTGCGGCTGCTGCGCCAGCAGCGCATCGGCCACGGTCGCCACGGTCAGCTCAAGCAGGGTCGCCTGCACATCGGCAGCGGCGTACTGGCCTTCACCCATGTGCGCCTCCGCCCACGCCAGATGGAACTGTTCGCGACCGGTACTCTTCGGCGGGGGCAGGTCGAACCAGGGGTCCGCACGCCAGCCCGCCAGCAGGGGGCCATCCACCACACCGCTGGCGGCATAGGCGCCTTCGGCATCGAAAGTGCGCCCGGTGTGGCGCTGGCACCAGGCATCCATCAGCGCATTGGCTGGACCGGTGTCGAAGCCGCGTACGGCACCCTCCCGCGGGATCAGGGTCAGATTGGCGATGCCGCCCAGGTTGAGCACGGCCCGGTCCTCGTCGGCCGTGCCCAGCATGCCGAGGTGGAAGGCCGGCATCAGCGGTGCGCCATGACCGCCGGCAGCCACGTCGCGGCGGCGGAAATCGCACACCGTGGTGATCCCGGTCAGCTCGGCGATGCGGTTGCCGTCGCCCAGCTGCACGGTGAAGGCCGGATCGGCCAGCGGCCGGTGGCGCACGGTCTGCCCATGCGAGCCGATCGCCCGCACGCGGGTGCGGTCCACGCCGGATTCCTCCAGCAACTGGTTGGCGGCCTCGGCGAAGGCGATCGCGATCCGCGCGTCGAGTTCGCCAAGCTCCTCCAGCGACGCCAGCGGCCCCCCTTCGCCCAGCGCCACCAGCCGCGCGCGCAGCAGGGGTTCCCAGCGCGCGGTCAGGCCATGCACGAAGCGGCAACCGCCCTCGTCGGGAAACTGCACCAGTGCGGCATCGATACCGTCGGCGCTGGTGCCTGACATCAGGCCCAGGTACAGGGGAGTGTTGGCGTCGGCAGGTGTGCTCATGGCGCGCAAAAAAAAAGGACGCGGCAAGCTTGGGCTGCCGCGTCCTTGTTCGTCAACGGAGGTCTCAGCCGCGCTTGCGCCCGCGGGTCTGCGTGTCCTTGGCGCTGGCCACCTCCGTGGCCGCCTCGTCCCGACCGGTCGGCGCCGGGCTGGCGTCGGCGTAGATCAGCTTCTCCATGCCCTGGATGCGCGCCATCGCCGGCGCGGTCTGGGCGCGGAAGGCGACCAGCTCGGCGCCCTTGAGCGGCTCCGGCGGCGGCATGGTCACCGTCAGCGGGTTGCGGTGCACGCCGTTGACGCGGAATTCGTAGTGCAGGTGCGGGCCGGTGGCCAGGCCGGTCGAGCCGACATAGCCGATCACCGTGCCCTGCGCCACGCGCTGGCCGGTGCGGATGTTCGCAAAGCGCGACATGTGCCCGTACAGGGTGGTGTGGCCACGACCGTGGTCGAGGATCACCACATTGCCGTAGCCGCGCTGCACGCCGGCGAACTGCACGCGCGCATCGCCGGCCGCCATGATCGGCGTGCCGGTGCGGGCGGCGTAGTCCACGCCCTTGTGCATGCGCATCTTGCCCAGCACCGGGTGCTTGCGCGCGCCGAAGGTCGAGCTCAGGCGCGCGAACGGGATCGGCATGCGGATGAAGCTCTTCTTCAGCGAGCGCCCATTGATGTCGTAGTACTCGGACTTGCCGTTGCGTTCGAAGCGGAAGCCCGAATAGGTCTTGCCGCCGGTGGTGAAGGTCGCTGCCAGGATCTTGCTGGTATCGACCTTTTCGCCCTCGCGCCAGGTTTCATCCATCACCACGCTGAAGCGGTCGCCCGGCTGCAGGTCCTTGGAGAAGTCGATGTCGTACTTGAAGATGTCGTCGGTCATGGTGGCGATCGCCGACGGTGACAGCCCGGCCCGGCGCGCTGCGGCATACAGCGAACTGGTGATCTCACCACTGGTGACCACCGTGCGCGTGGAGGTCTCGCGCTTGGTCACGGTTTCCTTGATGTTGTCGCCGGCCAGGCTCAGCTCGACCCGGTTCTCGCCGTCGCGGTCGAAGCGGATGCTGCGCAGGTCGCCGGACAGCGGCATGTCGAAGGCGATCTCGGCGCCCGGGCGCAGCTTCGTCAGCGATTCGCGGGCACCGGGGTGGTCCAGGACGCGGTGCAGGGTGGTCGCCGGAATGCCGGCCTGGTCGAACAGCTCGCTGAGGGTCTGGCCACGCTGTACGCGCAGGACCTGCCAGCTGTCACCGGGCACTTGCTGCTGGCGGGCCAGCGACAGCGGCGGCAAGGGCAGGGCCAGGCTGGTGTGGCTGTCGGCGTAGGGGGCGTCGATGGTGTGCGAGAAACCGGGGACGATCGTGGCGACCAGCGCACCGATGGTCGCGAACAGGCTGGCATGCATCCAGTGACGCCGGGTCCAGCGCTCATTGAAGGCGGCGGGAAGATGTTGCCTGAGCTTCCGATGCAGGGCGTTGTCGTGCAGGACGTGAAGGCGTTCCTGGAAGCGCTGCTTGCGTGCGCGCCCTTGTTCGGAGTTGTGCATCGGCGGTTTTTCCTGGCTGGCCCGGGAGCGCGGGCCTGAACGCCGGTTACCATAGACACCTGAGAAAAGCGCGTCAAACCCTTGTGCCCATTGGCTTTTGTGAAGCCAATCGGGTTAACTTGGCTTTAACACCCCCACACAAGAATCGGCGTTGCCGGGAGTAGTCACGTGTCCTCGATTGAAGAAGCCCTTTCCCTGATCGGCCGTGGTGCCGACGAGATCCTCAAGCTCGAGGATCTGCGTGCGCGCCTGCAGGAAGGCCGTCCGCTGCGGATCAAGGCTGGCTTCGACCCCACCGCGCCGGACCTGCATCTGGGTCATACGGTGCTGCTGAACAAGATGCGCCAGTTCCAGGACCTCGGTCATCAGGTCATCTTCCTGATCGGCGACTTCACCGGCATGATCGGCGACCCTTCGGGCAAGAGCCTGACCCGCAAGCCGCTCAGCCGCGAGGATGTGCTGGCCAATGCCCGCACCTACGAGGAACAGGTGTTCAAGGTGCTGGACCGCAGCCGTACCGAAGTCCGCTTCAATTCGGAGTGGTTCGGCAGCATGGGGGCGGCCGACATGATCCGCCTGGCCGGCCAGCACACCGTGGCACGCATGCTGGAGCGCGACGACTTCGCCAAGCGCTACGCCGCACAGCAGTCCATCGCCATCCACGAGTTCCTGTACCCGCTGGTGCAGGGCTACGACTCGGTCGCCCTGCAGGCGGACGTCGAACTGGGTGGTACCGACCAGAAGTTCAACCTGCTGATGGGGCGTGGCCTGCAGGAACACCACGGGCAGAAGCCCCAGGTGGTGCTGACCATGCCGCTGCTGGAAGGCCTGGACGGTGTCAACAAGATGTCCAAGTCGCTGGGCAACTACATCGGCATCAGCGAGCCGGCCATCGACATCGTCACCAAGACCATGAAGGTGGACGATGCCCTGATGTGGCGCTGGATCGAACTGCTGTCCTTCGATATCAGCCAGGCCGAGGCCGCGCAGCTGCGGGAGCAGGTGGCCAGCGGCGGTCTCAACCCGCGCGTGGTGAAGCTGCGCCTGGCGCGGGAGCTGGCAACCCGCTTCCACGACGCAGCCGCCGCCGAACAGGCCATTGCCGGCTGGGAAGCGGCGGTGACCGGACAGGGCGACATCACCCAGTTGCCGCTGCAGGACGTGGCGATTCCGGCCGAAGGCCTGCGCATCGCGGCGCTGCTGACCGCTGCCGGGCTGACTCCGAGCAACTCCGAAGCCAACCGCAAGCTCAAGGAGCGCGCCGTCAAGGTGGATGGCGAGGTCGTGGAAGATGGTCAGCAGGTGCTGCGGCCGGGCTTCGAAGGTCTGCTGCAGGTGGGTAAGCGCACATTCGCCCGTGTGCGCCTGATCGCAGCCTGAGATCTGTCGGACGAGCGCCGGGCACACGCCCGGGCGCTCGTGGCGCCGTTCATCGGGCGCCTGTCGGATGAACGGTGCCAACATCCGATGAAAAAAGTCGCCACACCCCCTTCACAAATGGAGCGAACAGGGACATACTTTCCCTCCCCCGTCGCAGGGGCCGCCACCAAGGGGCTTGAGCGACACCAGGGCGCCCATCACCCCGAACGAGATGATCGAACGAAGGTGTTGACGGACTGAAAAAGTCTGGCATAATGGGCGGCTCGCTACGAAGGAAACTTCGCAGCACACGGGAACGGCGCTGAGGCCACTTCCCCGGATCTTTGAAAGTATGCGCAGGTATCTTGTGAAGGCGCCTGCAGGAAGGATGACTGTCCATCTTGCAGACGTTTGATCAAGCAACTATTAATTGTTTTAAAGCAAGCGATACGTTGCCAGAATCATTCATCTGCAGCTTTAAATTTTTGCCTTCGGGCAATGTAGTTTTAAGTGAAGAGTTTGATCCTGGCTCAGAGTGAACGCTGG